>JANXSK010000118.1 GCA_025352695.1 Ferruginibacter sp. | reverse complement strand
GGTCTGGGTAAGGGTTACTTTTTTATTAACCGTATCGAGAAGTAGTTTATTTAAACCAATTAATTTTTTGGTAGCTTGTACTGCGTCGTCTGTTGGAAATTGTTTTGCCTTTCTTAATTTTCGCCAAAATTTTGATAAGGGTCCAATGGAAATATCAAAGGCTCCTTCACTTTTATCAAAGGCAGTTTTTGCTTTTAATAACATATCAAACATTGCGGGAGAAACGCTTACGGCGGAATCCTTATTACCTGCTGTAGCACTTAATCTTGATAACTCACTACTATCAATATAATCGCTAAAAATAAATACAAATGAATCTACCAGATTAAAACATTGCTTTGCAATAAGGTTTGCCTGCGCACTATCCGCAGAATAAAAAATAATCCCAAAAGGCGAACCCATTTTTGGTTGCGTATAGGAAAATCGTTTCTGTTGTGCAATACATACAGTAGTGATACATAGGAAAAATACAGTTATTAAAATGCGGTTAAACAATATTTAATTTTTTTATAAATGAATGTTGGTAAATTTAAGCCACAAAAAATATAAACCATGCAACGAAGAAAATTTATGCAGCAATCCTTATTGGCGAGTGGTGCTTTATTAGCATCCTCCGCCAGTGTATTTGCAAAAACCAATGATGAAAATGTATCTGCAGCTGAAAAGCCCTTTCATCTTAATTATGGTATACATGATGGGATGTTTCAAAATCATGCCGGCAAGGATTTTATCGATCAGATAAAATTTGCTTATGACAATGGTTTTCGGGGTATTGAAGATAATGGGATGAGTGGGCGATCCGAAGATCAGCAGAAAAAAATTGGAGATACGCTTGCCAAACTTGGTATGGGAATGGGCGTATTTGTGCAGCCTGACTTGGGTAATGATAGTAATATGCTGGCATCGGGCAAAGCCGACCAGGTTGAAAAATTTATTGCATCTTGCAAGAAAGCGGTTGAGATTGCTAAACGCATAAACAGTAAGTTGGTTACAGTGGTTCCCGGCGATTTTGTTCGTGACCTGCCTATTGGTGTACAAACAGGTAATGTAATTGAAGCGATAAAAAAGGGAACAGCCATTTTTGAGCCGCATGGAATTATTATGGTGCTGGAGCCACTTAGTGACAACCCAGATCTATTTTTGCGAACACCCGACCAGGCATATGCTATCTGCAAAGCTGTTGGCAGTCCGTCTTGTAAGTTGCTTTACGATATGTATCATGTACAGCGCAACCAGGGACACATTATCCCTACGCTCGACTTGGTGTATGATGAAATTGGCTATTATCAGATAGGCGATAACCCAGACCGCAACGAACCCGGCACAGGCGAGATGAATTACAAAAATATATTTAAACACATCTACAATAAAGGGTACAGAGGTATTTTGGGGATGGAACATGGCAATGCCGGTAAAGGTAAAGAGGGTGAATTGGCATTGATAAAGGCTTACCGGGAAGCGGATAGTTTTATGTAGGTTTCTGATAACAAGGACACGAATTTTTTTCACGAATTCCACGAATAAATACAATACAGCATTGTATTTCGTGGAATTCGTGTTTTATAATTTGTAGGATAAAAAAAGCATTAATATTTTTCCCTGATGGTTTCTAAAAAAGTTTCTTCGGCTCGCCTCACTTTGGTGGCGCTGCCCTGAAATTGATTGGTTAAAATAGAGAAGATAATAAATTTCCCCTTTTTTGTATATAGATAACCACTGATGGCGATGTGGTTGCTTAAACTACCTGTTTTGGCATAAATAAAGCCACTGTCTTTTTGATAATAGTTTTTAAAAGTACCTGTTCCTCCCGTTGGTAAAATTGTTTTTAATCTTGCTATGCCAAACTCATTTTTCATTTTATTTAAAAGATAAATAAAGGATTGCGGACTAAACAAATTGTACCGGCTAAGTCCGCTACCATCTACCCAGTGTGGTTTTTGAGGGATATCTTTTAAATCTGTTTTTAATAATGTATCAATCATCGCCTCGTCACTCATATATCCCAGGTGTTGATTACTTGCCATCAGCAAAGTTTGTTCTGCAAAAAAATTATCACTATGGTACATCATCGGTTTAATTAACGAATCGGTTGGCTGAGAATAAATGATGTGTAATTTTTTATCATTGTTTTCAACAGCATCTTCAATTTTGTTACTGATTAAATTAATATCCTGATGCAACGTATCTGATAGGAATTCTACAATTTCATTATTATTAGTAGCAAGAGGTATTTCATATTCATATTTTTGGGGTCGGGGAGATATTACAGTAGAAATAATTTCATTACTATCCCATTTCCGAAAGAAAGAAAGTTCAACATGGCCCTTGTATTTTTCAAATCCCGTTTGAGTATGCAGCGGAATGTTTTTTGGTACAATAGTTAGCATTCCCTCATTATTATATACTCTTGCCAGATTGCCATAAATAGGGAACTCACTTCTTTGTACCATATAATTTTCCGTGTAGTCATCCCATGCCCAGCCTTGTCCGAGGGCTTCTGTGAAATATTGAGTGCAGTAGTTGATATTGGCTTTACTTTTTAAAAAATCGAATATGGGTTGATGCTTAAAATCCGGGTGTAAAAAAGTTGGGTCGCCGGTAGGGTATATGATTAATGTATTTTCTTTTTGCTGATACCGAACGCCAATTAAACTATCGCCTAAATATTTTAACCCTGCATATAACGAAAACAATTTTACATTACTTGCAGGAACATAGAATTTGGTTGCTTCATGATTATACCAGTATTTATTTGTAGCTGGCTCATAAATACTGATGCCGATGTGGCCGGTGTTGATGATGGAATCTTT
>JANXSK010000115.1 GCA_025352695.1 Ferruginibacter sp. | reverse complement strand
TTTAAAAGAATTAACGGAACAGCGATCTTATTCTGCTGTTTTAGTTTCTTCAGGCGTTGCTGCAGGAGCAGTAGCTTCGGCAGTTGCAGCAGCAGGTGCTTCAGCAACTTTTCTAACTACGGGTTGATTGCGGCTATCAGTACGTGCTTTTTTATGAGCACCCTGACGTTTTGCGATGTGCGCATCATGCTCAGCACTCCAAGCAGTAAACTTTTGCATTGCAACAGCTTCATCAAACAGACCTAAGCCAACACCTCTTAACAAATGTTTCAAGAACAATACGCCTTTAAAGGAAAGGATACGACGTACAGTGTCAGTAGGCTGAGCACCTTTGTGTAACCAGTCCAATGCCTTTTGACGGTCTATCTGCACAGTTGCAGGAACAGTCAATGGATTGTACGTACCAAGTTTTTGAATAAATTTGCCGTCGCGGGGGCTCCGTCCGTCTGCAACTACTATAAAGTAGAACGGTCTTTTTTTAGATCCGTGACGTTGCAGTCTCATTTTTACAGCCATAAAAAATAGAAATTTTTTTGGGTTGTGAATAAATAGGGTTTCTTAATTTCCTTAAAAAAGGAAAGCGAAGATAACAAGCAACTGTAAAATATCCAAATAATTAATAATGATGGCAAAATATTAACCTTAATATATTTTCCTGAGGCAAATTTGTTTTGATTGAACAAGCTGCAAATTATTGTTATGGCTGTTTCTTATATTTATTATATTTTTAATCAAATAACATCACATGAAAAGATACCTGATTTTATTATTGCTATTCGTACTTGGCTGCAGTCCTTCTAATCATCTAAAAAAATATTATACTACAGAAGATAAGACAGTTGTTGAATTGTTGGAAAAATTGAAAAAAAATGGCAGCGATAAAGAAGCCTTGGAGCTGTTGCCACAGGCTTATACAACTGCAGCCTACAAGCGCAGATCATTAACAACAGCCAATTACAATTACCTGCCACCGGGAGACCGGTATCTTGAACTGGTTAAAGAATATGGGGTGGTACAGCAGATGTTTCAACAGATTATTGCACTTCCGGTTGCGAGAAACATTGTACACAATTTATGGGATGCTTCTCTACTGATACAGGAAGCAAAAAACAGTGCCGCAAATGAATACTACAACCAGGCAATGGAATATATGACTTATGATAACCGGGAGTCTGCCCGAAATGCCTATTCTTACTTCAATAAAGCAAATAATGCAGTACCGGGTTTTCGGGACGTGAGATCATTAATGCAGGAGGCCCAGGAAAGAGCCACCATAAAAGTAATTGTAAGAGCTGCTAATTATTACAATCATAATTGGAACTACTGGGGATTTCAAAATGACTGGTTACAACAGCAGATCATCAACGACCTTAACAACCAGTCTTTTAGTGATGTTCGCTTTTATTCAGAATGGGATGCCAATGCGAAACGCATACATGCAGACAGAATAGTAGAACTGAATTTTACTGAATTGTTTGTGGGGCAGGTATACACCAACAGATACAATATAAACAGGAGTAAACAGATTCAAACAGGCAGCACCAAATCTATACCGCCCCAGCCAATTTATAAAACCATTTATGCAACTGTTAATGTAACCGCCCGGTACATGCAAAGCAGGGCTACACTAGAGTGCCGAATTTATGACCAGGTAAGCGGCAGAAATCTTTTGTTTGATCGCTTTCCTGGCAATGATGAATGGAGAGTAGAAACAGCCACATATACTGGTAACAAAGATGCGCTAACACAAGACGACTGGAATAAAATTAATAACAGCAATAACATTAACATACCAAACCGCAGTGAAGTTGCCAACAGGCTTATCCGCAATTGTTACAGCCTGCTTTTAAACAGAATTAAGACAGGTGTTCAATTTGGCTTATAAAAACTGCTGTTGCGGTTTATTATTTTTTATGTTTCCCTATATTAAAAATACGGGATAAATTAAATCCAAAACGGATATCCCCTTTAAAAAAATTACCGGTGGTTTGGGTAATATAAGCCCTTTCATTCATGCCTGTAGCATTGGAAAATTGTAACTGAAATACATGCCCACCCGTTTCAATATCAAGACCTACAGATAATGGATCTGTATTGATTTGATTAAGTACACCAAAGGGATGATGATAATCCAATGTAAGTGCCATTCTTTTACTTACTTTAAAACGAGCCCCACCACCCATTGCAAAAATAGTTTTATCATCGCCGGTATTTACGGCTGTACTGCTATGAACAAGTATTGGACTAAGCTGTAATGAAAATATAGAACTAAATTTTCGCCCTAAAATCAGTTGAACATAATAGGAAGATCTATCGGAAAAATTTGGTTTTACCATATTAAAAGATTCTTCCGTCCAAACCAAATCACCGGCTGCAACCACCAACGAAACGGGCATCGCACCTACTCCGGTTGATTGTTGCACAATTCTTGTTTTTACAAAAAGATCGAGTTCCTTTCTAAACGTACTTCTTCCAAAGCCTATCGTGGTATTATCTGTAAGTCCATAATCAAAACTTATTCGCATGGCCGCATTGTCCAATCCATACAATTGCTTTACTCCTGAACTTATAAACCCAAACCTATGCATGATTCTAACATCTAAATTACGCTTGTGCAACATCTCTATTGAGTGTGCATTGATAACCCTTGTTGATTTAAAAGCCCCTGTAATTTTTTCCTTTACAGCCACACTATCTTCAATATCTTTTAAAAGCGATTGCGCCTTTAATTGAACAGTTAATAAAATAAAGGATAATAAAATTATTGCTTTAACTTTTACCATATAATTATTTTGAAATAAGTAATTGAAAGGCAGGGATATTGATAGTAATTGTAATCGTTTTATTAATCTTATCTGCAACCAGCAATGGTATTGAAATCTTATAATCTGCCAGTGCAATTGTAAATTTTGATACTGCACTTACTACACCATTTTTTATCGTAATTATTGCAGTTGTACTTACAGAATTAGTAACGCCATGCATTGTCAGCAATCCTTTTACTTGTACAGTAGTGATATTGTCGGATAGTAAAGCGATGGCATTGCTTTTTTCGATAGTGCCATTAAAAAGAGCCTTAGGATATTTACTACTTTCCACATAATTTTCATTAAAGTGTTCCTGCATTAACGCTTTCTCAAATTCAAATCCTTTCATTAATACGGCAAACTCAATTTGTCCGTTACTTACATCCCAAATACTTACCAACTTATTATTGCTGGCTTCAATATTTTCCATGGAAGACTTAGAATAAAAAGAAATAATACCAGCCTTTGAATAATATTTTGTTTGCGCTGTTGAGTTAACAGAAAATAACACAACTAAATTCAAAACGAGTAAACTTTTCATGCCTGTAAAAATTTATTATTCATTACTGTCAACTACCACACACCTGTTTAATTCTACATCAATTAAATAGCCAGTACAAATTCCTTTAATACTTATTTGTTGCCCTACAGTATAATTTTTTATTGCCTTAAAATGCCGTTTATCCAACAGGCAACTCACTTTATGTACTCCATTTTTATCGCCAAGAAAAATATTAATCAGCGTATCTTGCTGATTTAAAATTTCAGTAATAAGGCCCTTAACCTGAATAGTTTTATCAAGAAAAAGTTTGTTGGCAATTGCTTCGTCCTTGTCATATAAATCAATAATATCTGCAACAGCTATTCTTACAGTTGCTTGCATACTGGTTACATCTGTAGGCCTGCGTTCATATTCTTTTAAAAAAAAAGCACCCATCATCAACAGGAGAATTAAAACAAAAAACAAGATGCTTTTTTTTGATAATTTCATTTTTTTAAATAACAGGTGAATAATTTAATTAGCATAGGTACCCCCTGCGTTTATCCAATTACTAATAATATCTTTTTCTGATTGTGGCAATGTTCCTGATTGTGGCATAGTTCCCTCGTCAACCGCCCTTACTTTAATACGGGTTTTATTTTTTATGATGTTGCATTCAATTTCAAAATTCATTCCTCCGTTAGCCAATGTACTATTATGGCAACTTTTGCATCGCGTATTTACAAGACTTTTCATTCCTGTAAATAATGGCCCGATTGTACCACCTGAACCAACAGTAACTGCTGCAGATTTTTCGCATCCTGCACCATCTTTTACAAAGACAGTATACACACCTTCCGACAAATCAGTAAATTTTGATGCCGCCTGGTAAGTGCCGCTGCTATTTAGCTTGTAGGTAAAATTGGAACTTCCAATTACTGCAATATTGATACTTCCATCATTACTGCAGTGTTGTGTTGCCTCAGGTGTTGCAGTAATTAAAATGGTTTTACCGGCGCACATATCTGCTGGTAGTATTGGGGTTGAAGAGCTACTTTTACTACATGCGGCAAAAGCAGTAATCGTAAAAGCAAAGATAAAAATACTCAGACAGTTGGTGCTATTTTTATTCATACAAGTTGTTTTGTACATAATCGTATTGATGGCTAAAGAGGTTGCCTCAGGAAAAATAATTATGATGAATATTTTTTGATGGTAAAAAAATAACTTAGTTTTTTAATTAAACTGTTGTCTTTTTTAAGAAAAATCTTGTCAATTAATAACACAAAAATAAGCCTTCATTAAAAAGAAGTAGCACTTTTTGTTATGTTCTTAAAAATAAAAATGAGCCACAAGTGGCTCATGAAAAAATAGAAAAAACAAGATTATTTATGCTTGGTAGAAAGCTGATATTTTATTGCCAACTGCAAGGCTGTAGAATATAGTTTTACCTGCCCCTGACCAACACCTGAAAGCGGAATACTAATTAAAGGCTCAGCAAGAATTGAAAAATTGGGAGATAATTTCTTTTGTATCCCAATTGAAAAATTAAAGACAGAAAATAGATTTTTATTACCTGTATAAGTAGAATCTTTATGATAAATTGTAGTACTGCCAGTGTAGGTATAGTAGTAATCATAATTTTCTCTTTTCATAATAAAAGTTGAAAGACCTGTGGTAGTGTAATAAATAGTTGCAGGTTTTAGTAAAAAATTATACCTGATACTTAAGGGGATATCATACACCAAACAATTAGCATCAACTTTTACAATATTTTTATAATTCCAATAGGGACTATTTTTTGTATAATAGTCTTCCGGACCAGCAATGTATTTTTTTTGACTGGCATAAAAACCTGTTTGAACACTTATTTTATTATTTAACTGATATCCTATACCAATGCCATACTTAACTGTTACAGCACTCTTTTTAAAAGATAAAAATTTAACACTACCTGCATCACCACCAATGGCAGCAAGTATATAAAAACGAGCTAATTTTTCCACTGTTATTTTTTCATTTTTATTTTTTTTAGAAAAATCTTTCTTGCCAATTTTTATACTATCAATTTTTATCGCACTATCTTTTAAAACAACAGGAGTGGTGTTTTCATTGATGGCATCCATATGTGTAAGCACTAAAATGGAATTTAAAGTATCTTGCTTAACCGGCACTTCATCTGTTGATTCTACCTGACCCAAATTGACATTTGAATATAATTTCCCTTTTTTAATTTGCCGTATTTTTTTGGAATTCTCGTTACTGTTATCACTACTAACAGAACTATCATTGTTGTTGTTAGGTGATTGACTGTTAGCATATTCCAGTTCTGAATTAATCGGTTTATTTAAAGTTGCTTTATTATTTGAGGTTTTTTGGTTGTATGTAAAAACAGGTACTTCACCAGTAATATTTTTAACCCGGTCAGCTGTAGTATCTTTTGATTTTTGCTCCTTATAAATCGCTGTAATTTCCTTTACTGGTCTATTTTTATAAAACAGATAAGCACTGCCTGCACCAACAAAAATAAAAGAAAATAAAATCCACCCAAAAAAATAGCGGCGTTTCTTTCCATTGTCTTTGATTAACAGAGCCTCCATATTGCTCCATGCAAGTTCATTAAAGAGTGGCTCGCTGTTTTCAGCGGCTTCCCTTATTTTATTTTCAATATGATCAAATGACTTTTTGCTCATAGTATTTAACAGCTCCTTCCTTTAACATTTTTTGAATATTAGCCTTTGCTTTTGAGAGATTTGATTTTGAAGTGCCTACAGAAATATTTAACCTAGCCGCTATTTCCTCATGTTTAAATCCATCAATAACAAATAGGTTAAATATAGTTTTATATACCGGCGATAAGCGCTGCACCATTTCCAATATTTCTTTATAGGTCATTTTATCTATGGCAGTTTCCGTCTCCTCCTCCAATTCAGCATGTATTTCCTGAATATCTGCTACCAGGTAATTCTTTTTATTTTTTTCTAAAATGATCGATTGCCGTGTTTACAAATATACTTTTCATCCAACCTTTTAAAGAAGCATCGTAATTATCATATTTAGGCGTAAACACAGAAAGTTCCTTATATACTTTTAAAAATCCATCATTTACCACTTCCATCACATCATCTTTACTGTTACAATAACGCATACAAATAGCCGCTGCAAAACCATAAAATTGTTGATAAAACGCTTTTTGGCTTTCACGATGTAGCTTTGTGCACCCTTGGATTATATGTTCTAATTCCTCCTTCGTTGGTATAATTTTAAGGTAATTTAATATTCGTAAAAACTATTAAAAAGGTTGCCTTGTTTATATAAAATTTAAACAAAACCAATTTACTTTTATTAGGTAAATACTAAACATCTGAGTGTTACCAGGCTTTTTGTAAAATAGAACGTTACCATTTTAGATAAAAGTGTAATCAATCAAGATAGTTTCTATGTTGTATATCCAATTACTCAAGTTAACAAGAGTATTGAAATCAAAAAAATTATTGTACTGTTAATATAGTAAGCTGATATACCTGTTATAAGGGGTAATAAAATTGTTGTTTTACAACTACAGATTCCTGACATTTAAATTAGTAAAAAAATTACATATACCATTTATAATTTTAATTAGTCCAATTTAATCCCTGGAAGATATATGCAAACCCATAAGTACTTTTTATCTTATCGGCACATAGTGATTTTGTTTCTTCTGTAATAAATTCATTAACCTCCTCCACGTTATTATAAAGGTTATTGGTGAATTTTCTTTTGAGGATTGCCCATATATTTTCTGCAGGATTTAGTTCAGGATTGTAGGGGGGGGCAAAAATATAAACCCGATATTTTCCGGAATTGATAATAATTTTGCTTAGTGGAAAGCGCCGTTATCCAGTACCATTATTTTAAACTCTTCCGGATTTGTGGCTGATAGACCGTCGAGAAAAACCTGAAAATTTTCGGCATTGCAGTTGGGCATTTCTAAAAGAAATTTATCTCCGTTTATAGCAGAAAATGCACCAAACAAATAAAGTGTTTGGAATACCTGATGGAAAGGGCAAATCGGTTTTATTCCTTTGCAGTTAATGCTTTACCATTTAGTGTAAACAATCCGAACCTACTTTCATCCTGAAAAAATAGGTTTACTCTGGTGAATTTTGTATTTGACGCAAATATTACTTCCTGACATTTTTGACTGAAGTTTTTTTAAAAGCGGCAACAGCTTCTTCGTCCTTTTTAACATGGCTTTTTCTTGCTACTTTTATTTTACTCCCAAAATGACGTTGTGTATATTTTACCAAAGTAATGTACTTCATATCTTTAAAAAGTTCTTTTCTCACCCATTCTAATAGTTCCGTATATCCCCTTATACCATTTTTGGGATCTTTTAATTTCATGGCTATTTTCTCATACTCCTATTTGCTAACAACGCTTTTCTTAAAACCTCCGAAACGGCCATGTTTCAACAATTCCTCAATACCTGAAAAGTTGTACACCTGACGCCACTTCACAATACTGTTATGATTGATGCCGGTGATCCGGGATAGTTCCCTTTTGGAAATACCAGTTTTTTCATGCTTTCTAATCTCAATTAGCGTCAATAAGCGCTTGCTTATTAATTCCCCGTGACTGCGTTGAAGTTTATAAAGTTCAGAGATTGTCTGTTTTTTAGTAATCTGAAAAGGTAATGCCATAATATAATTATTATTTATAAATGGTATAAATTTTCACCTTGCAATCTATTAAATATAATAGGAAGACCTATCGGAAAAATTTGGTTTTACCAGGTTAAAAGATTTTATTAATGGCGAAACGGTAAACAGTGTACGACATTAAATAAAAATTTCGGTCTTAATTGTGAATTTTTAAAGCGTAATTTCTATCCCAAAACAGGGGAAGGTGAGGACAGATTTTTGCATAGAAATAGTAACGCTGATTGGGCGGATTGAAAAGGATAAATCGGCTATTTTTTTATACTGTAAAATAATTTTTCATTAAAAACTATTTTGTTTTGCTGTTAACTGAAATAATTAATTGGAACACAATAATTATGACCAGTCAAAATCCACCTCTTTGCCAGCTAACTTCCATTTTACTGGCGTAAGGGTATCCATCCAATCTAATGGTTCAGCAACAGGCAATTTTTTTGCAGCGCTTGTAAAACAATTTGTTATAAATTCTTTTTGTTCCGTACCCACCGCGGCCGGCTGGGCAGAAATAAATAAAGGAGTTCCACTTTCTGCAAGTAACTGCATCCATTGTTTATTTTTTTTCCAGGGCACTTTGTTTGTAAGGCCTACACAATCCGCATCAGTAGCATAAAAGTTATCGTGCTGAATACTTCTGAATGCGAGCGTATTTACACCCATTTTTCTGGTACGGTCCCAATCATTACCACTGGTATCGTCACCAATTCTGTTTAGTTCAAAAATACCAGCTGAAAGGTGGCTCATAGTGTTGCATCCAATAAGGTACATATCTCCAGCAGCCTGTCTTATAGCTTTATAAAGATGCAGCATAACCTCTGCAGTGGTTTTAGAATCGTCATTAAAATGCCAGCCGGGTTGTGTAATGGCTTCCTTCATTTGAAAGCCCCATTTGGCTAAAATATCGTAAGTGGAAAAATCATGTTTTACCAACTCGTATCCCCATTGTTTATACATAGAAATATTATACTTTACCCGTTCTATATTTTCTTCAATTGTGGGATCTAATATGGGTTGTTTTGGATCATCTCTTCCTTCGATAGAAGGCAATAATAAATTTTTAGGATCATGGGATTTGGCACAAAGCGCTCTTGTCCATATACCCGGACGCATACCTAAATTTTTAATAGCAACAGCTAACGTAGCCATGTCTTTAAACTTATCATTCGGCTTCGAAAAATCATCGCCCCAGGAGCTATCATCCTGCGGCACAGGCGAGGACATTGCCCAGCCAGCATCTATAACTGAAAAGGGCCTGTTATTGGTATCCCTTGCTAAATCTACCAGTAAAGCAGTATGTTCTAAAATTAATTGTGATGAATTATTGCCGTAGGCAAAATACCAGTCGTTAATGCCATATACCGGTTGTTTTGTAAGCCGCGGTTTTTCGCACATCAGTTTGCAAAAACGCTTGCCGGTTGTAAAGGGGGTTTCATTTGCTGTACTTTTTGTAGTGATAATATCAGCAGCATGCAAGGTTCTGGTACCAAGCCTCACCCCAACTCCACCAGAACTTGTATCTAGGACTAGTTGAATGCTGTTATTATTTATCTGCCAAAAACAAATACTAGCTGCGCCCGTTTTTACGCCGAAGCAATTGGTACTTTTTGCATCAGACTGCATAAAATACCAGGGTATTTTTTTTATTGCTTCGGGAGATTGCCAGCATGCATCACCGTAGGTTCTTTCCCAATGATCACCAAGAATTTTGCTTTTGTTATTGATGCTATAATTCCATTTTAGTTGTACATTATTTAAAGGTATTTTGGGTGATTGCACTTGTACTTCCTGATGGCCAGCCAGCTGTTTAATAATTAGGGTAACATCTTTATAAACCCATGTTGTTTTGTCAGCGGAAATAAGTGTTAGTTGCTGATTGCCAGAACTGATATAAACTTGATCCGGTAAAGCCAATAAATATTGTGGCGGAAAATTTGAGAAGGAAGTTGGATTAATAATGAGTCCGGCCATTGAAACACCGGAAATTTTAATAAACTTTTTTCTATCCATTAGATTATTTTTATCATGTTGATATACTTATAAATATATTGAAAAGAGGCATCATTATATGGCTGTAACAATTATTTTTTTAAAAGAATATTACTCAATGCCGTTAACTTAAGCCATTTTGTTACATCTTTTATAATTCATAGATCGGGGGATTTTTCTGTTTATGATTTTTTGGAAAGCTTCTATTTGGCCTGATTGCCTCGGTGGTCTTATTTAATATGTCATGTGAAATATTAAATAATCTTTTTATTCTTTTCTTGATAAATACACCAATAATATATTCACTTACCAGTGATAAAGCATTTGTCTTATTTGCAGTTTTTGTATATTTTAAATTTGCAAAGATTTTGGAACAAGTAATATTTTCCTCTAATTTGCCTTAACTTAAAAGCATTGGATTATTAATATTTATCTTTTACCCATTCCCGGCATTTTACTCATTGGCATTTTATTCATCATCTTCATCATCCCTTTCATTTGCTCAAACTGTTTTAAAAACTGGTTCAATTCTGCTATATCCTTACCACTGCCTTTGGCAATGCGTAATTTACGGTTGGGGTTTATAATATCAGGGTTGCGACGCTCTTGCAAAGTCATTGAATTTATCATTGCTTCAATTCCTGTAAAGGCATCATCATTAATATCTACATCTTTAATTTGTTTTCCTACGCCAGGTATCATACCCATCAGGTCCTTAAGGTTACCCATCTTTTTTATTTGCTGCAACTGGGTTTTAAAATCTTCAAAATCAAATTGATTTTTACGAATCTTTTTTTCCAGTCTTGCAGCTTCAACTGCATCAAATTGTTCCTGCGCTTTTTCTACCAGGCTTACAATATCCCCCATTCCTAAAATACGCTGAGCCATTCTCTCTGGATAAAACACATCCAGTGTTTCCATCTTTTCGCCGCTACTTGCAAATTTAATAGGTTTATTAACTGTGTATTTAATTGACAAGGCAGCTCCACCTCTTGTATCGCCATCTAGCTTGGTTAACACAACACCAGTAAAATCTAATCGCTCATTAAATGCTGCAGCAGTATTTACCGCATCCTGACCTGTCATACTATCTACAACAAATAAAATTTCTTGTGGCTTAATGTCTGCCTTAATATTTGCCACCTCTGTCATCATGACTTCATCTACTGCTAAACGGCCGGCAGTATCTATAATAATTACATTCTTATTTTTAGCTTTTGCTTCTTTTATAGCATTTTGTATAATGCTTACGGCATCTTTATTTTCCCTTTCGCTGTAAACATCCACACCAATCTGGCCACCCAATACTTCTAATTGATCAATGGCCGCAGGCCTGTAAATATCCGCAGCAACCAGTAAGGGAGATTTACCCTTTTTTATTTTTAAATAATAGGCCAGTTTACCGCTAAATGTTGTTTTACCACTACCTTGTAAACCTGCTATTAAAATAATTGAGGGATTACCAGTAATATTAAATTCGCTTTCTGTACCGCCCATTAGTTCGGTCAACTGGTCTTGCACAATTTTTACCATTAACTGACCAGGACTAACTGCCGTTAATACTTTTTCGCCTAGGGCTTTTTCTTTTATGGTATCTGTAAATTCTTTGGCAATTTTATAATTTACATCCGCATCTACCAATGCCCTGCGAATTTCTTTTACCGTATTGGCAATATTAAGTTCTGTAATTCTTCCCTGTCCTTTAATATTTTTAAAGGCACTTTCTAACTTTTCACTAAGAGAATTAAACATCTGTTCTTATTATTTTAAACGTTTGGATATAAAAAAAGTGAACTTAAAAGTTCACCTAATATCTGCAAATGTATGAAATCTTTAAGCTCCCAAATAACTACGTAAAAGCTTACTACGTGAAGATACCTGCAATTTGGAAATGGCCTTATCTTTTATTTGCCTAACTCTTTCTCTGGTAAGATTGAATCTGTCACCAATATCTTCTAAACTTAATGGATGATCTTCGCCAATACCAAAAAAGAACCGTATAACATCTTTCTGCCTTTCTGTTAACGTACTTAAAGACCTGTCAATTTCTGTAGATAGCGAAACTCTAAATGCTATGTTCATATCAGTGCTGTCTGAATTTGGATTTTCTAATACGTCCATTAAAGACCCTTCATCTCCTTCGCCAAAAGGCTGATCCATACTTACGTGTCTAACAGAAGCATTCATGGTAGCAGCTACTTCCTCGGTTTCTAAATCTAATAAAATAGCTAGCTCTTCTGCTGTAGGTTCTCTTTCGTATTCCTGCTCCAACTGAGAGTAGGCCTTACTTATACGATTGGTAAGCCCAACTTTATTTAAGGGTAAACGGACAATTCTTGATTGCTCAGCCAATGCCTGCAAAATACTTTGCCTAATCCACCAAACTGCGTATGAAATAAATTTAAACCCACGGGTTTCATCAAACCGCTGAGCAGCTTTTATTAATCCAAGATTACCCTCATTAATAACATCTGGTAAAGTAAGTCCCTGGTTTTGATATTGCTTGGCAACAGAAACTACAAAACGAAGATTCGCTTTGGTTAATTTTTCTAATGCCGCCTGATCGCCTTGTTTTATAAGAATAGCTAATTTCACTTCTTCTTCAGGAGTTATTAAATCAACCTTACCAATTTCCTGTAAGTATTTCTCTAAACTCTGACTTTCCCGATTGGTAATCGACTTCGTTATTTTGAGCTGGCGCATACTCATAAATAGATTGGTTTAATTGAATAAAAGTTAAAATATGGGACGATTAATAAAACATATTTAGTATAACGTAATTTATACATTTTATAATATGTTACCAAAAAAGTTTTTTTGTAAAAAGAGGTTTTTTATAATAATTTATATTGGTTTAATAACATTATAGTAACTGTATATCAAAAAATAGTTTAGAAATTTTCTGATTGCCACGTTTATTTTGTTATTATTGCACCACATAAAGTAGATTTAAATTAATTGGATGAGTAAAAAAATATTATACACATTAGAATATCCGGTTAGATGCTCTCCCGGTATAATGTATGAATTTTTAAGCACTCCTGCAGGATTGCAGGAATGGTTTGCTGACAAAGTAGACGAAAGAGACGGCATATTTAATTTTTCGTGGAATGGTGCTACAGATGAAAAAGCAGAATTACTGGAAGGCGAGGAAAATAAATACATTCGCTTTCACTGGATGCATATGCCAAAAGGTGAATATTTTGAATTCAGTATTGAAAAATCTGAAGTTACCAATCAAACCATCTTGATCATTAAAGATTTTGCTGAAAAGAAAGATATTAAAGATCAAAGTCAATTGTGGGAATATCAGGTAAAAGATTTATTTCACCGGTTGGGTAATTGATTCTGTATCAATAAAAGCATTTCTTCAAAAGTTTGCTCTACAAATTGAGTAACGGTATCATGATGCTGTAAAGAAATTTTTTTTCCAATTTTTACAAAAGATTTCTTGTTAAGCAAGATGGTAAATTGTGCTTTTGTAATTTCCTGTATCGGTAAATAATTTCCCTCTCCAAAGTAATGATCCCATGGATGATTGTTGGTGCATATCCAATAATCATTTTGCTGTAGCATTGAAAAATGAGCTAACAAATTGGGAGTTGTGTCATTTTTTATTTTACCTGATAATTGAAGATTAAGGCTAATGAAATTTCCCCACCAAAAAAGCGTTCTGATAGCAATGGTGTTTTCATTTTTGAAATAACGGGGATAATCAAGCATTATATATGGAAGCCCTTTGTAATTTTCACCCCGTGCTATTTTGGGATCCGTTGCAAATACTTCTTCGGGCAAATTGCTTTTTTGCGTTGTAGCTATCTTTTGCATGGAAACTAACAAGCCACTAAAAAGTGCAATAATTTTTTCTATAATTATTTGTTTCGTTAAAATCCATTCGGTAGTACAAACCAATTCCTGTTCCTTGGCAGAAAGTGTTAATTTTACTTTATTGTTCGTCATCGTTATCAAGATACATATAACTTATTAAAGCTTCGCCTGCGGCGATTTGGGAATGATAAAAAAATTAGACAAACTCATTATCAGATCATTTATAGGTCCTTTTATTGCAACGTTTTTCATCACTTTTTTTGTGCTGATGATGCAGAGTTTATGGAAATATATTGATGACCTGGTGGGTAAAGATCTTGACCTTTTTACTATCGGTCAATTTTTATGGTACGCAAGTGCTTCCCTCCTTACTTTAACAATGCCCATTGCAATTCTTATTTCCTCCATAATGACTTTTGGTAACCTTGGTGAAAGCTTTGAACTGGTAGCCATAAAATCTGCTGGCATCTCTTTGTTACGATTTATGCGGCCTTTAATTTGGGTTAGTTTATTGCTTTGTGGTATCACCTTTTTATTTGCCAATTATGTTATTCCTTATGCCAATTTAAAATTTAAAACAATTTATTATGATATTGCTTATAAGAAACCAGCGCTTGATTTAAAACCTGGTACTTTTTATAAACACATCCCAGGCTATGCCATTAAAATAGGTAAAAAAGATGCAGATGCTAAAACGATACACAATGTGGTAATATATGAGCAACAAAGCCAATTACAAGACAATAGTATAATTGCCGAACATGGTGTTATGCAATTATCTGCAGATAAAAAATACCTGGAGTTTACCCTACAAAACGGCCATCGTTATCAGGAACGTGGCTCCCCCATTGATACTACTTCCGAATTTATTCGAATGGGTTTTAAAGAGTATAAAAAGCTATTTGATATAACCGCTTTACAAATGATGCAGACATCTGATACCGTTTTTAAAAATGATATTAAAATGTTAAGCATTAGGTTGCTAGACAAAACAATCGATTCATTAAGAAAAGTAAACGACAGCCTTGCAAAAAAATTAAATACAGATGTGGCAGCTCAATTACACTTTCTTAATGTGCCAGATAGTATCTGGAAAAAAACACAGCCCTTACCTGCAAAAAATGTAATATTTTTAACCCAGGTGGCAGACTCTATAAAAAATACGGTTTATGACAATGCGATTCAAATAGCCTATTCAATAAAAAACAGTTACCAGTTTTCAGGA
This sequence comes from Ferruginibacter sp., assembly GCA_025352695.1. Classification (GTDB taxonomy): domain Bacteria; phylum Bacteroidota; class Bacteroidia; order Chitinophagales; family Chitinophagaceae; genus Ferruginibacter. The sequence continues at coordinate 35,926 of JANXSK010000115.1, read as the reverse complement.
TCAGAATTTGATAATAGAAATCGTGAAATACGCTTTGGACAAATTGAATGGCATCGTAAATTCTCCTTGTCGTTGGCCTGCCTGGTATTATTTTTTATTGGTGCGCCATTGGGATCTATTATTCGGAAAGGAGGATTAGGCATGCCTTTGGTAGTCGCTATTTTATTCTTTCTAATTTTTCACCTGTTGAATATGTTTGGGGAAAAATTTGTAAAGGACAGTTTTGCGAACCCGTTTGTGGGAATGTGGCTTTCTATATTGGTTTTAGCCCCTCTAGGTATCTTTTTAACTTATAAGGCTATGCATGATTCTGTACTTTTTAACAAGGAATTCTACTACCGGTTTTTTAAAAAAATACGGCCATTTTTTAAACCAATTGTTAACGTAATCAATAGTAAGAAATAATTTAACTAAATTCATACATTAAATTTATTATTATGAAACAATCTTCCCGTAGAAATTTTCTTGGTCAATCTGCATTAGCAGGTATTGGAACTTTAATTACATTGCCATCCCTTGGTGCATTATTAGAAACCGGCGCTGCGCTAACGACATCTACGCCAACTTTTTTTAAAACAGGTTTTGATCAGCAACCATTATCCTATGCTTACGCTGCACTTGAACCATATATTGATACGTTAACCATGGACATTCATTATAATAAACATGCTGCAGCTTACAGTAAAAATGTAAAAGAAGCTGCTGTGGCAGAATCTGTAGATACAACTAAACCCTTGGAAGATGTACTCGGTAAAATTTCCAAATACTCTGTAAAAATGCGTAACAATGCCGGAGGCCATTACAACCACGAATTATTTTGGAAACTATTATCAGCAGATACAAAGACACAACCTTCAGCTAAATTAGCTGCGTCTATAGTTGCAAGTTTTGGCTCACTAGATGAATTTAAGAAACAGTTTACCACTGCTGCAACAACAAGATTTGGTAGTGGCTGGGCATGGCTAATTTATAATAGTGATAAAAAATTGTCTATCATATCTACCCCCAACCAGGATAATCCTTTAATGGATATTGCAGAAGTAAAAGGGTTTCCTTTAATTGGGCTAGATGTTTGGGAACATGCCTATTATCTTAAATATCAAAACCGCCGTGCTGACTACATCACCAACTTTTGGAAGATATTAAACTGGAATATGGTGAATGATCGTTTTAATAGCATTTAGTATACTACAATGACTTACCTTTTTATCGTATGTTTTTTGTTAACTAATTTTTTAAGGTACTTTTTAATTATACCCGCTTTTTTGGCGGGTATAATTTTTTATTGCATAATACTATTTATACAGGACTTATTTAATGGACTCAGCCTTTGCAATAGAGGTATACTTAATGATACAACAATTGCAAAGGCTGATAAATTGGAGGTTCAATTATGAAACAAATGTAGTCTCACTATGTTAAGTAACCAATACTTTTATTTCTTTTAGTATAATTTTAAGTTTTTTAAATCATTCTTTTTACTTGTTTAAAAACTTACTTTCGTTTTACAAATAATAACCTTTTAATATAAATTATATACACACAGTTATGCAAGTTTGGAAAGAGTACCAGGAAAAAAATAAAGACCGGTTTTTAAATGAATTATTAGAACTATTGCGCATACCAAGTATAAGTGCCAAAGGTGAAAATAAAGCAGATATGGTAACTTGTGCAGAAACAATAAAACAGCGTTTACTAGAATCAGGAGTTGACAAAGTTGAAATCTATCAAACAGAAGGCCACCCAATTGTTTATGCAGAAAAAATAATAGATGTTAATAAACCAACAGTATTAGTTTACGGCCATTATGATGTACAACCTGTAGAGCCGTTGAAACTTTGGAAAAGCGGACCTTTTGATCCTGTAATTATCGATGGCAAAATTTTTGCCCGTGGCAGTTGCGATGATAAGGGTCAGGTATACATGCATATTAAAGCATTGGAAATATTGGTGCAAACCAACAGCCTTACCAACAATATTAAATTTTGTATTGAAGGAGAAGAAGAAGTAGGCTCAACAAACCTTGGCAAGTTTGTAGCATCGCATAAGGAGTTATTAAAAGCAGATGTAGTTTTAATCAGCGATACCGCCATGATTAGTTTAGATACTCCCAGTATTGATATTGGGGTACGTGGTCTTAGTTATATCGAATTAACCGTTACCGGACCTAACCGTGACTTACATAGTGGTGTTTATGGTGGTGCTGTTGCTAACCCTATAACTATTCTTGCCAAAATGATTGCCAGTTGTCATGATGAAAATAATCATATTACAATCCCCGATTTTTATAACGATGTTGTGGTTGCTACTGAAGAAGAAAGAAAATTAATGGCCGAAGCACCTTTTAATGAACAGGAGTATAAAGATGACTTGGGGATAAAAGAACTATGGGGAGAAAAAGGATACAGCACTATTGAAAGAACAGGTTTAAGACCAACACTAGAATTAAATGGTATTTGGGGTGGTTACCAAGGCGAAGGTGCTAAAACAGTATTACCAAGCTGGGCCAGCGCAAAAATCTCTACCCGTTTGGTACCAAACCAATCTTCTATTAAAATTACCGCCATGCTGTTGGAATATTTTAAAAAAATTGCACCCCCAAATGTTACTATTAGCGCATTTGAACATCATGGAGGTGAGCCCTATATGACCCCAATAGACAGTAAAGCTTACTTGGCAGCAGCAAAAGCCATGGAAACAACATTTGGTAAAAAACCAATTCCTGTTCGTGGAGGAGGAAGTATACCCATTTGTGCCTTGTTTGAAAAAGAATTAGGCATCAAGATTGTATTTATGGGGTTTGGTTTAGATAGCGACAACCTACACAGCCCGAACGAAAAATTTAACCTGGAGAATTTTTATAAAGGAATTGAAACCATTCCTTATTTTCATAAATATTTTTCTGAAATGAATTCTTAGTTTTTATTTAGTACTTAATATTGAGTATAAAGTATTTAGTTAGCGGCTTTAATTTCGTAAGTATATTTTAAAGAGGTAAGATTTAGCAAGTGATTATATAAAAAATATAAAACCGTGATAGCGTTGGCTGTTACGGTTTTTTCTTAATACAAAATACTTTACAAGCTGTCTCAATACTCAATACATAATTGTTACTTCCACCATCCCCATTTTAAAAATGCAGGAAAAGCTCTGGCCCACGTGGCTACATCGTGTCGTCCATCCTGTAACTCAAGGTATTCAATATTGTCATCCTTGTAACCCTTCCGTTTTAATTCTTCAATTAAACTGATGGTATCATCAATAGCATCAATAATCCCATTGTTATTGCGGTCGGCAGTTTCATCTTGTGTGCCCACTTCAAAAAAAAATTGAAGCGATGGTGCATACACACTTTCCCTAACCTGCCGGTGCATAATACGGTTTTTAGATTCATCAAAATCAACTGCATGCTGGTCTTTATCTCTCCACCAAAGTGAGCCACTGAAAACACCTACTTTAGTAAATACTTCTGGATGGTTCCATACAATATCCAATGCACTTAATCCACCCAAAGAAAAACCTGCATATGATTTTTCCTCAAATGAAAATTCAGGGTATATTTTATAAATCAATGGCAATAACTCTTCAAAAATAAAACGATTATATTGAAAAGCTTTTGCACCACGACCCAAATAATCTGTAACTTTTGCCGTAGCATATTCATTCTTTCTATCTGCACCACAATGCAATCCTATGCATAACAATGGTGTAATTGCATTGTTCTGGTATAATTTTTCAAGAATAGATTGAAACTGCATCGTCACTAAATCCTGTCCATCATTAATTAATAATAAACTGAAAGTAGCAGGCACTGCAATATGCGCAGGCAAATAATAATCTACTTTAACATCTCTTTGTAAAAAGTTCGATTTGATTACATGTTGTTCTACAATAATCCGTGCAGTTTTCTCATTTGGCATAACTTCAAAAATAAGCATTGAGCGGGAAACTATTTGCTTACGAGCTATTTTATTCAGCGATAAGAAATGCGGTAAGTATTATTTGGTAAATTCCACCGAAAAAAATACATTCGGGAATTGATGTATTTCGCACTACCCTTTTTAATTAATCACTCCTTTATAAAAATACAATTATGAAAAAAATAGGAATCATACATGGTAAAGAAAGAAGTTTTCCTGAAGCTTTTGTAGAAAGAGTGAATAGTAAAAATATTGAAGGTATTATGGCAGAACCTGTAAAAATTGATAAAGTACTACAAGGTGAAAGTAGCGGGTATGCTGTTATTATTGACCGAATATCGCAAGATGTTCCTTTTTACAGAGCATACCTAAAAAATGCTGCCTTATGTGGCACAGCAGTAATAAACAATCCTTTTTGGTGGAGTGCAGATGAGAAATTTTTTAATAATTGTTTATCAACAAAAATAAATGTAACGGTTCCTAAAACAGTTATCCTGCCATCTAGAAATTTGCCAGCAGATACAACCGATGACTCCTTCAGCAACCTTGCCTACCCATTAGATTGGGAAGGTATTTTTAAGTACGTTGGCTTTCCCGCTTACATGAAACCCTTTGCTGGTGGAGGTTGGAAAAACGTTTACAAATTGACAGATAAAAATGATTTTTTTGAAAAACATGGCGAAACAGGTGAGTTGGTAATGATGTTGCAGGAAGAAATAATTTTTGAAGAATACTATCGCTGTTATTGTATCGGAGGTAAACATGTACGTATTATGCCGTATGAACCACGCAATCCACATGCTTTGCGCTACGTTGCCGATTTTAAACCTTCGACAGAAAAATTAAAATTGATGACGGAGATAGTCTTGCAAATTAACCACTATTTAGGATACGATTTTAATACAGTAGAATTGGCACTAAAAGATGGAGTACCCTATGCTATCGATTTTTGTAATCCTGCCCCTGATGCGGAAAGAACAAGTGTTGGTGAAGAAAATTTTGAATGGGTTGTTGAAACTGCAGCACTTTATGCTATAGAAAAAGCGTTGGTACAAAAAGATGGAGTCGATAATTTAACCTGGGGAGAGTATATACAAAGAAGTACGAATAAACAAAGTCTTTTTTAATGAATAATATTTTTTAATGGAAAATTTTTGAATGGATAATTGATAATTCGGTTATATCGAAGCGCATTAATTATTTGTACAATTAAAATTGCTGATTCATTACAATTTTTCTAATTTAATAGACTTGCAAGATTAAAGAAATTATCAATTATCAACTATCAATTATTAATTAAATATGGCTAACCTATCATACAAAGGTTTTACAATCGGAGTAGAAGAAGAATATATGGTTATTGATCCCGAAACAAGGGAACTAAAAAGCCATGAACAAAAAATTGTGCAGGAAGGCCAGAAGATGATTAAAGATAAGGTTAAAGCCGAAATGCACCAGGCTGTTGTAGAAGTGGGTACAGATATTTGTCAGGATATTGATGAAGCCTTTATGGATGTTTCTATGTTGCGTAAAACCATCAGCAGTATTGGTGAAGGATTAGGCTTTAAATTAGGTGCTGCCGGCACCCATCCTTTTAGCCATTGGGAAAGTCAGTTGATAACAGATCATGTAAGATATAGTGAAATAGTAAATGAACTTCAGGAAGCTGCACGAAGCAATTTAATTTTTGGATTACATGTGCACGTTGGCATGGAAAATAGGGAAATGGCTATTCATATTGCCAATTCGGCCCGTTATTTTTTACCGCATATTTATGCATTAAGTACAAACTCGCCCTTTTGGGAAGGTAGAAAAACAGGATATAAATCTTTTCGTACAAAAGTATTTGATAAATTTCCCCGTACCGGTATCCCAGATTATTTTGAAAGCATAGAGGCTTACGAAAACTATATAAAACTGCTAGTAAAAACAAATTGTATAGATAACGCAAAAAAAATTTGGTGGGATTTAAGAGTGCATCCATTTTTTAATACTGTTGAATTTCGCATTTGTGATATTCCTATGACAGTGCAGGAAACCATTGCTATTGCTGCATTATTTCAGGCATTGTGCGCAAAGCTGTACAAACTACGTAGCCAGAACCTAAATTTTATGACCTACTCCCGGGCTTTGATAAACGAAAATAAATGGCGTGCCAGCAGGTACGGTATTGATGGCAGTATGATTGATTTTGGTAAAGAAACTGAAATTAATACAAGGGTATTAATTTATGAGTTACTTGATTTTGTAGATGATGTGATACCTCACCTTGGCAGCCGGCATGCAATTAATTATGTACACAATATACTGGAGCAAGGTACAGGTGCAGACAGACAACTAAAGATATATGAGCAAACCAACAGCCTAGTAGATGTGGTAGATTATATTCAAAGCAGTTTTTTAGCAGGTATATAACTGTCATTAACTACAAGTGCGGCACAATATGATCTAAAATAAAATTATTATTTTTGCATCATGTCTTTAATTCAAAAAAATAAAATTCGTATAGCAATTCTTGATCTTTATGATGGTGTAGCCAATCAAGGTATGCGCTGTATTAGGGAAATACTTACTCAATTTAGCGATAGAAACGACCTCGATATTATGTGGGATGAATTTGATGTTAGGCAAAACATGAAAGTGCCAGATCTTTCTTATGATATTTTTATTTCAAGTGGTGGTCCAGGCAGCCCATTAGATAGTGAAGGAAGTGAATGGGAAAATGTATTTTTCAACTGGTTAAATAAATTAGATAAATGGAACAACAATGAAACCCATATTCAAAAGAAATATGTATTCTTTATTTGCCACTCTTTTCAACTAGCCTGCAGGCATTATAAAGTTGGTATTGTTTGCCAAAGAAGAAGCACTTCGTTCGGGGTTTTTCCTATACATTTATTAAAATATGGAAAAGATGAAGTTGTTTTTGAAGGTATGAAAGATCCATTTTATGCAGTTGATAGCAGAGACTATCAGGTTGTAGAATCCAGTCATACTCATTTACTTGAACTAGGTGCTTTAATTTTAGCTATAGAAAAAGAACGTCCGCATATTCTGTTAGAAAGAGCTATTATGGCTGTTCGGTTTAATGAGTATATGATCGGCACACAGTTTCACCCCGAAGCTGATGCAGTTGGAATGAGTATGTATTTGAAAACAGCTGATAAAAAGAAAACGGTAATTGAAAATCACGGCGAAGCAAAATGGGCTAGCATGATTGAACAATTGAATGATCCGGATAAAATTATTTTTACTTATGAACATGTACTACCAAATTTTTTACAAATTGCAATGCAGCGTTTACAGCCTATAAAAATATAATTACTTTTTATTGATTGTAGCGTTAGATTATTATGATTATTTTTAGCTAACATAATACCATCAATTAAAATCTGTATGCAGAAAGAATTAAGACAACAATTCAACAATAATTTTTCAGAAAAAAAGTATACTGCTTACGAACAAGAGTTAGAAAACCTGCATCCAGGAACACTGGAATTTAGAAATGCAGAAACACCCGTTTTTATTCCCAAAGATTTTACACTAAAAATGTTATCTGCCTGTGAAGATATTATTGATGTAATAGTTGATGAAAACTTTAAAACACGTACTCAAAAAGCTATACCAAAAGATATTATTGTAAGCAACGAAAATGAACAGCCGGAATTTATTGCTTTTGATTTTGGCATCTGCGAAAATACCAATGGAAACCTGGACCCTCAGTTGATAGAAATGCAGGGATTCCCTACCCTGTTTGCATTTCAGGCCTTTCATACTGCCATTACCAAAGCTTATGCAAATGTGCCATCTACTTATGATGCTTATTTAAATGGTTATACAGAAGCAACTTACATACAGTTGTTAAAAGAAATAATTATTGGAGATTGTAATGCTGAAAATGTTATCCTGCTGGAAATTTATCCCGAGCAACAAAAAACTAGAATTGATTTTTATTGTACCGAAGATTTGCTTGGTATAAAAACCGTTTGTATAACTAAAATAATTGGAGTAGGCAATCAACTGTTTTATGAAAAAGTGGGTAAGCAAATACGCATAAAAAAAATCTATAACCGGCTTATTTTTGACGACCTGCATCAGCAAAAAAACTTGGGTAAAATTATTGATATTTCGTATCCATGGGATGTTGAATGGGTTCCTCATCCAAACTGGTTTTATCGCATCAGTAAATACACACTGCCACTGATAGACAATCCTTTTGTGCCAGCAACTTTTTATTTAAATGAGTTAAAAAATATACCTGCCGACCTTGAAAATTATGTGCTGAAGCCCTTATTTTCTTTTGCAGGGATGGGTGTAATTATTGATGTTACAAAAGCAGATATAGATAAAGTTACAGATCCGGAAAATTGGATACTTCAGAAAAAAGTAAAATATGCGGATATAATTGAAACACCTGATGTACCAGCAAAAGCAGAAATACGTTTGTTTTATTTTTGGAAAAAAGGTTGGGCTAGGCCAATAGCAGTACATAACCTGGCAAGACTAAGTAAAGGTAAAATGATTGGCACCAGGTACAATAAAGATAGAACCTGGGTTGGGAGCAGTGTTGCCTTTTTTGAGTTATAAAAATTAATGCACTAAAAATACAGCAGCTAATAATTATTTTTTAACTGATAAAAAATGTAGAAATGAAAAAAGGACCAGCAAGATTTGTTTACTTTCTCAACAAATTACAAGTACTATTAGATAAGGCAAACAAACAAAAAAATCCTGCATTGTGGCTTTATAATAATGATGCCCGTACACCACTATTTATGCTCGAAGGTTTAGCTAAGTTGTATAGCCAAATGCACAATAAAAAAAAGTTTAGCAAATTAAAGGAACAGTTTAAATTATTGGAAGATACTCTTGGTGCAATTGATTATTATGATAACATAGCAAAAGATATTATTGTCAATAAAAAAATACCCCCTACAGTTATAACTTATTTACAGGCACAAACAAGAGAAAAAATACAAAGCTTAAATGAGCTTTTAATAGAAAAAGAATGGCTTTCAGCAAACAACGGACGTATAAAAAAAATACAAAAAAAGTTAAACGAAGTTGATTGGCTGAAAGAAAACGAAGAAGTATGCGCTATCAAAGAATTTTACGGAGAAGCCATTTATAATATCACGGAGTTCATTCAAACAGAGGCCTATCATTTTGATAACATAGAAAGTGATGTACACGAACTTAGACGCAAATTACGCTGGTTAAGTATTTATCCACAGGCAATGCTAGGCTGCATACAACTATCCCCCAATAAAATAACACCCAAACATTTACAAAAATATCTTACCAAAGAAATTACTGCATCTCCCTTTAATAAAATGCCTGATGGAGGTAATAGTACCTGTTTTTTATTATTGGAACAAAACCATTTTTTTTCACTTAGTTGGTTGATTGCCAAACTGGGAAAAATAAAAGACGAAGGTTTACATATTGTTGCAGTTAAGGAAGCCTTACAACAAACTAACAGTTTAACAGATATAGAGGCATTGAAAAAAAGCTGCCAATTATTGGGTGTTAAACAACTAAAACTGCAAGCGCTACTTAAGGAGGCTGCCACAATAAGCAAAGTGTTTTTTACAGAACAACATTTAGAAAATTTAGTAATTGGCATAAAAATGATCAAAAAGATTTAATAGAAGGCAACAAAAAACCCCAATAAAATTATTGAGGTTTCTAATTTATGCTTTTACCTTAACAGGTGCTTTTTTCTTTACTTTTTTTAACGCCGCTTCTACAGCTTTACTAAGTTCCTCGTAAGTTACTTTACCGGTAAAACGTTCTCCGTTTACAAAAAATGTAGGAACATCTTTCACACCACGGTTAATTCCCTCCCTCATATCTCCTTGTACCTGCCATCCGTAAGTTGCATTTACCAGTTCATCCAAGAAACGTTTGTTTTGTACACCTGCTTCCCTGCTATGCAACTTTAAACTGGTAGTTCCCAGGTTTCTGCGATTTGCAAAAAGAATGTTGTGCATTTCCCAAAATTTTCCATCCTGAGCTGTTGCTACTGCAGCTTCGCCAGCTTTTAAACTACGTTGATGAATATTTGTCATTGGAAAATGACGGAAATTAAAACGCATTTTTCCTTCATATTCTTCTAGCAATTGCTTAACTACTTCGTTAGCTTTTGCACAAACCTCACTTTCGTATTCGCCGAATTCTTCTAATGTAACGGGTGAATTAATATCCCCAACAAATACGTCTCTTGGTTCAATAATTTCAACAACCTCTTTCTTAAATGCCATAATATATAATTTATTTTTATGTCATAATCCTCATTTACTTACTTGGCCTATGACTTGTTATAATAACTAATTCTGAAGCTAATTGTTGTAATTATTGAATGAATAGGCGAACAGAATAATTATGTAAGAGGTTGAAGGTAATATTTTTTACCTTTTTTTCTATACCATTCAAGGATAATTCCTTAACAGATTATCCACAATGTTGATAACCAAATACTTAAAAGATTTATTTATTCATTAAATAACTAAAATTTAACCAATTTTTGCTACTGTTAGCTTATTTTTTTCTGGTATTGCTTCATTTCTAAAAACTACCACTCTATCAAAAACATCTACTAACACTGGCGTTGCTTTATCAATATCACCTGCTAAAATCCGTTTACTAAGTTGATTAATTATTTCTTTTTGAATTAATCGTTTTAAAGGCCTTGCCCCAAATTGAGGATCATACCCATTTTCAACCAGATAATCCAATGTATAATCGCTAAATTCTAGTTGTATTCCACTTTTAGATACAAGTTCTTTCAAATTATCCAATTGTATGCCAATAATACCCTTAATCTCCTTTTTCATCAATGGTTGAAACATGATGACTTCATCTATCCTGTTTAAAAACTCTGGTCTAATGGTTTGGCGCAACAAACTTATTACTTCTGCCTTTGTACTTTCAACAACTTGTTCTTTATTGCTTTCGTCTACTTTTTCAAAATTGTCTTGAATAATCTGGCTTCCCATATTACTGGTCATAATGATAATGGTATTCTTAAAATTTACAACCCTACCCTTGTTATCAGTTAAACGTCCATCATCCAACACCTGTAATAATACATTGCACACATCAGGATGAGCCTTTTCAATTTCATCTAACAATACCACACTATAAGGTTTGCGCCTAACTGCTTCAGTTAACTGACCACCTTCATCATATCCAACATATCCGGGCGGTGCACCCACCAATCTGCTCACAGAATGTTTTTCCTGATATTCACTCATATCAATTCTCGTCATCATACTATCGTCATCAAATAAATAATTTGCAAGTGCTTTCGCCAACTCTGTTTTACCTACACCTGTGGTACCTAAAAATATAAATGACCCTATCGGTTTTTTAGGGTCTTGTAACCCTGCCCTGCTTCTGCGGATGGCATCACTTACAGCTTCAATAGCTTCGTCCTGCCCTACTACTCTTTTATGCAATTCTGCTTCCAGGTGCAGTAGTTTTTCTCTTTCACTTTGCAACATTTTCATTACAGGAATTCCGGTTGCTTTCGCAACACTTCCTGCAATATCTTCTGCATCTACTTCTTCTTTAAGCAAACGTTTTTCGCTAATATCATCTAGCAATTTGGTTTGTTCTTCAATTATTTTTTCTTGCTCCTGCACTTTGCCATATCTTATTTCTGCCACACGTCCGTAATTGCCTTCTCTTTCTGCCTTTTCAGCGGCTGCCTTTAAATTTTCAATTTCGCTTTTTGCAGATTGTACCTTTTCAACTACTTCCTTTTCTTGCTGCCATTTTGCTTTAAATGTATCCCGTTGTACAGAAAGGTTTCCTATTTCTGAATTCAGTTCCTTTAGTTTTGCAGTATCATTTTCTCTTTTGATTGCTTCTCGTTCAATTTCCAACTGTCGAATCTGCCTTTCCAATTTGTCTAACTCTTCGGGCATTGAATTCATCTCTAACCTAAGCTTAGCAGCACTTTCATCAATCAGATCAATTGCTTTATCCGGTAAAAAACGATCTGTAATATAACGATGTGATAATTCTACCGCGGCAATAATAGCTTCATCTTTTATCAATACATGATGATAAGATTCATAGCGATCTTTTAAACCCCTGAGGATAGAAATAGCATCTTCAACAGAAGGTTCATCAATAACTACTCTTTGAAAACGACGTTCCAACGCTTTATCTTTCTCAAAAAATTTTTGATACTCACTCAACGTAGTTGCACCCACTGCTCTTAACTCACCTCTTGCCAAAGCAGGTTTTAAAATATTGGCGGCATCCATCGCTCCATCACCGCCACCTGCTCCAACAAGTGTATGAATTTCATCAATAAACAAAATGATATCTCCATCACTACCGGCAACCTCTTTTACTACAGCTTTTAATCTTTCTTCAAACTCCCCTTTATACTTTGCACCTGCAATTAACTGCCCCATATCCAATGCATAAATAATTTTTGACTTTAAATTTTCTGGTACATCTCCATTTACAATTCGCATGGCTAAACCTTCGGCTATAGCAGTTTTACCAACACCAGGCTCACCCACTAAAATTGGATTATTCTTACTTCTTCTGGATAAAATATGCAGAGTTCTTCTAATCTCTTCATCACGGCCAATAACCGGATCAAGTTTACCTGCTCTTGCCATTTCGTTTAAATTCTTTGCATATTTATTTAAGGCATTAAACTGCATTTCATCTGTTTGAGAGGAAATAGTTGAACCCTTGCGAAGTTCTTTTATAGCTGCTATAAGTCCCTTTTCTGAAAGTCCTGCATCCTTCAATAGTTTAGCACTAATATCATTTCCTTGTAAAATAGCAAGTAATAAATATTCTACACTTACAAACTCGTCTCCAAAAGTTTTAAGCGCACCCGTAGCTCTTAAAACCACGCTATTCATATCTCTGCTAACTGATTGAGCAGGCTCTCCACTTTGAACTTTCGGTAATTTTTGAATACTTTCATCAATTTTTATTTCAACAAAATTTGTATTCACATTATTTTTCTTTAACAAAAATTCAATCGGCGAGTCCTCTTCACTCAACAAAGCTTTTAGCAAATGTTCTGTTTCGATATTTGAATTTTTGTTATTAAAAGCAAGTTGCTGAGATTGAGCAATAGCCTCCTGTGCTTTTATGGTGAAATTATTAAGATTCATATATTAATATTTTTATTTGTCGCTAATTGATTAAATTTTTAACCTGTTTTGCCAATATCTTTACCTTTAAAATACAAAATTTATTGTAAATAGTTAGATAACAAAAACAGATAAATAGGTTTTTTCTTTGGTTATCTTAATTCAAATAACTTTATATTATTCTCAAATACTTATCCAATTTAAACTATAGGAAATTATGTCGTATTTAATTAAAACTATCTGCCTAAAATTCATGCTGGTAGTATGTTTACTGCTAGTATGTCTTTTTGGTAAAAGTCAATTTAATTTTAGTGCTGTTGATAAATTGCTAACCACTAATCAAAAAGAGCTTGGCAATAATGTAGTTGCAATGGTGTATAAAGATGGCAAAATAATATACCAAAAACAACTAGGTAATTATACTGTAAGAAGCAAGGCTCCTATTGCCAGTTGCAGTAAATGGTTTACTGCTGCGTTAGTTATGACTTTTGTAGATGAAGGCAAGCTTTCATTAGATGACAGGGTAAGCAAATTTTTACCTATATACGAAACTTATGGAAAATCGTACATCACTATCCGCCAATGTTTATCACATCTAACTGGTATTGATGACAACCAAAAAACACTTGCCAAAATATTTGAACGTAAAAAATTTGAATCGTTGGAGGAAGAAGTTAATTTTTTTGCAACGAGAGAAATTGCCAGTAATCCCGGCACTTCCTTTTTTTATGGTGGTATTGGGCTAAACATTGCCGGTAGGGTATTGGAAGTAATAAGTAAAAGGAAATTTGAGGCATTGATGAAGCAAAGAATTTTTATACCCCTCAACATGAACAGCAGCACTTTTTCTGGTGAAGGGTATGCTGTAAATACTTCAGGTGGTGCGGTTTCTACCGCTGGTGATTACCTTAATTTTTTATCGATGATTTTGGATAAAGGTACGTTTATGGGTAAACGTATTTTAAGTGAGTCAGCCATTACCCAAATGCAAACCATACAAACAAAGAATATCCCCAAAAAAAATATCCCTACAACTGCCGAAGGTTATGAATATGGTTTAGGCGAATGGATACAGGAAACAGATGCGTCTGGCAACAGTACTGCTATAAGTTGCCTGGGGTTATTTGGCACTTTTCCATATATTGATAAATGCAGAGGATATGCTTGCATATTATTTATTAAAGATTTATTGAGTGAGCAGAAAAAAGAGTTTTACATAGCATTAAAAAAATCTATCGATGCGGAAATACCCTCTGGTTGCAACTGAGAAAATATAAGATCGTTTCCCTTTTATGGCGTTACTTGAAAAAAATACACAGTTCATAAAACAACTTGCTTCAAAACTTGGTTTTGATAATTGCGGCATAGCAAAGGCGGTGTTATTAAGTGCCGATGCCAAACGGCTGGAAAACTGGCTTAATAAAGGTATGCATGGGAATATGCAATACATGGAAAATTATTTTGACATGCGTATCGATCCTCGGAAGTTATTTCCCGGTGCAAAATCTGTCATCACATTGTTACTCAATTATTTTCCTGAACAGAAGCAAAAAGCCAATTCGCCAAAAATTGCTACCTATGCTTTTGGCAATGATTACCACGAAGTGATAAGAGAAAAGTTAAAGCATTTTTTAACTGAAATTAAGTTAGTTATCGGCGAAATTGAAGGGCGTGGATTTGTTGATAGTGCGCCGGTATTGGAAAGAAGTTGGGCCCAAAAAACCGGGTTGGGATGGATAGGTAAAAATGGAAACCTCATAAATAAGCAAAGCGGTAGTTTCTTTTTTATTGCAACACTGATTGTAGATCTTGAACTTGAATATGATGATGCGTTTGCAAAGGATTATTGCGGCACCTGCACGAAATGTATCGATATTTGTCCTACAGATGCTATTTTACCCGACAAGGTTATTGACGGCAGCAAATGCATCTCTTACTTTACTATTGAACTAAAAGATGCATTGATACCTGATACAATGAAAGGTAAATTTGATAACTGGATGTTTGGTTGTGATGTATGCCAGGATGTTTGTCCTTGGAATCGTTTTAGCAAGCCCACCACCGAAATAAAGTTTACTCCCATTCCTTCCATATTAAATTTTACCAATAATGATTGGGAAGAACTGACAGAAGAAAATTTTAAACTAATTTTTAAAAACTCACCGCTAAAAAGAAGCAAGTTTGCCGGAATTAAAAGAAACCTAACGTTTATTAAAAAGAGCAGTTAAATTTTATACTAATTCTTCTAAACTTATAATCATAGGAATTTACAGGTGGGTTATAATAATAAGGTTGTGGAAATATCGGAGCTTCAATAAGTAAAGTAGTTCCATAAGTTTCTTTTTGGTGCTTAAATGAATAGCCTGCACTAAAACCGATGGTGATTTTGTTTTTTAAAATAAATTTATATCCAAGCCCTGCTTCATAATACAAACCGCCTGATGCTTTGTAATCCATATCCCAAATTATATTTTTTTCTCCAGCTCTCAACCAGCTAAAATTATATCCGGCATCAGCAAATACAAATGGCGTTTTGTTGCCTTTTCTCAAGTCTCGTTTTACATCAATAAACAATGGAACACTTCTTTTATATCCGTAATAATCAATCCCAACGCCAAGCCCATAAAACCAGGCATCTTTTTGAACTCCGTTTACCAATTGCAACTGACCAAAAGTTTTACCTGCATCTCCCTCCAAAATACCCAATTGAATAATAGAGGTAAATTTACTGCCGGAGTTATTTTTCTTTTTTGTTTGTGCTGTAGCCAGTAAAAAAGAAAGACTAAAAATTATTGATGCTGAAATGTATTTTTTCATGAATTTTATTTTATTGGATTATTGATATTTTACTGATTAGTTTAATATCCTTATTATCTGTATAATTAAATTGGTACAAGCCGTCAGCAGCTACTACAATAGCCAATCCATTCCAGGCAATTACATCATATGTTTCTATATCCTTAAATTGTTTTACAAGTTGTAGATTGGTAAGGTCTGATGCATCAAATATTTTCAGCCCGTCTTTACCATCACAAATAAACAAGAGTTTACCATCTTTGGAAAGACCATGCGGATTGGTCATATCAAATTTCTTCAATAAAACGGGGAAAGATAAATTGGAAATATCGACAATTTCAAGTTCATTTATAAAGCCTGCACATTTGGAACCGTTGCGCAATGTTATGAATGCATAATTGCTATCTGCAATTACAGGATCGCAAACTTTGGCGTGGGTAAACTCACCTTCCTGGGCAGGCTGGTCTGGGTTGGTTGTATTAAAAATAAACATGCCTGTATTGGAGCCAATAAATAATTTATCCTTGAAGGGATAAATGGTTTCAATACCCCAATTGAGAGCTATGGTATTTGTCACTTTCGGGTCATTCACTTCTGCAATATTAATTACCTTCAGTTCAGCATCTCCTATGGTGTATAAATAATTATTCTGTAATGCAAACCTTGCCATTGAACCAGCAATCCCTGATGGCGAACCGCCGATAAAACCAGCATTGGAAGCAGCACTTGAATTAAAAAGCTGATCATTTGTCGCCAGATAAATACCTCCTCTATTGTAACCGATCCAGCCGTTTTGAGAACAGTCGGCTGTTATAGTAGTATCGTGGCGTGCCCAATCATAAATTATTTTTGAACTATCGGAATTAAAACCATAATACCGGCGGTGCGGAAAAACATTGTCTATTATTTTTTTCTTTACCACGTTGAGTGGGTTGCTGATATCCAGTGTAACAAGGTCGGAGTATAAATCTGCATACAAGGTATTTCCTTTAACAGCAATATCAATATTACCCGGTATGTCAATAAAACCTGCATTGACGGGGGCTGCAGGGTTACTATTGTTAATGATGTGAATCCCCTTATTTACTTCATTTAAAAAAATGTATTTGCCAATTACAAATAATTTGCCAGGTACTTTTATGGCTCTGGCCGTACTGGTTTTTATATTGTCTCTTACTTCGGCTGTGGTTTTATAAAGTGGCTCAAACCAGGTGTAAGAATAGGTATGTGTGCAGGAGTCTTTAACGCAACCGTTAAAACAACTTAAAATAATTATACACAGGAAATAGCAAAGCAACTTTTTCATTCTATTTATGTTTTGGTGGTAAACTATCAATCTGACAAATTAATCAGCAGGAGGGTTGCACTTACAAAAAATAACGTTGCTATTTTTTACCAAATATTTTTTTAACTTGTATTCCAAAATAACTATACTTGCTGCTTTGATAAAGCCCGGTAGCAGCCATCCTGTTTAAGCTAAAATGTATATCCGGACCTACCAGAAAAGGATTTTTAGCACTACCAGATAAGGAGAACAACAACCCTGCAGAAATACCAAACTGGGTTTTATTAAACAGTGAGTTATTGCTATAGTATTTTGCTGATGCTGTATCAAACTGAAGTGCGTTTGTTGCTATCAACCGAGCTATTGAAATACCTGTATTTAAATAAAGAGGGTGTTTATTTTGCTTCCCTAATTTTATATTTAAAGCCAACGGTATTTCTAAAAAATGAAAATGATTTTTGTATCGGTTATTGATTCCTGTTCTATAGAAAAAATTGCTTTGTGATAAATAGCTATTGTTGTTGTTTACAATAGCGGCACTATCTACCCTGCTTCCTGTCATCATAACAGAGTTATACATTTTAAAATTTAACCCGATACTAAAAGCTGTTTTAGGTGAAATATTTTTTTGTACAAATATGCCCAAAACTAGCCCTGCTGCGGACTTTATGGCAGAAGGGCGATAATAAACACCATTGTTTGCACAGTTTGTACAACCTGGCACCTGGCCTGTTGACGTATATGCATCAGAGGCATTGCCATTACCCGAACCTACAATTCCTAAATAACTATTTTGGGTTGACGATGCTCCGACCGAAAAATTAAGGCCAATTTTCCATTGGTATTTTTGTTGTAAGGGAGTTACTTTTTTAATGGGTGAATTTTCTACAGAATAATTCTTTGCCTGGATAGCCAGGAGATTATTTGCTTTAATTTCTACACCAATTTTACTGTACGGATTTAAAAACGGGCCATTAATTTTCATGTCATTCAAAGGGAATATCTTTTCACTAGTATTTTTTTTATTTGCTTCACCTGAAGTAATTCTTTCATCAACCGAATCAGCAGAAAGCGGAATTTTTATGGATGTACTTATTTTTCGATTGGTTTTATAAGACCCTTTTTTTGAGTGATTAAGGGTTTCTTCTTTATCGGGTATAATATCTTCGGCAACAGTTTTAAAAGGTTTTGCAGATATTATTTTTGCTGATTTGAGAGGTTGTGAAAATTCATTTTCTTTATTTTGTATTTTTAATACCTGCCCATCTTTGCTGGTAGTTGAAAGAGATAAAACTAAATCAACATTTTTAGCAACAGATTTTTTTTGCCGGTCAACAATTTGCTTACTCGGGTCATTATTATAAGACGGTGTTTCCTTACTATTTTTTAAATCAGTGTTATCAGCTATAATCAGGGAGTTATATTTATGCTGGCGTGCAGTATCATTTAGCAGAAAAATACCACCGGCAGCAATTAATAAACACAGCAATACAATAGCAAAAATTCTCCGGTCGGTTTTTCGTTTCACAATTGCACCTGCAACATGCTGCCATACTTGTTCAGACGGTTTTACTTTTAAACCATCCAATTTTTGCTGCACCTCTTTTTCAAATTCATTTTCCTGCATATTGTTCGCTTTTTGGAAGTGATGAATATTTTTCTATCCACTCAATCAATAAATACCGGGCCCTTGCATATTGAGATTTAGATGTACCATTACTGATACCAAGCATCTCACCAATTTCTACATGCGTATAACCTTCGATGGCATATAAATTAAAGATAGTTTGAAAGCCAGTAGGCAATTGGCGGATCAAATCTCCCAACTGCCGAGCATCAAGATTTACAATTGGGTTTTCGTCTGATACAGGATGCAGTGGCATTTCTGCAAATACCATTTCTTCCCTGTATCGCTTGTTTTTCTTTAAATAATTTAGTGCTGTTGTTACCATAATCCTCCTTATCCATGCACCTAGTTCGCCTGTAAATCTATACTTGCTTAAATGAATAAATACTTTGATAAAACCTTCTTGTAAAACATCTTCCGCATCTTTCACCGACTTGGTATAGCGATAACAAACTCCTAACATAGATGGCGCAAAGTATTCGTACAATTGCTTTTCGGCAACCGGTTTGTGTTTGAGGCAATCTTTTACCAATGCTGTATAATCCATCATATATATTACAATATACCTGACAACTAATTATTGTGAAGGGTTGCATTGCAATCCCAGACTCTCTAAAAGAAGCTATTTTAAGACGCTGCTTTAATTTGCACTTAAAAAAGTTTTAGCATGCAATATTAGTTTAACCAGTTGCAAGTAAATAAATATAGCAGCAACTTTAGGAAGTGTTCAAAATAGCTAAAAAGTACAAGGGGGTGACACAACGATTTACCACATAGCTTCTTTGCCCGGACAATAATTTAAAAAACTATGGCCTGTTTTCAATAAAATCTTTTAATCCTTTTAAAGCAGCATCATAACCGGGACCAGTTATTTTATCGAGGAAGATAGCATAAAATTTTTCCCATGGATACCAGTGGAGTTTTGTGAGTGCTCTCCACTCTACCCTGATTTCTTTGGAAGCTGTTATTGGTGTAAAACTGATTGCATTTTCAATTTCATTTTCACCTGGCGATTGCAAAATAAATTTTACTAAAGTTGAGTCTGCAGCTATGATTAAAAGGCGAGTATTTTTATTGTTGTAGATAATAGTACATGCGGCATTTTTACCAATGGTACTATCATTAAAATTGATAGTAGCTACCCCTGTTTTAAACATTGGGTGCCAGTTTTTCCAGTTTTTTAAATCAGCAACTTGCAGATAGGATTTATTGATAGTAGTATTATTAATTACAGTTGTTCTTACAACTCTAACATTAGAAGTTATCAATAACGATAGCAGCGTTATAATAATAAATAACCCGGTAATACCAAAAAGGAAAGCCTTTATATAACGCATCATAATTATTCCCATTTAAAAACTTTTACTGCAACCGCATATACTACTACGCCCCATATTAATAAAATTCCAATTTCATTTTTCACATCCCACAAACTTTGCCCTTCAAAAGCTACGGCTCTCATGGCAGTGTTTAAATGTGTAAGAGGCAATGCTTTTGAAATAGGTTGTAACCATTTTGGGAATGCCTCTACCGAAAAAAAAGTTCCCCCCAATAAAAACTGAGGTAAGGTAAGTAAATTAGCAAATGGCGGAATACTACTATCACTTGTTGCAAGGCCACTTACAATAAAACCCAGCCCCATAAAGACTATTAATCCAAGAAAGCTTAATACCAGCATTTGCAATAATGTTACTATTCCATTAATTAATGTAAATCCAAAAATAAATTTACCAGCTACAATTATCACTATCGCAGTAAGCATTTGAAAGAGTACTCTTGCAAGTCCTTCTCCTAAAATAATATAGGTTTTGCTGATTGGTGTTGCAAAAAAACGTTTTAATACTACCGTGTTTCTTAAATTAAAAAACATAAATGCCACACCAAAAACACCTGAACTTAAAAGGGAAAAACCTAACTGTCCTGGTAAAATAAAATCAATGGTTTTATATTCCCTAATTTCCTCCACATTTATGGCGTGCACAGGATCCGGTATGGCATAAGTGGGCCTACTAACATATTTTTCGTTGCTTATTTTATTTACAATATTTGCTACCACGGGCATAAATTGCGGCCATTTGTCATTGCTTGCACTGGTAGTAGATATGCTATAAGTATATTCCGGAACCTTAGCTGAATTCCTTTTAATATTGAAAACTCCTGTAATTTTTCCTTTTACCAGATTTTCACGTAGTTCCTTTTCGTTTTCAAAACGTACTATTTTAATTCTGTTGCTTGTTTTTATAGAATCATACAATGCATTTGTTGAATCACAATTTTTATCGAGGGCTATTTTATAAACCGGCGCTCCTCCATTATTACCAATAAAACCGAATACAAGTATGAATACGAATGGAAAAACAAAACTAAAAATTACCGCAGATGGGCTTCTGAATATCGATTTTAAACTGGCTTTGGTGATAGCCAACATTGCCTTTAACTGACTATATTGTTGCATTAAAAAGTTAATTTGAAGTGTAAAGCTATTTGTAAAAAAGGTGAAAAAAAAATTTGAAATACACGACATATGACGTATATTTGGATGACAAATGACGTATTTATGGAAAAGAATATAAAATCGAAAAAAGTAAATTCTTATGTACAACGTAGTAAAGTTAGCAAAGCTGAAGAACCCGAGGCAGTTTACAATAGAACTGTAAAAATAATTCCTTCAGTAAAAAATTACACCTACAACGAATTTAAAAAAATTGCAGATAAAACGCCTTTTACCCAAGCAGAATGGGCATCTATACTGCATATTAGCGAACGTACGTTACAACGATATGCAAAAAATAATAGCAGTTTTGCGCCAATCAATGCCGATCGGGCCTTACAAATTGCCAACGTAATCAATGAAGGAAAAAAAACTTTTGGTAAAATAGAGTTGTTTTATCAATGGCTAAAAAGAAAACCATTAATGCTGGAGGGGCCACTCTCTTTTGAATCATTAATAACCACCACTGGCATTCAAATGATATTAACCCAACTAGGAAGAATTCAACACGGTATACTGGCATGATTGTTTACAGGCTTGCTACCGAAATGTATAAAGATGACCTCTCTGGTAACGGTGCAAAGCTCTTTGGCGGGAGGTGGAATTCTGCAGGATTACCCGTTTTATATACCACAGAAAATATTTCATTGGCCGTTTTAGAAATATTGGTAAGGGCAGACATGCAAACTATCCCGTTAACTTATCACCTCATTAAAATAGAAATCCCAAATTCAATACAGTCCTTATTTATTACGATCAGTAAATTAAAAAATAACTGGAAAGATGACTTTGGATATACACAATGGATGGGAGATGAATTTATAAAATCAAATAAGCTTTTATTCCTTAAAGTTCCGTCTGCTGTAGTTGATGAGGAAAATAATTTTATTTTAAACCCGGACCACAGCGATTTTAAAAAAGTAAAAATTACCGCCATTAAAAAATTTCAATTCGATAAAAGATTGTTTTTAAAAGATGAATAAAACCTACATCCTTTTAGGAAGTAATATGGGAAATAGCCAAAAGCAATTACTTATTGCAGTAAAAAATATTACGCAGCAAATTGGTAAAGTTACCCGAAAAAGTAAGTTGTATACCACGGCTGCATGGGGCCATACAAACCAACCCGATTTTTTAAACCAGGTACTTATTGTAGAAACAATAAGTACAGCTTTACAAACAATCGAAATAATTTTGGGTATTGAAAAAAAAATGGGCCGTATGAGAACTACTAAAAATGCTCCCCGTATTATTGATATAGATATTTTATTTTTTAACAAAGAAATAATTGCAGAAAAAATACTTACCGTACCACATCCCGAAATTCAAAACCGCCGTTTTGTGCTAATTCCATTAAATGAATTATCACCTGCTTTTAAACATCCTGTTTTACAAAAAAATATACATACTTTATTAATCAACTGCCCCGATATGCTGGATGTTAAAAAGTTTTAATCATTCAACTGGATATTCAACTTACTTTCGATATTGAAAATTATGAAATACAATTTTGTAACAATAGAAGGTAATATAGGAGCAGGTAAAACAACGCTAGCAACTCTTTTAAGTAAACATTACAATAGCAGACTAATATTGGAAGAGTTTGCAGACAATCCTTTTTTGTCGAAGTTTTACGAAAACCAGCAACAGTATGCTTTTCCGCTGGAATTATTTTTTATGGCTGAACGCTACAAGCAATTAAAAGACTTGTTGCAAACTAAGGATATGTTTCAAAATATTACCATATCCGATTATCTTTTTACCAAGTGTCTTTTATTTGCAAAAGTAAATTTACTTACTGAAGAATTCCGTTTATACCAAAAATTGTTCGACATTATTAATCCACAAATTATAAAACCAGACCTGTTGATTTATTTACATTCACCAGTTAATATTTTGCAACAAAACATTAAAAAACGCAACCGCTTATACGAACAAAATATTGCCAATGAATATCTTTTTTCTTTGCAGGAAACGTATACGCAATACATAAAACAACATAATATAAAAACCTTGTTTGTTGATACTTCCAATGCTGATTTTTTAAATAATGAGGAACACCTTAAAATTATAATCCATGCACTTGATAAGGAGTATGAAGACGGTCAACATTATATTACCCTGCCCTAATTATTAAATTAATAGAAAATTATTAGACATTAGTTTTTTACTTTTGTCTAATTACCAATTTATCTAATTTTGAATACCAACCCCCTCGCTGTATTAAAAATTGCAGAATTCAGGAATTTTATTATGGGTCGTTTTGTCTTTATCATGGGGCTACGTATGATGGGAACATTGGTATCGTGGTGGATGTATGAATTAACAGGTGATGCTTTTTACATTGGTATGATAGGCCTTGCAGAAGCAATACCAGCAATCGGTTTAGCGTTGTATGCGGGTTATGTAATTGACAGAAGTGAAAAACGACGGCTTCTTCTAATCACCATTTTTTTGTATATTTTTTGTGCTTTTATTTTACTAGGTACCTCAACACAATGGTTTAGTCAGCAATTTGGCACTAAAATTATCATCCTATTTATTTACAGTATTATTTTTCTAACAGGTGCTATACGATCCTTTTCCGGGCCTAGCTTTGGGGCTATGATAGCATCGCTGGTTCCCAAGCCTTTGCTGATTACGGCCTCTCAATTAAGTTCCTCAAGCTGGCTAATCGCTAGCATTACAGGACATGCCATGGCTGGATTTTTAATTGCGTGGTTACATGTAACTGGAACCTTTGTAGTTATTACATCTTTAATTTTTATTGGGTTTTTATTATTAACCAAATTAAAAGCAAAGCCACCGGGTATAAGTGCCGAAAAGAAAACACTGGAAGCAGTAGCAGAAGGTCTAAAATATGTTTTTAAAACAAAAGAAGTTTTAGGTGCGATCACGCTCGATCTTTTTGCAGTATTATTCGGCGGAGCAGTTGCTATGGTACCTGTATACGCCAAAGATATCTTACATGTTGGTCCAATTGGTTTTGGGTGGCTTAATGCAGCTACTGATATAGGATCTATGACTATGGTAATCGCCTTAACGCTTAAGCCGCTTAAGAAAAAGCAAGGCATTAAATTATTACTAGCCGTAACTGGTTTTGGCATTTGTATCATAATTTTTGGGCTATCAAAATTGTATTGGCTATCTTTTGTTGCACTAGTAATAGGTGGTATTTTTGATGGGGTAAGTGTGGTTGTGCGAGGTAATATCATGCAATTAAAAACACCCGACGAATTGCGTGGAAGAGTAATGAGTGTAAACTCTATGTTCATTAATTCCAGCAACGAGATTGGCCAGTTTGAAAGTGGTGCCGCCGCCAAATTAATGGGTGTTATTCCATCAGTAGTTTTTGGTGGTTGCATGACTATTTTTGTTGTGATAGCCACCTGGATAAAAGCTCCTTCGCTGAAGAAGCTGGAGTATTAAAAACGTTGTAATGCTTCATTATTACTAACCATTTATTTTTTACAAGTGTTGTACGGACATTTGTTTTTTATGGGATCATTTTTATGTCCTCACTTTTACTTTTACAGCTTTTAGGAGCCCCGTTCAAATTCGTTTGCTCATTAGTTTTTGGGAGCTAAAGGTTTTACAAATAAACCTTCCTATTCAGGCATGCTGCTGCTTTGAATGAGGGGCATGCCGAAGCATGACCAACAAACGAACCATTCGCTTTACATTGGTTTAAAAAAGGAAACTATCAATCAAGTATTGAAAATTTTAAAATTCCAATTGATCTTGAGCATTTCATTTTGGGGTTGCTTCTATAACAGGCAAAAACGATTACTCAAGCGGTTAGCAGGAATATTATAAATGAAATGAGAAAAACTCAAAGCCAAAAAAAGCATAGGAAGCACAGGTTAGTTACTGTTTTACATTACCCGGTAGCGAATATTTGGCAATCTCGAAAATAAGGTTAAAAACACTTTATGATAATCTAAGAATTTACTACTAAAAAAAATTGGAAATTTTACAAAAAAAAATTTATCTTTCATCTTTAAAAAGAGTATAACTAATACAGACGAAAATTATTTCTTTCACCTCTGCATCTGATATTGTTAACTCATCCACCCGCTGAAAAATTACTTAAATGTAGAATGTACTATTTACCCGTTTAATTTAACTAATTGCAAAGGTCAGTTCATGTAATAATTATAAAGTCACTTTTTTTTCACCATTGTTTAAAGATAAAACTTATGATAAATAAATTTATACCTGCTTTTTGTAAAACAATATTTGCATTACTTTTCTTGACAACATTAAAAGTAGCAGCACAACCAACTATTTCTTCTTTTACCCCTTCCAACGGAACGTTGGGCACAGGTATAATTATAACAGGTACAAACTTTAATGCTGTGCCTTCCAACAACATTGTACGTTTTGGAGCGGTAAAGGCAACGGTTACAATGGGTACAACTTCCAGCTTAACTGTAACTGTTCCTGCCGGCGCCACATTTGAGCCCATCTCTGTACTTGATAATGTTACAGGGTTAACCGGTTATTCCTCCAAACCATTTATCACTACTTTTACCAACCCTGCCGGATCAGGAATCCCTACTAACTTTTATAAGCCAAAGGTTGATTTTGCTACAGGCACTGGTCCCCGTAATGTTGCAATAGGCGATGTAGATGGAGATGGGAAACCCGACCTGGTGATTGCTAATGGGAACTCTAATACATTATCAGTACTCCGTAATACTTCTACTGTAGGGAGTATCAATGCATCTTCTTTTGCCGCTAAAGTAGATTTTGCTTCAGGCACCTTTACTGAATATGTTTCGATTGGCGATGTAGATGGAGATGGCAAGCAAGATCTGATTATTATTACTAATGGCAATATTTCAGTACTGCGCAATACATCCATTTCAGGCACTATCAATGCATCTTCTTTTGCTGCTAAAGTAGATTTTGCTTCGGGTTTTACCGGTCCTGTTTTTGGTGCAATTGGCGATGTGGATGGAGATGGCAAGCCTGATATCGTAAATGCTAATTCAGGCGGAAGTTCCGTATCAGTACGACGCAATACTTCTACACCAGGCAGTATTTCTTTTGCCGCTAAAGTTGACTTTCCTTCCGGTCTTACTTCTGTTTCTGTTGCTATTGGCGATTTGGATGGAGATGGCAAGCCCGACCTTGCGGTTTCAAATATAGAATCTTCTACTAATACTGTTTCAGTATTGCGTAATACTTCCACAACAGGCATTATCTCTTTTGCTACAAAAGTACCTTTTGCTGCCGGGAGTGTTCCCCGCAATGTTGCTATTGGTGATGTGGATGGAGATGGCAAGCCTGACCTTGTGGTTGCTAATAACAATACTTCTCCTGCTTCTACTACTGTGTCTGTACTACATAATACTTCCACTTCAGGCATTATCGATGCAACTTCTTTTGCTGCTAAAGTAGATTTTACTGCGGGTACTGCTCCCCGCTATATTGCAATGGGAGATGCCGATGGAGATGGCAAGCCAGATCTGGTGGTTGCTAATACAAGCTCTAATAATATATCAGTACTGCGAAATACTGCAACTTCTGGCACTATCAATTCATCTTCCCTTACGACTGCCGTAAATTTTGCTACAGTGTCAAGTCCTATTTCTGTTGCAATAGTTGATTTGGATGGAGATGGAATTCCTGAAGTTGTAGCAGCTAATGGTGGTGCAAGCTTTGTTTCGATTTTTCAAATAGATCTTAATGCATTGCCTGTTAACCTTACTAATGTAAAGGCATACCAAAAAAATGCAGGAGTACAAATTGAATGGACAGCCCAGCAGGAAATGAATATAGAAAGGTATGAAGTGGAGAGATCACAGAATGGACAGCAGTTTATAAAGCTGGGAAGCATACAGGCAAAAAGCAACAGCAGTTCTGTTATAAACTACAATCTGTTTGATCCTGCTCCTTTAGATGGAGCAAACTTTTACAGAATAAAAATAATTGAAGCAGGAAAAATAATTTATAGCCTGGTAATGAAAGTGACTATCAGCAATAGAGCTACTTTACTTACCATTTATCCAAACCCGGTAAATGGTAAAACAATTGTTTTACAGATGAATAATTTGCAGAAAGGAAATTATACGGTTACTTTAACCAATAAAATGGGTCAGCAGCTAATGCATAAAGTGATAGAACATTCAGGTGGTTCAGCAACTAAAACCATCGAGCCCTCAAAAGCACTTGCAGCAGGAGTTTACCTGTTAAGATTATCTGGCAGAGAAATTAATATAACCCACCAGATAATAAAAAAATAAGAACAATATTTTAAATAATTTGCGGCTTTACTTGTTTATGTCCGGGGGTTTCACACCATACACTTTGAAACCAGAACATCAAGCATGCTATGCAACTAAAGGTATCACTCTGGCAATACTTCTAATTTTATACATCTAAACAATGCATTGGCCGGTAGCATTTTACCAATTACATTTCTATGAATAGAATACAGCTGTAAATAGAACAAACCGATAAATCTTTGAATTCCTAAAAGTCACCAATCAATTTTTTTAACTAAACTTGTCTTACAGGATTTACTTTATGAATAATCTAATTTTATATAACAAGCCGGTAGCCCTGCCAGACCTGAACTTGGAGTTGCTGACTTTATAGGTCAGTGGTTAAGTAAAGCTAAAAGGATAAGAAAAATACAATGCTTCCTAAAGCAAAGTTTGGCAATGCAAAAAACATGTTTAAAGATCATGTTTATTTTGATGAGCCAGTAGAAGATTTTTTAAAAAAGATCCTGATACAAAAAATCTTGTAATCCTTTAGTTTAAACTTTTTATTTTATTTGAGGATGTATTGTAACTTTAAACTCAAAAATATTCACTCATGCAACGCAGAAACTTCATTCGCAATAGTAGCCTTGCTTTAATAGGTCTGGCATTTTTAAGTAATAAAACATTGGCGCAGTTATTAGCTGATCCTACCTGGAAAATAAAAATGCTGACTGATACCATAGGAGTATTTACAGAAAAGGGCGGCACAATATTGTTTATGATTGGCAAAGAAGGTTTGACTGTGGTGGACTCTCAATTTCCGGAACAATCACAACATTTAATTGATGAGTTGAAAAAAAGAAGCCTGCTTCCTTTTGAGTTGCTGATCAATACACATCATCATGGCGACCATACGGCAGGTAATATTTCTTTTAAAGGGTTGGTTAAAAATGTACTGGCGCATGAAAACAGCAAAGCCAACCAGGAAAGGGTAGCCAAAGAAAAAAAGACGGAAGAGCAGCAATTATATCCTAACCAAACTTACGCTACTACATGGAGCCAGGCTGTTGGTACAGAAGAAATAGCCATGCATTATTTTGGTGCAGCGCATACCAACGGCGACAGCTTTGTACATTTCAAAAATGCCAATATCGTTCACACAGGCGACCTCGTATTTAACAGGCGGCATCCTTTTGTTGACAGGTCTGCAGGTGCTAATATTAAAAGCTGGATACAGGTACTGGATAAGGCTGATAAAACTTTTAACGACAAAACGATATTTGTGTGCGGCCACGCTGCCGATGGATATGATATAGTAGTCAACAAAAAAGACATCGGTGCTTTTAAGAATTACTTAAGTAAAGTGTTGGAGTTTACTGCTGCAAAGATTAAGGCAGGTAAAACAAAGGAAGAAATAATAAAAGCTACCGAAATACCCGGTGCTCCCGAATGGAAAGGCGATGGAATTGACAGGCCTTTATCTGCCGCATATGAAGAACTTACTAATGGATAGCATTTTTAATTGGAATAATTTACTGGTGATTATTGCTTTGCAGCTGCCATTAGTTTCTCCAACACATAATAAACAATAGGGCAAAAGGTAGAATTTTTTAATGTGAGTGGTTGCCTTTTTAATAATACATCTTCATCCGTGTAGGGAAAGCGGGCACAATCAGATGGCCGCACTTCATAAATGCTACAATAATTATCTTCTCCCAAAAATGGACAAGGTGCTGTTCGCATTACATAATCGCCTTCTTTGTCAACTATTAAATAAGTATTGATCAAATCACCTTCCTTCATTTTTAAATGTTTGGCAATTCGCTTAATATCTGGCGTTTTTAAACGGGGAGAATATCCTTTGCAGCAATTGCCACATTTTAAACAATCAATTTTACTAAATGCTTCTTCATTTAATTCTGGCAAAGCTTTTAGCACCGTGTTTTTATCCGCCCTGTGTAAATAATTCTTATATAATTTTTGCCTGTCGCCCGATTTCTTTTCCCAGGCTCTTAAAAGTTCTTCACTCATAATGGATGTTAGGGTGTATTGTGAAAGATTTTATACAACTTTATTCCTGATTTTTGCACAACTGCAAAGTAACGAACATAATGACACTAAATATTGTTGTCTTCATGTAATTTTGCATCGTAAAAAAATCAGTTAAGGGCTTTATTTTCAACATTTAAATTCATAAAGAATAAAATATACTTAAACAAGCATTTAAGGGTAAATGTTACCAAATGCTGAAATAGCACAAGAGGGCGATGCAACAATGATCATTTTTGCAACTTGCCCGGAAAAATAGTAAAAGATAAATTTCAAATATTAAATATCAATATGAATATTTTCGAGCAACAACAGAATGAATTTTCAGGCAGGCACATAGGTACAAACAATCAGGAAAAAGAAGCTATGTTATCAGTAATCGGTGTAAATAGTCTGGAAGAACTGATTAGAAAAACAATACCTGATGCTATCAGGATAAAAACGGATCTTGATTTACCAGCTGCAATGAGTGAGTTTGAGTATTTAAGCGAATTAAAAAAAGTAGCTGCAAAAAACAAGGTTTTTAAAAGTTATATCGGGCAAGGATATTATGATACTATTACTCCTTCTGTAATTTTAAGAAATGTTTTTGAAAACCCAGGTTGGTATACCCAATATACTCCTTACCAGGCAGAGATTTCGCAAGGCAGATTGGAAAGTTTATTAAATTACCAAACAATAGTAAGCGACCTTACTGCTTTACCTATCGCCAACGCAAGCTTATTAGATGAAGGTACAGCAGCCGCAGAAGCAATGGCCATGTTGTTTAACCATAAAAATAAAGATCACGATCATATTACTGCCCCAAAGTTTTTTGTAGATGAAAAAATATTTTCACAAACAAAAGATATATTGATTACAAGATCTGAACCAATTGGCATTGACCTAGTATGGGGCGATTTTAAACAAGCCTCATTCAATGAAGACTTTTTTGGGGCCATTGTGCAATACCCCGATAGCGATGGTGCAGTTAAAGATTACCGTGAATTTATTACTAAAGCACATGCTGCAAATGTAATGGTGGTGATGGCTACAGATCTTTTAGCACTTACTTTATTAACTCCTCCTGGAGAATTGGGTGCTGATGTAGCTATTGGTTCCTCTCAGCGCTTGGGCGTACCGATGGGCTTTGGTGGTCCACATGCTGCCTTTTTTGCAACCAAAGATGAATTTAAAAGAACAATACCTGGAAGAATAATTGGCGTAAGTGTTGATGCGCAAGGCAATCGTTGTTTACGGATGGCACTTCAAACAAGAGAACAACATATTCGCCGGGAAAAAGCTACAAGCAACATTTGTACCGCACAGGCACTGTTGAGTAATATGGCTGCGATGTATGCCATTTATCATGGTGCAGAAGGATTAAAAAATATTGCAAAACGCATCAGCATACTTGCACAAACATTGAGTGATGAATTGAATGAACTTGGCTTTAGCAATGTAAATGAATATTATTTTGATACATTAAAAGTTAGTGTTGCCAATGCTGCTTCGATAATAAAATTAGGAGCATTACAAGAAATGAATTTTCATTTTATTGACGAAAAGCACCTTGGTATTTCAATAGATGAAACTACTTCTCAAAATGACATTGTAGATATATTACATGTATTTACCCGTTCAATAAACATTGATACCGCAACAGCAGGTTTTGATGCAGATGCTTTGCTGGTAAATATTCCTTCTACATTAACCCGAACAACTACTTTTTTATTACATCCGGTTTTTAATACGCATCACAGCGAAAGTCAGATGATGCGGTACATAAAGTTTTTAGAAAATAAAGACCTTAGTTTGAATATTTCGATGATAAGTTTGGGTAGTTGCACCATGAAGTTAAATGCAGCTACAGAACTAATACCTGTAAGTTGGCCGGAGTTTAGCAGGCTGCATCCATTTGCACCAGCAGATCAAACAATTGGATATCTTGAAATAATTACTGAACTGGAAAATTACTTAAGTAAAATAACAGGATTTGCTGCCACCTCTATACAACCTAATAGTGGTGCACAAGGCGAATACGCCGGTTTATTAACCATCAGAGCTTACCATGCTGCAAGAGGTGAAAGTCATCGCAATGTAGTACTGATACCAATTTCGGCACATGGCACAAACCCTGCAAGTGCAGTAATGGCAGGCATGAAAGTGGTAGTTACCAAGTGCGATGATGCAGGTAATATAGATGTAGCTGATTTAAAAGAAAAAGCTGAAGAACATAAAAATGACCTTGCGGCATTAATGGTCACCTACCCATCTACCCACGGTGTATTTGAAGAAAGCATTATAGAAATTTGCAACACTATTCATGAATACGGTGGACAGGTTTACATGGATGGCGCTAATATGAACGCACAGGTTGGACTTACCAGTCCGGGTATGATTGGTGCTGATGTGTGCCATCTAAATTTACATAAAACTTTTGCCATTCCGCATGGTGGTGGTGGACCAGGTGTAGGTCCAATTTGCGTAGCTTCTCAATTGGTTCCGTATTTGCCCGGCCATGTTAACATCGCCAGTAAAACATCCAGCATACATGCTGTAAGCGCAGCTCCTTATGGAAGCGCCAGTATTCTACTAATCAGTTATGCGTACATAAAAATGCTGGGAGCAAATGGCCTTCGCAATGCCACAGCGAATGCTATTTTGAATGCCAATTACATGAAGATAAGATTAGAGAAATACTATAAAATTCTATACACGGGCAAAAATGGTACTGCTGCGCACGAATTCATTGTTGACCTGCGTCCATTTAAAATCAGCGCTGGTATTGAGGCAGAGGATGTTGCCAAAAGATTAATGGATTATGGATTTCATGCGCCTACCCTTTCTTTTCCGGTAGCAGGAACTTTGATGATAGAACCAACTGAAAGCGAGGACAAAGCTGAGCTTGATCGTTTTTGCGATGCTTTGATTGGTATTTACAATGAGATAAAAGCTATTGAAGAAGGCAAAGAAGATAAAAAAGACAATGTGTTAAAGCATGCTCCACACACGCAACATGTAATTTGTGCTGATGAGTGGAACAAATCTTATTCAAGAACTGTGGCTGCTTTTCCTTTGCCTTATGTAAAAGAAAATAAATTTTGGCCAAGTATCAGTAGGGTTAATAATACTTACGGTGATAGAAATTTAATTTGTACTTGCGAGCCCATTGAAGCATACGCATAAAAAATTAAAACACTAAAAAAAGTCCAACTTGTAATGTTGGACTTTTTTTATTAAAATATTTTATATTACTAACTTAAATACGGTGGCAGTTTTTATTTGAATCGAATACCTCTAATATTATTTATGTTGTAATTAATTTACATTAAAATGCATACAAAATTTATACTACCGCAACTTGCTTGGGCAACGTGATGCGATTAAATTCTGCACCGCTGAAAATTTTAGCTAATTTGTTATCATGCGATTCTCTCCACTCTTTAAAATTAGTTTCAGAAACGATGCGCCAGAAGTTTTTTGATTTCAGGTCTTCATAATCTGGTGATTGAACAAAAATTCCAAGGATGGTATTTCTTTTCTTAAACTCAATCTTAACAGGATTTTTTGCAAGATGCCCGCCTTCGATAAATTTTGCGATTACTTCGTTTATCATAATAAAATTTTTGCAAATGTACGCTAATTCAGGGTCATATTTGCAAGTGATTTAATTGTAGTGTATATCAAACCTGATCTTCACATAAAAACTGCATTCTTTTATTGAAATATTTTATATACGTTAACACAAAATTACCTTAGCCCAAGGCTTGTATTTTCTCTTTACTTCAATAAAATCTATGGTTAATTTAGATACTACTTATCATAGTTGGTTATAAAAAAAGGGTCGAAAAATCGAAATTTTTTACGACTAAAATTAAGGCAAGTATTACAATTGGCACAGCTATTTTTGAGAAATTTAATAAAAACTCGTTCTTGACCTATCCACTTTTTAATAAATTTAACCTGATTTTATTATTTATATTTACTGTATAAACTACCTCTTGTATAATGAAAATGTCAAGTTATCTATCCCATCAATGGCATAGCTTTTGGAGGGCACGCAATACCAACAAAAGCCTGGCTCTTCAAATAATTTTAGGCATTTTCTACTTACTTATTTTTTTAGAAATAGCCGGACTTGGTGTGTTTTTACCCTTTATCTTAAAAGAATCAATGCCAGGTAAAGACCCTATTGTTTTATTTTGTTCGTACATTATTTATTATTTTTTGGTAGGATTATTATTTCGTTTCCAATTGCAGGAACTCCCCTCGCTCAGCATTCAACCCTACCTTACCCAAAATATTAAACGCAATAGTATGTTGCGCTTTTTAAATGTGCGTTCCTTAATACACATCATTAACATTTTACCGTTGTTTGTTTTTATTCCTTTTGCAGTGGTAGAAATATTGCCTGCTTACGGTGCTGTTGCCACTAACTGTTTTTTGATATCTATGTTTGCGTTGGTGGTTAACAATCATTTTTTAAATATGTACATAAAAAGAAAATCGATTAACAGTAGCTGGTGGTTTTTTTCCATCATACTTGTAATTGCCATACTAAAAGCGTTTGATTATTTTAAAAATTTTTCTTTCGAATCAACTTCATCAAATTTATTTGTAGATCTGTTGAATCATCCCTGGTTATTTGTATTTCCTTTAGCACTGGCAACAATGACTTTTAGGCTTAACAACAATTACTTAAAAAGTCATCTATATATTGAAGAGTTGGTAAGCCACCGAAAAATGAAAGTAAGTAAGAATTATGCTTTTCTGGATAAATATGGTGATGTAGGAGAAATGATTTCACTGGACCTTAAACTCATCTTTAGAAATAAACGACCAAAATCACTAATCATTTTATCAGGCGTAATTTTATTGTATGGTTTTATATTTTATCCAAAATACTTGCAAACAGGCAACTATACGATGTTGTTTCTTTTTGCTTTATTTATCACAGGATTATTTATCAGCAATTACGGCCAGTTTTTATTTGCCTGGCAAAGCAGTCATTTTGATGGTATGATGAGTTACAATATCAACATGAAACAGTACATAAAAGCAAAGTTTTTATTGTTTGTAACTGTTTGTTCTTTACAATTTTTAATTGCAAGTCTTTATGGATTTATGGGCTGGCAAATTTTACCTATTCAGTTAGCTGCATTTTTGTACAGCATAGGTGTTAACTCATTTGTTACCATCTACGCAGCTACCTACAATTACAAATACCTCAACCTTAGCAAATCTTCCAGCATGAATTTTCAGGGTATTGGTGCGATACAATGGTTACAATCTTTACTAATTTCATTGGGACCGGTAGGTGCATTTTATTTACTGAATAAATTTATTGGTTTTTGGTCGGCCATTTTATTTATAAGCACCTTGGGTGTAGTAGGTCTTGCTTTTAACGAACTTATTATTAACTGGCTTGTAGGGCAGTTCAATAACCGTAAACACAAAATACTGGAAGGATTTAGAGAACGGTGATAACGAGTTTATTTTAATCCGTATAATAACAGCAATTCATTAAAATTAAAAAGCTACCCATAGTATGATTTTTATAAAAAAATTAAAGAAAACCTACAAAGGAATAGATGCTGTTGATATAGCGCAATTAGAAATTTATGCCGGTGAAGTAGTAGGCCTTGTTGGTAATAATGGCGCAGGAAAAACAACCTTTTTTCGCTTATTACTAGATCTTATAAGAGCCAGTAGCGGTGAAATATTATCCAAAGGAAACCTTGTAACAGTTACAGAAGAATGGAAAAGTTACACAGCAGCTTATATTGATGAAGGATTTTTGATCGACTATCTCACCCCGGAAGAATATTTTTATTTTGTTGGAAAACTCAATCAGTTATCCAAAGCTGATGTAGATGACTTTTTACATTCTTACAAGGTATTTTTTGATGATGCTATTTTACAAAAAGGTAAATATATTCGAGATTTTAGTAAAGGCAATCAGTTTAAAATTGGTATTGTTGCGGCATTATTGACTAACCCGGAATTGTTGATACTGGATGAACCTTTTGCCAATTTAGATCCAACCACACAGTTAAGATTGGTAGCAATGATAAAGCAACTGGCAACAGATCATCGGATGTGTATTATTGTTAGCAGTCATGATATTAACCATGTTTCTGAAGTAAGCAGCCGAATTTTATTGATGGAAAAAGGTAAAATCATTAAAGATATTGCTGGTGGAGAAGCGGCGTATGATGAAATGGTTAATTATTTTAAAGTAAAAGAGCATTAATTTAATTAAAAACAGACTTATTGCAGTATTTGTGCTGTATTTAAAAGAAAAACTTATATTTGCAACTTAATTTAATACAATACAATTTTAAAAAATGGACAAAACACTAGGCACCGTTAAGTTTTTCAATTCTGAAAAAGGATTCGGTTTTATCAAGCATGATGATTCTAACAAAGA
>JANXSK010000035.1 GCA_025352695.1 Ferruginibacter sp. | reverse complement strand
GTACTGAGCGTAGCCGAAGTATTCTATTTAGCTTCATTGGCGTCACACTCTTGTACAGCAAATCTTTATTGAACTTTTACCGAAGCGTTTGAAATGTAGGTGGTAACAAAATAATTATTAACTAACAAACTAAGTTCTCCTATAGGGGACAGGGGCATGATTCTAGAAATTTTAACACCCGAAAAGAAAATATTTAACGGCGATGTGTATGGTGTACAACTGCCAGGTATTAGTGGTTTGTTTGAAATATTGGACAAACATGCTCCTATGGTTAGTGCATTAAAAGCTGGCAAGTTAAAAATTTTAAAAGATAAGAATTCCACGGTTATTTATACCATACAAAGTGGTTTTGCAGAAGTGCTGAAAAATAAAACAACTGTATTGGTTGAAGGCGCTGAAGAAGTGTAAAAAAAATTGACATTAAACTTAATTAAAAGCCCTCAATTTATTGAGGGCTTTTTAATGCAACTAGATTCCAATTTTTGTTGTCAACGCTTTAAATAAACTATATGAAAAACACAACACTTTTTTATACTAATAATGGCAGCAACAATAGGTATTGTTAGCTGCAAAAAAGAATCAGTAAATAAAGCAACGTACACTATAAAAGTAAATGAATGTACTCCAGCAGCAGGGGAAAACTTTATTGTTTGTTTCGATTCGTTGATAACAGATTCCAGATGTCCTATAGATGCTATTTGTGTTTGGGAAGGTTTTGCGCTTGCTAAATTCTCTTTGCACCAAAATGGTAATGTTATAACTTTTTCTCTATCAACAAAGGCTTTTCAGCAGTATCATCAGGATACTACAATAAATAAAATAAAAATTTCTTTACAAAATATACTATATAAAACAATTGTAAAATCGCCTTCTGTAGTGACCACATCTGCCATGCTTAAAATAAATTAAAATCACTTGTTCCTTTGAAATTTTGCAAAAAATAGCAGGAATAGCTTAATTGAATTTGTCCCCTTTTTTTATAAAAAAAGATAAGATTGCCTTCAATCCAATTTTATCCTGTGAGTTTATAAAGTACTAACTTTATAAACGATTTTGATTGTTATGAATGGAAAAATATCTTTCGACTCTAATTATATAGCTGAACTTCAACAGCGCATAGCTGAATACGAGGATGAGGTAGCGTATAAAAAATTATTCTTTCATTTCTTTTTGCAACTTAAAAGTTTTTCATTCTCCCTCATTAAATCAAAAGAAACTGCAGAAGAAATTGTTTCAGACATCTTTTTGGATATCTGGATAAAGAGAAAACAATTGTGTGCTATAGAGGATTTAAAAATGTATCTATATACTGCTGTTCGCAATAATTCTCTGCGCAAATTGCAACAAAATAAAAAAGCAACTTTTTTTTCTTTGGATGAAGTGCAGGTAGAGTTTGCTTCTTCTGATGAAAATGCAGAATCCATTTTGCTAACCCAGGAATTATCTCATAAAATTGATTTAGCTATTGACAAGCTTCCCCAGCGTTGTAAGCTTATTTTTAAACTGGCCAAAGAAGATAAATTAAAATACAAAGAAATAGCCGCTTTGCTCCATGTAAGTATCAAAACTATCGATAGCCAGGTTGCTACTGCATTGAAGAAAATAGCCTCCGTATTAAACATCTCCGTAAAAAAACCTTCTTCCCATTAGTTGTTAATTTATTTTAAACTTTTATAGGGGATTTTATTTCTTCGTGTCTCTATAGTTATACAACTTATGAGCAGAGACAGAATTTTTACTTTATTGTCAAGGAAATTAGCAGACGAAGCTACCGCATCTGAGTTGGCTGAGTTGGAAGATTTGCTAAAGGAATATCCAGATCAAAAACTTTCTATAGATACCATAGAAGCATTCTGGGATAATGCCAGCGAAAAAGATCAGGATTTTTTAGAAGCTACTTACCATCTGCATTTAAACCGGTTGCAAGATCGGGGTTTTAGTTTGACTGAAACCAAAACAGACATTCCTGATACCAATACTTATATTGATTTGCCAGCACCTCCCTTTAAACAAAAATATTTTAAAATGCTGCTTGCAGCCTGTGCTTTTTTAATAATTGCGGCCTTTTTATTTTTCGTTT
Organism: Ferruginibacter sp.; assembly: GCA_025352695.1. Lineage (GTDB taxonomy): Bacteria > Bacteroidota > Bacteroidia > Chitinophagales > Chitinophagaceae > Ferruginibacter. The sequence continues at coordinate 624 of JANXSK010000035.1, read as the reverse complement.
TTACTACCAATTCTAAAAACCCAATCACTGCCAATAATGTAAATGTTGCCAAAATAAATCAAAGTGAAGTAAGTACTAAAAATGGTTCACGTACTAAGATACAATTACCGGATGGCACTGCTGTTTGGTTAAATGGCAGTAGCAAACTGGTGTACAATAATGAACAATATGGCAGGAGCATAAGAGAAGTAACCCTTACCGGCGAAGGCTATTTTGATGTGGTAAAAAATGCTGAAAAGCCATTTATCATCCATACCAGTAAAATGGATATTAAAGTGCTGGGTACTGTTTTTAATGTAAGGTGTTATCCCGGAGAGAAAAACATAGAGACTAGTTTACTAAGGGGCAGTATTGAAGTTACCTTAAGAAGCAGGAAAGAAAAGATAATGCTAAAACCATCTGAAAAATTAATTGTTAGTGATGATATTGTTGCTGTTGCAGCAACAATAAAAAATGCAGATAAACCCATTCCGATAGTAACCCCCGATCAGATAATCGTACTCCGGCATTTAACCGTACTCCCCAAAGACAGCACCATTGTAGAAACAGCCTGGGTAGAAAATCGCCTGGTATTTAGCAGCGAATCGTTTGAAGAAGTTGCCTTAAAAATGGAGAAATGGTATG
>JANXSK010000236.1 GCA_025352695.1 Ferruginibacter sp. | reverse complement strand
AGACGAAAAGAACAAACACAAAATTTTAGCTCAAAAAAAACAGTACACCCCCATTTGCAAAAACAATTTGACTTTTGAATGGTAGTAAGCTATTCCTTAGATTTATATAGCAAAGTTTAAATTATCTCGGACAACAATAATAATTTTTTATTATTAAATATTCGTCATTTTTAGTTATTCTTAAAATTAATTGTATTTTTTGTTATACTTTATCAAAACTAATGCACTCTTTTAATTCTTTTTCAGTATAAGCCATATTATATTGCTTCAAAACATCATCTGGTACGCCATTCCATTGATTGGGCACATTGCCTTTGTAGCCGATATCTTTTACACCAATTTCAGAAGTATAAAATCCGGTTGAAGTTAAATCTCTCATCAAAGAAAAAAAGGCAACACCTTGTTTCATACCGGGCTTTACTTTGTTGGGATAGGCAATATCATCTACAATTTCAAGCCGCTGTTTTTCTGAAATATCATTAAAAGATTTTTCAAATCGTTTCAGCGATTCTACCTGCAGCCAACGCAACCCTCCACGCATAGGCGTTTGATTATCCTGCATGTCTTTTACAATAAACTCAATAAAATCTGGCACTTTTGCATCTGTAGCACTACCGCTTATATCATCTTTAGGAATAATAATATCTGCAAGAATGGTTATAGTTGCCATTTCTTCTTTTGTAAAAAAAACTTCGTCCTGCAGTTTTTTATTGTGGGCAACTTCTTCAGGTGTACGGTCGGTCTGGTCAGCAGCTACAGCATCTTTTGTAACTACAGCTTTGTTGTCGGCAGGATTGCAGCTATCAATTAATACACTTACCGTAGCAGTACCAATTAATAAAGCTTTGATCGATTTACGTCTGTCCATAAAAATATCTTTTATAAATTATGTGATGAGGTAATTGGTTGTTGAAAATTAAATATTCTGTTTTTTTAGTTGATCCACGATATATTCTGATGCTCTCATTGATAATGCTAAAATTGTCCAGGTAATATTTTTATCTCCCTGCGATACAAATTGCCCGCCATCAACATTAAATAAATTTTTACAATCATGTGCCTGACTCCATTTATTAAGAGCTGATGTTTTTTTATCATCTCCCATACGCACAGTACCAGCTTCATGAATAATTTTACCTGGCGACTCTAATCCGTATTGCTTATCCGCACCATCATCTCCCCAGGTAATTACTGCACCCATTTTGTGCATCATCTCCCTAAAAGATTCTTTCATGTGCTTAGCCTGGTTAACTTCCTGTTCGGAGTATTTTGTATTAAATCGTAAAACGGGGATACCAAATTTATCTATTACAGTAGGATCAATTTCGCAATAATTGCTAATTAATGCAAGTGCTTCACCACGGCCTGCCATGCCAACAGAAGCACCATATAAATAACGTTGATCTTCTTTTAACGAAACACCATATCCACCGGCTTCTTTTGTTTTACCATTAATTGGCACCTTACCGTTTTGACCTTCTACACCCATACCAAAACCATAAGAAGGTTGTTCCATACCTCCCCAATATTCAACATGATAACCTCTTGCAAAGTCTAATTTTTTATTATCGCCCCACCAAGGAGTGTAAACATGCATACCTCCAACACCATCTTCGTTGTATCTTTTTCTACCAAATAACTTTGGTAAATAACCACCCATTGCTGCACCGGTAGAGTCGTGTAAATATTTACCTACAACATTACTTGAATTTCCAATTCCGTTGGGATGTTGTGCTGATTTAGAATTTAGCATAAGTCTAGCACTTTCGCAAGCACTTGCAGCAAGTATAACTACTTTGCCTTCCACCTGGTATTCCTGCATATCAGTTTTATTGACATACGATACGCCGGTAGCAAGTCCGTTTGCGTTAGTCAAAACTTCTCTTGCCATTGCATTGGTTACAAGATCTACATTGCCTGTGGCAACGGCTGGTTTTATTAATACAGAAGAAGATGAAAAATCGGCGTATACTTTACAAGAACGACCACATTGAGCACAAAAGAAGCAAGCACCTCTTTCTTTATTGATAGGTTTAGTAAGGATGGATAAACGAGAAGGAATTACGGGTACACCTAAATCCTTTCCTGCCTGCTTTATAAATAGCTCATGTAACCTTGGCTTTGGTGGCGGCAAAAAAATACCATCTGGATCGTTTACTAAACCTTCATTGGTGCCAAAAACGCCAATAAGTTTATCAATCTTATCATAATAAGGTTTTACATCATCATAACTGATTGGCCAATTATCACCAAGGCCATCAATACTTTTGTGTTTAAAATCATTAGGACCGAAACGTAAGGAAATTCTTCCCCAATGATTGGTACGTCCACCAACCATACGGGCACGCCACCAATCCCATTTAGTACCTTCTACATGCGTGTAGGGTTCACCTTCAATTTCCCATCCATGGTAACATCCATCAAAATCTCCAAAGGGCCTAAATTTTGTGCTGGCTCCACGTCTGGGAGATTCCCAGGGATTTTTTAATTGAGATGAATTGATGGCAGGATCATAATTAGCGCCTGCCTCTAAAAGGCAAACTTTTAAACCTGCATTGGCCAGCACATATGCGGCCATACCGCCGCCGGCACCCGAACCTACAATAATAGCGTCGTATTGTTTAGGTTGTTTTTTTATTTGCAAACTATCGCCCATATAATTTTTTTGGTTTAAAAAAACAAAAATAAAATAAAAATTGTAAAAGGAAAAATACAAAAGATTTACATCATAAAAATCAAATGTTTATTTTTTTTCATTTTATTAGGATGATTATTTTATTTATCTCTAAGAAGGTAAAAATAAATTAAAAGAGAATTGTTACTGCTTAATGATTTTTTTAACCAGTACTTTATCTGTAAAAACTGCTCTTACAATAAAAGTACCACCTGCGTACCGACGGATATCAAAATTATAAATAGTTCCACCTTGTCCCGCGGGAATATTTTTTTCAGCAATCTTTTGACCCATCAGGTTGTATAATTGTATACTCCGCAGCTTAGCTGGATTGGGATAAAACTGTACTGATAAATTGTCTCTCGCAGGATTTGGAGTTACCAAAAAACCTGCTGCTTTTAAATTTGGATTGATGGTGATTGTTCTGAAATTAACATCATCCAAATAAATATTGTTTTCGAAACCGTTTGTATTTTTAAATGCAATTAAAACCCTTCCTGCATTGTTATAGGAAGTAAGGTCGATGGAATCTCTACGCCATTCATTGCTGGCAGGTACAAATGAATCGGTATGTTCAATAGCAGTTGTAACAAGGGTGGCTCCCCATTTTTTATAAAGGCTGGTATAAGTTAAGCCACAATCCCGGCTGATCAATACTTCCAGTGTATCCCAGTTATTACCAGCGGTTGACGTTGCTGTGAAAGTAGCAGCTGCCACTTGAAATGTAAGAAATGCAGAATCTACGTTTACAACGTTAATTTCAGGCATCCGTAGGTAATCCAGCTGGTTGAGAACTGGATAATTAAAATTATTCATGATAACACTTGCATTACCTGTTTTGGCAACACCGGTAACTTTTTTCCAGGTAATTAGATTATCAGGGTTTACAATATCCCATCCCTGTGGAGGAAAAGTTGTTCCCTCAAAACTTTCATTTACAGATAATACTGCGTCAAAATATTGAACAGTTGTTGAAAGCGAATCATTAGTTTTATTTTCATCAGTTGCTCCATTGGGTAAGGTGGTTGAAATATTTACACTGTGAATACCCTGGTTGATGGTTACCGTATTTAAATTGATAGTAGCAGCTGCAAGCGAACTAAGTGAACCACTCCAGTTATAAATTTGAGGGGTGCCATTATCTAATACTGTTTTTATAACAAGAGAAGTTAGCGTTTGCAGGCCTTTGTTTCTTATAATAACTGCCGGCGTAAAACTAGTAGTACAAATGCGTTGGTTTGGTGCTACAATTGTTTTTAGCTGAACATCTACTGTTTTTAGTTGGACAGGTGTACAACCATCTGAAACTAATAAGGAAGATCTATAAGTTAACAGGGCAGTTTGCATCCTATCAACTTGCATTGCAGTAAATAAAACCAGGCAGGGGTCATTGCTGTAATCCATATAATCTTGGTATAAAATACCATTGCCACTTGTGGTGCAATTATCTGTTTTTACACCATTAGGGCAGCCTGATGTAGCATCGCCCTGATTAGGTGTATCATCTATAAAATCAGTTCCTGTACAGGCGCCGTTATCATCACCCCAAATATGAAATAAATTAAAGTAATGCCCTATTTCATGGGTAAGTGTTTTTCCTCCATTGTAATTGGTGTATGAACCTCCTGGCAAGCTACGATATTCTATTACTACCCCTTGATGATCAGGTATACCATCGTTTGGAAAAGTACCGTATCCAAGAAGATTATTGCCTAAAGCACAAATCCAGATATTTAAATATTTATCGCCGTTCCACATATCAATTCCACCGGCAACAGTGCGTTTTACAGCATTGTCGGAAGGTGAAAAAGATGTTAGAGTTGTAGCTACTCTGTCAATTCCAGAAGTTATATCTCCATCAGGCGTTCGTTGTGCCAAACAAAATTGGATAGCTGATTTTCCAAAAATGGGTTTAAAATAATCCGGAAGATTAGCCGAGTCAGCATTGGCGCCAGCATAATCTTTATTTAAAATATCTAATTGTACTAGTATCTGTGCATCTGTAACTATAGCCGGGTTGTTTAATACAATGTGAAAAACTACGGGAATGGTATAAACTGCAGTAGCGCCAGTAGTACCTAATTCTCGGTCGGTACCAGTTTGTTTTGCAGATCTTTGGGACATTGTTCTATTAAACTCCTCCAGTTGCTTATTAAACCTTGTTTTTAGTGCTGGATTTTTTTTAAAAGCTGTCGCTAAATTATCCATTGTTGCACATTGTTCCTGTTTTTGAACCAACTTATTTTTTTGGGCAAATAGGTTATTGAAATGGAGGCTAAATAACAATATTAAGCATACCCCAAATAATTTTTTCATTCCTTGATTTTTAAAATTAAAATTATATCAACAGTAAACAATGTTTTGTTATAAAAGGTTAAGGGGAGTTAACATAATAGTTTTTGATAGCTTGCCTGACAGAAAGTAAATATACGGTAATGTATTTAATTTACAGTTGGTTGTGAGCAGGTTTTGTATTTTAGGATGGTAAAAAAGGACTTGTCTAGGCAATGGTTAAATGCCTTCTTTTTAAATCGTATCAATAGTAATTTAAGCTAGGGACAATGATAATAAATTATCTAATAATTAAGAATTTATCTATTAAGGTAACCTGTTTTATCAAGGTTTTATACGATGTAAGTTTGGTAATAAAAAATATTAAAATCGTATAAAAAAATTATTTTCCTGCCCAAAAATCAAGCACAACTACTTTATCAAGAAATGGGGTTAATAAAGCGCCAAATGCCTTGTGTGCAGGATGAACCAGGTAATTGTTGCGATCTTTTTCACTGTTAAAAGTTAATAAAAAACTATGCGTTAAACCTTCGTTCATTTTTTCGGGACTGTTATTGGTACCCCACTCAAAACCTTTTATAAGACTTATTTTACTTGGTAAAAGACGAAAAGCATCTTCTACAGATTTAATATCAGCGGCGCTTGCATTGTCTTTAAATTTTAAAAGTACCACATGTCTTAGAATTTTAGCCGTAGATTTTTGTGCAAAAACAGCACTCGTGGCAAGGCACGCAATCAAACCAAGAACAATAATTTTTTTCATATTTCTTTTTTATAAAATTAGTGGATTCGTTTCATATTAATGGGAAGCAATCAGGAGCATAAGATCCGTAGGGAATAATTATCGTTTACCCAGTTCCTTTAGGTAAGCTTTGTTTATCCTGTTGAAGTATTAAATTGCGGCTGATAACAAAGTAAAATACAAGATCGAAAAAAGAAAAAATAAAATTTTATACATGTGAATTTTTTTAACAAACTACTTTAGTCCAATTATGATGTTGGGATAGGCTTTTTATCGCTTATAGTATGTAAGGATTAGTAATTAATTTTTTTATATAAAATTATAAATAGAAATATTAATAATCACATCTTTTTTCTTTATAAAATGCTGGTTATTTTAAAAATAACCAGCACTAAAAAATAAATTGTTATTTACCAAACTCAAGTGGAAAAGTAAGTTTGATACTAATATTTCTCCCCATATTAAATACGCCAATTCTACCGGTAGCATTGTTTATATCGGAATATTTTAATCGGCTCATATTACTTTGGTATGCCACATCTGCTAAATTACTTGCCAGTAGATAAATACTTACTACTTGTTTTTTCTTTGCAAAAAATTCTGCCCCTACGCCTATATTTAATAAGCTGTATTCTGGAGTTACTGTTTCAGTATTAGATTTATAAAACACTTTATTTTGTTTAAAAAAATGATCCATTCCAATATTTAGGTATCCATTTTTAATACATTCATTGCTACAGTTAAATAAAAATAATAGTTTTGATTGTAACTTATTGGGTGGCGTGTAAGGAAGGTATTTTGTAGAGTCGCCCTGATTCTTTTGTATCGCATTTATAAACGAAAATGCATTCTCCCAATGCAGCCATTTTACTGCTTGGGGGTGGTAATTAACTATTATTTCGCCCCCTGTAAGTATTGCATCACCAGCAACAAATTTAAATGTGGAGGCAGCTTCCCTTAATGAATCCCCTCCAAACACACTGGCCAATTTTACAGGAAAAATATAGTTATTAATTTTGTTACTGAAAAAAGTTGCTTCTGTAGTTATTGTGGCAGAATGTAAGCCAATTGTAGCATCAAATTGTAAACTATTTTCAGGTTTTAAATTGGGGTCACCTATTTCATAAAAAGGTGTTCCATCATGAATGCCGTTTGATCCGCTTTCTGCTACATTTGGCGCCCTGTATGCTCTTGCTGCGTTCAGTTTACCATATACCATTTTAGAAAAATCATAAGTTGCACCAAAGCTTCCCGAAAATCCTGAGAAGTTAGACGTGTAAGCGACAAACTGTTGTGTTGCATCTGCAGCAGGGCCACTGAGTCGTTTTCCGGTTGGTCCAATAAATAAATCATCTCCTTTAAAATGCCTATTGTCAAAACGAACGCCACCGCTAATAGTGAGTTTTTTAATTGTTTTTTCTGCTAATGAATAAATGCCCACATCAAATGATTTGTACTCAGGAAATAAAAAGGACGTTCCCTTATTTTTAAATGTTTGCCCCATACCATTGACTCCAAAAGAAACTTTTAAGTTGTTTATTTCTGCAAGAGAATAACTTAGGTCATAATTAATTGTTTGTTGTAAAAAATCAAAATTATACACATCCCCAAGCGTAATGTCATTGGCTTCCTGACGGTGGTTTTGTTGGTAGCCAATCTTTAATCCTAACAAGGCATTGCCTAGTGCAACACTATTATCCCACACAGCTTTGTAATGACGAACATGTTGGTGAATTACTTTGTAATCAATGTAGCAAAGCAATTCCTCTTTGCTAACTATCACGGCACTGTCTGATGTACCATCATGGGTAATTATATTTTTGGTAAATGCACCAGATTTTTCATCTCTTGCACCTTCAATTATACCTAATTTTAAATTAAACATACTGAGCGTAAGTGTTGTGAAGCCCCACCTTTTTTGTTCACCTATAATTGTCTTAAAGTTTTTTTCTCCGTAATTAGAATTCCATACATAATCATCGTATTTATTTTTATAAGCATGTGCCGCTTTATAAGTATAGTTCACATTCCATACAAAGCCTTTGTGATTGCCGCCAAGATTAAAATTACCTGCAAGTAAGCCGTTGTTTGTTTGGTAATTGGTTGTAAACTTCCCAGCAGTTTTACCTGCTGAAACAAAAGACTGCGGCAACAAGTTTATTACACCTGCCATTGCATCAGATCCATAACGAAGGCTGGCTGGTCCTTTCAATACTTCTGCCCGTAGTACGGTGTATTCATCTATTTCTATACCAAACTCATCGCCCCATTGTTGACCTTCCTGTCTTATGCCATCATTCATCACTACTACACGATTATAACCAAGGCCACGAACTATTGGTTTTGATATTGCTGGGCCAATGGTAATTTGCGATACCCCAGGAATATTTACTATCGCATCAATAATATTGGTGGCAGAATTTTGTAAAAAATCTTTTTGATTTAATATACTCACAGCCATGGGAAACTTTTGCTTGTCTGTTGCAGATTGTACCCCGGTTATTATTACCTCTTGCAAGTAGGTAATTTTGTTTATAGTGTCTTGCTGTGCTAGCAAATGTGGTATACAAACAATGCTGCTACAAGCAATGACAAATAATTTCTTCATAGTAGTTAATAAATGAATTTTAATATAGTTAATAGATGCCATTGCAATAATTAATACCTACTGCAATTTTTTAATATTCAACTATATTTTGGAGGAGGGCCTGCTAAAGCAGCAGAAAAAGAAATAAAATTAGTTGCCTGATACAAGTAATAATTTTTAAACAGTAGTTTAAAAATTACCTGTTGCCAATCTATTTTATTTTCTATAAATAAAATACTCGTTATTATGTGGGGTAACACCCGCTGCAATGGGTGAGTGCCTGAAGTTTGTTGCGTTTTTTTGATAGTTTGCAAAAGCATAGACTCCTTTGCATCATAAAGACCAGTGATGATATAATTATCGCCTTGTTTTGAAATATGATCCACATCAAACATGTTTCCACGTACGATTATCTCTTCCCCTGTTCTTGTCCATTTAAGATCATTTTTTTTAAGGATAATGGTAACAAGGTTTTTTGCTTCCAAAGCTTCCAGCATTTGATATCGAATTATTTGCTGCCATATCGGTAAGGTTACGTAAACCAAAAGGGGACTAAAAATAATCAATATAAAAAATACTGTTATCCACTTTTTAAGTTTTAATAACCCATTAAACATATATTAGTATTGGTTTAAACAAATGTAGGATTTTTTTTATGCAGGTTTTATAATTGATAGTTTATTGCTGACAAAATTGATTTTACAAACACTAACTATTGTAATAAGTTTATTTTAAGAAAGATATTTTAATGGAAAAAAATAAGTATTTCGTACTATAGTTTTCTGCAAGGTAATATTTTAAATACGCTATTTCTCCCTCGAGGTATTTATAAAATTTTAGAAATGAATTATTTATCTTTTTTAATAAAGCACAAGTAATATCTTTAATTAATCATGGATATATTTCAATGGATTTTAATTTTTCTGGCTGCCTTTATTATTGGGTTGGCCAAGGCTGGTTTAAAGGGAATAGATATGATGAATGTAACAATCATGGCTATCATTTTTGGAAGTAAGGCCTCTACCGGAATTGTGTTGCCCTTATTGTGCGTAGCTGATATTATGGCCGTGAGTTACTATAAAAGGCATGTACAGTGGCCCCAATTTTGGAAATTAATTCCCTGGATGGTGATTGGGATTTTAATTGGTGTATATGTAGGCAAAGATTTAAACGAAGTTTTGTTTAGAAAAATGATGGCACTTATTATCATTTTTACCGTGGTTATGATGGTGTTTATGGAAGCAAGAAAAACCAGGACTATTCCGGAAAATAAATTATTTGTAATTACGACCGGTTTAGCATCGGGTTTTACAACTATGCTTGGTAATTTAGCCGGTGCTTTTTCCAATATTTATTTTTTAGCCATGCGCATGTCGAAGAATGATTTTATTGGTACGGCTGCCTGGGTATTTTTAGTAATTAATCTTTTTAAATTACCCTTTCAGGTGATATATTGGAAAAATATTACCCCTGCTACTTTGCAAACAGACCTTTGGTTAATACCTGCATTGGTAGCAGGTTTTTTGGTTGGGCTAAAAATTGTAGCCCGTATAAAAGATAATAATTACCGCAAAGTGGTAATCGTTCTTACTTTTTTAGGAGCAATTGTTATATTTTTTAAATAACCATGCTATTGTAATTGCATCAGTAAAAATTGCTATATTGTTGGAATTGTATTTTAGGCAATTTCTTTTAATGCAGCACAAAATTGTTGCATCTCTTCTATAGTGCCCATACTTACCCTGCACCATTTTCCATTGAAATGTTTTCTGCTCTGTACAAAAATATTTTTAGTTTTAAGTTCTTTAATCATATCCTTTTTGATAGGATCGATGTTGAATAAAATAAAATTTGTTTGGCTCGGGATATACTCAAGTGAAAGTTGCTTAAATGTTTCAGTACACATTGTTCTTGCCTCAGTAGTTTTTGTTAAAATGGTTTGTACATAGCTGATGTCATTCAACGATGCAAATGCTGCTGCGGCAGAAACAATGCTTATTGCAGCGTTTGGCCACGGCTGGTAGTTTGATAGCTTTTGAATAGTTTCAGGGTGGGCAATTGCATAGCCGACTCTTGCTCCTGCAAGACCATAAATTTTAGAAAATGTTTTAACTACTATAATGTTGGGATTTACAACTGCTAAAGTTGCCAACGATTCTAAACCTGCATATTCTGTATAAGCTTCATCAATAAAGATCATTGTTTTTTTTGCGGCTTCAACCGTAAAATTTCTGAGTTGGTTTATATCTACAAATGTACCGGTCGGGTTGTTGGGATTACAAATATATACCATTGCTGTTGTATTGTCAATTGCAGTTAACATCGCAGCAAGGTCAGTTATTCTTTCATTGGTTAAAGAGATTCTTTCAAACTCCATTCCAAAAGAAGCGGCTTGTCCGTTCCATACTTTATAACCAGGTTCTGCTGTAATTATTTTTTTCTTTTTGCCGGAAACATGCAATGCAGCCAATCCAATAATTTCAGAAGAACCAGCTCCCAACAAAATATTTTCTGCTTTTACACCCCAATGTGCAGCAATTTTTTTTTGTAACAGCCCAATATAATCATCCGGGTAACGGTTAGATTGCATATAATATTCCAATATGGCTTTTTGTGCCAAAGGAGAAGGACCATACGGATTTTCATTACTGTTTAATAATATTGCACCAGTACTAGGGGCAAAAAAACTCGTTGGTATTGCAGCCACATCTGTTGATATTGCAAAACCTGCTAATGCAGTAAGGCTTTGTTGTAGCCACACACGGCGATTATATACCATGAAAAATATTTTTAGTAAGGTAATACAATTTATTTTTTTTAGAAAAGATTTGAAAGACTTCTAAGGTTATTAAATTGAAAAATAATAAAGTAACCATACGTACGTTTATACAACTTTTAATTTTATACTTTTTTAAAGCAGTATAAAATTAAAAATTAGTACACTTCATAATTGTTTTATTGTTGGTACAAAACTTGTTTGTACATTAAAAATAGCTACCCTAAAATGGAGCGAACTTTTTTATTTATTACCCTACTCTATATAACGCTTTTTACAAACGTTCCTTGTGTTGCGTTGGATAAAAATGCCAGTCTTGTTCAGGATATTTTAAGCCAAACAAATCAATTCAGAAAATCAAAAGGTCTGCCGCAATTAATTATAAGAAGAGAACTTAATTTAATTGCACAGCAGCACAGTGTAGATATGGCAATTGGCAGCGTAGGGTTTGGGCACGATGGTTTTGCAAAAAGAAATTCGATGGCAAGTAAAGTAATTACACCGCTTTTTAGTTTTGCAGAAAATGTTGCATATGGAGCTGCTTCGGCAAGAGATGTAGTAACTATGTGGAAAAACTCTTCTGGTCATCGCCGTAATATGCTTGGTCGTTACAAGTATATTGGCATTGGTATTTCAAGAGATAGACAGGGCCGCCTTTTTTATACTCAGATTTTTGCCGCATAAAATTGTAAGTGTACATACCTGCTGAAAAATATTAATTTTCTTTAAAAATCGGGTAATGTAATTATAAAGCTGGCGCCTTCTCCCGTTTTACTAAGTATTTCAAATTTACCATTATTGCAGGCAATAAAATCCCGGCAAATCATTAATCCAAGTCCTGTACCCATTTCCCTGTCAGTACCTAAAGTAGTATAATATCGTTCTCCAAAAATATTTTCAATTCCTTCATCACTTATTCCAACACCGTTATCTTTTATGGTTAATTTAGTATGGCCGGTAAATTTTTCTATAAATATTTCAACAAAGCCTCCTGAGTTAGTAAATTTAATGGCATTGCCTGTAAGGTTACGTAAGATTGCTTTAAGCATATCAGTGTCTGCATAAACGCTAGTGCCGGCGGGTACATTGTTAATAAGCTGTATCCCTTTTTCGTCAGCTTTTTTTGAATAGAGCTTAAAGATATTTTCTGTTATCAGGCGAAGTTCGAGATGCTGAAAAATTATGTTGCTTTCGTGTAGTTGATTGCGGGCCCAAATAAGTAGGTTTTCCATAAGCTCTGCACATTTTTCAACTTCGTTGTTTACACCCGGAAGGCTGCTCATCATTTCTTCTTTAGAAAAGCCACCTTTTGAAAATGCATTTAAGATGTTTTTTAATGCATAAATAGAAGTTCTTAAATCGTGCGATATAACAGAAAATAATTTAACCTTAACATTATTGAGCTCAGTTAATTCTATATTTTTTTGTAACAGTACAATAGATTGTTCTTCTATCTTTTTTGTTTTAGCCATTAGCCTGATATTGGTAATCTTTACAATTTCTTTTTTTTCTCTTATAGATTTTTCATATTTCCAAACCTGAAATTTAATTAGGAACATCGTTAAAAAAATCATTGAAAGAGAGCAGATGTAATTGAGTACATTATAATAAAAAGCAACGTTATCGGTTGTTACAACATTAATATTGCTATTGACTTTAAAATGAAGAAAAATAAGAAATATAAGGCAATAGGTAAATGCAATTATAATATTCTTTATCCGATTAAAAAAAAAGAAAGATAACATCATGTAAAGAATCAGGTATAAATCTGTACCGGAATCGTTGGTAAAAATACCTGCGGCAGTCACTAGTAATGGTGCAAGTGCAAACGAAGTAATTGTTGCAGTTTTATATTGCTTTAGGTATATAAGAACGGCAATTGCAACAAATAAAATGATGAGTGCCAGATTTGAAACCGTAGCCTGGTAAGTAAAATAAAAGGGCGAATAAATTGATGTATATAAATACCGAACAATAGCCAGGCAAAACCCAGTAAAGTTTAAATTATTAAATATTACAAGCCGCCTCTTTTCATAATCAGAAAGCTGTTCAGAGTAGCCTATAGTCTTTATCTTATTTCTGGCATTTTGTATAAACCCCTTCATCGCTGTTCTTTCATTATTTATACAAAACAACAACAATAAGTGAAGATTTTAAAAAATAGCATTGCAGTTATGCATTTTAGGTTAAGGAACCCTTTTTAATCAACGATATAGTATTGCAATTATAACCGTTTTATTTTTCAAACTGTTTATTGAATTGTATTAACTTTCCTTTTAATTACTAAATACTGGTAATGTCTCTATCAACTATATACCTATTCATAAATAAAAGGTTTAATCATTTAAGTTATGAAAAAAGAAGTGTACGAAAGAATTAAAAGTTTTAATGCTGTCAGGCAACAACAGGTGCTCCCCATTAAATATAAAGCGATGGCTCAAAATTCATTTGCATTTTTTAGAGGCACCTGTCATCTTTTTTATGAAGACCTTCTTAAAAATTATCCATTTGCAGTTTCGCCGCTTACCTGGATTTGTGGTGACCTGCATATTGAAAATTTTGGTAGTTATAAAGGTGCTAACCATTTGTTGTATTTTGATTTGAATGATTTTGATGAGTCCATATCGGCCCCTTTGTTATTAGAAATTGCCCGCCTTTTGGTATCGGTAGAGCTCACCACTTCCGAAATTAAATTTTCAAAAAAAGAGCGCAGCAAGATTTTACAACAATTATTGCATCATTATAGAAATACTTTGCTAACTACCAAAGCGCAAAATATAGAACAGGCAACCGCAACAGGTTTAATAAAAGGATGTATTGATAAAGTAAATGAAAGAAAAGAAAATTCATTGCTTGCGATGAGAACGGATAATAAAATAAAAGGTGCTCACTTGTTGGTAAGCGAGCGCTTGTTGACTATAAAAAAAGAAGAAAAAAAAATATTAGCAAATGAATTTACTGAATGGTTTAGTGCAACACACACAGCGGGATATAGGGTTACAGATACTGGTTTTAGGATAGCTGGTACAGGTAGTATCGGCGTAAAGCGTTATTTATGTCTTCTTGAAAATATAAAAAATCCTCGGCAAAAAAAGTTGATGGATGTTAAGCAGGCGTTACCATCCTGCATACTTCAAAATAAAAAAATGATACAACCGGCGTGGCAAAACGAAGCAGACAGGGTAATAAAAACACAGAAAATGATGCAGCATGTTTCACCTGCGTTTTTATCTTCGTTTCAATTTAAAAAAGATTGGTATGTTGCAAAAGAAATTCAGCCTGCCAGTGACAAAATAACTATTCGCAGAAATGCAAAACAAGACAGTTATTTGGTAAAGTATGTATCGGACCTAGGCGTTATAACAGCTTCTGCACAATTAAGAAGTAGTGGCAGGTTGCAGGTTGGTACAGCAGATGAATTAAAGGCTTTTGCTGAAAGTGATAATTGGATGCCTTTATTAACAGAATGGTGTTTGCACTATGCACAACAGGTTAAAAAAGATTATGCTATTTTTTACAAGGTCTGGAAGGAAGGATTTTTTTTAACATAAAATATTTTAAATATGGATTACGAAATATTGATTCGTTTTTTATTAGCTGCATTGTGGGGTGGTATTGTAGGGGCAGAAAGAGAATACAGAGGAAAATCGGCAGGCTTTCGCACTGTAATTATGATATCAATTGGGGCCTGTTTTTTTACCATGATGTCTGTAATAATTGGAGCTCCTAATAATATGGATCGTATAGCATCCAATATCGTTACCGGTATAGGGTTTTTAGGTGCCGGTGTAATTTTTAGAGGCGAAAACAGGGTTAATGGTATTACCACCGCAGCAACCATTTGGGCAGTTGCAGCTGTTGGTATGGGTATTGGTGCCGGTTATTATTTTGCTTCGGCCTGCGCCAGTTTAATGATTTTGATGGTATTGGCTATTTTACCGTTTTGTGAACGTTTTATTGATCGGCTAAATCAACGAACAGATTATTCAATAGACTGTGTTTTTTCTGATATTGCAGTCTTTGATTTTGAGCAATTAATGAAACAGCACCACCTAAAATATAAGCTTATATCATTTTTAAAAAAGGAAAATGATCTCTGTCTTTGTTGGATGGTGCACGGTCGTACCCAAAATCATAATCAATTTATTGTGGCTGTTTTAAAAGAGAAGTCTATAGGTAGGTTTGAATATTAAAGTATATTAATCTCGAGCTGTTAACCATCTTACTTTTAACATGTAGCGTACTTTTTATTAGAACATAACAGTTAATATTATTATTTCTTTAGCCTTTTATTTTGCGTCACTTTACCCCTTTGTTAAAACAAACAAGGAGGCTTATCACATAAGTTCTATTATTTTAATTGAGGATTGTACCATCTACAATGGCAAAAAAAATGGAATCCATAAGAATCTTTAAAAAGGCACTGCAAGAAATTATCATTTTTAATAAATTTTAAATTAGCCTGTTTAAAATGTTAAATAATCTTTTTGTTTTTAAGATTGTGCCTCAATGAATTCAGCACTTACTATCAAGGCTTACACTAAGTAAATTGACTTCTTTAACAAACGTATACTTTTTAACAACTTTTACTTTAACGAAAAGGTTTACTGAAATTTAGTCAAAAAATCTGCCTTGATATTAAAATAAAAAATCTGAAGTTTTGTGAGAATCACTTTGTTGAATTGTTAATATCTGCTATAAAGATACTTTCTCTAAGATTTTAAATTTTGCGAGTGGACATACCAAGAAAGAAAAAAATTATTGGCATGGTTTTACAATAATATTAAATTGAAATCATTTTAATATTATTTTAAATTTAGTATTATGTCAATAAATCTTTTAGAAACAATACAAAAAAACTTAGGGTACCCCTCTTTGCAAAAGATAGACCCTAACACGCAAGAAGTGGTAATGAATGAAAAAAAACCGGATGAGGATAAATTTAGTCAGAGTGCAATACCCGCAGTGCTTACCGCATTTTATAAATATGTTCATTCAGACACTGGTGCTACCAAATTTTTAGAAGCAGATTTGCATACACATTGGTTAAGTGAAATTTTTCCCGACAATAAAAAAAAAGTAGTAGAAACTATTTCATCTTACTCCCAACAATCAGGCGAAGATCCTGTTAATAAAATAAATAGTATAGCCAGTGAAGTAGTTAAAGTAGTAAATGAAAATTTGCCTACTGGTGCAACAATAAAAGACTTAAAAATTTTTTTCAACGGCCAACGAAATACCTTTTTATTGTATTTGCCAGCTGCCTTAAATATGGGGGAATTATTAAACGATGATACACTAGATGACAATACCAATAAAATGGAAGGTCCCATATCAAGTTTGATGCATAATATAGGAACTGCATTTGATAACCGTTGATGATAGAATAAATGTTTTTTCTGAGCTGTTAATTATCCTATTTCTTAAAGTTTTATGTTCCTCGATGGTTCGGTTATTAAAGAACTATTTGTTGAATACTTATCTGTACAAGTAGGTAAAATACCACATTTATTTAAATAATAAAATCCTGAAATAACCAATTTAAAAAGACAAAAATTAAGTTATTTTCAAAACAAAAACACAAAAAATGCAAAATAAAAAACAATTTGGTGTATGGATGGATACACAAGTAGCAATCGTTATAGGGAAAGACATTATAGAGTCAGAAACATTTTCGGTACTTGCTTCTATAAAAGGGGGAAATAATTCCCCAAATTCTAGCGAGAAAAATACGCACAACCAAGAAAAGTCTTTGCAGCTAAAATTTTTTAAAGAAATTGCGACCCATCTGCAAAATGCAACTTACATACATGTAACTGGTACTGGTCAGGTACAGGAACAGTTTATTCATTTTTTGTCAGATACAGCACAGTTTAAAAACACTCGTGCAGATGAATCTACTGCAAACAAAATGAGTGATGATAAACTTGTTGAATTTATGTCAGCAAAATTTAATTAGATTTTATAACTCAGCAATGTATATCCCATTTGCTCCTGGATTTTTTACCAAAATATTTTATTTTTTGATCAAGGTTTATGATAAAAACTACAAAATAAAAGAACCTAAATGATAGGATTTTGCTGCTAAATAATTATATTTGGTTACACTAAATATAAAATTATGAAAAAGTATCTGTTGCTTGTTGTTATAGTTTTTTCCATTACTGTAACGTATGCACTTGATAAAGGTAAATGGACTGGTTTTATCAGCGATTCAGATTGTGGTACAAAAGGCAATAATAAAGAACATGCCGCTTGTGCTAAAAAATGTATTGCTGCAGGCGCTACTCCGGTGTTTGTTGTAGGAGAAAAAGTATACACCATCAACAACCCGGAAAAGGTGGCTAAGTTTATCGGTCAAAAAGTAACCATCAGCGGAACACTTACAGGCGATGCATTGGAAATAGACAAAGTAGGTAAGTAATTAAAATTTAGGTTATCATTCTATAGGCTACATCAATTACGATTGTTGTAGCCTATTTTTATGCAGTTAAATAAATTTAATATTTAGCTTTATATCTTGGAAATATTTTATTCTCTATACGCCTGTCAACGAATCATAATTTGTACTTACTACGCTGCCATAATCTGAAATAAACTAGCTTTTTGGTGTAGGAAAGTATAGTAGTAAAAGAAAATGCCCATAAATAACGCAATCTACTCAGCCTTACATAATCTGGTTAAGATAAAATGTTGTTCAAAAAATAACTTTAAAAAAAGCTACAAAAATTATTTATTTAGAAATTATCATGTCTTTTAATGACCAGAGAATGGCAAGCACATCTTTTTTAGATTCATCATCAATTTTATGTTTGTCCAGCACCTTCAAAATGTCATCAACAACATACATGTATTCAGTGGGATTAATATTCATTCCTTTATGGGTGGTAGGCATGTTTCTGCCACTGTAAATTGCAGAACCACCACTTCCGGCGCTAAAAAAATCAATGGTATGCTGTCTGATTACTGTTAATTTTTCTGGCTGCGCTTTGAAAGGCAGAAACCTTGCATTGATTTCAGGATTATTCATATGTGCCGCAATAACATCGTCAACTATAGCAGTGATGCCTGCGGTGCCGCCAAGCCTTTCAAAAAGAGTTTTAATTACCGTTGCAGGGTTAACCGCGATATCACCAGTTACCAGTGGTTTCTTTTTAGAAGTCTGTGCATGTATATTTTGCGTAATAGCCATGGCCATCAGCAAAGAAGTAAGGAAAAGAAAGTTTCTCATAATTTTATATTTTATTCATTAATGGAAATTAGGATGCATATACGGCATCAAATAATTGTACGTCTTTTTCAAAACTACACACATATAAATTTGAAGACTACAACATTTAGTTCAAACGCAGGTAATTTTAATTCAAATCAGGTAATTATTTTGATGGGTAATTGTTACTTTGCTTTGCCAGTTAAATAATCAGAAGGAGCATGGCCATATCTTTTTTGAAAGCATTTAGAAAAATAAGATGGGCTGCTAAAGCCTGTTAGGTATGCAGTTTCTGAAATATTACCCGAATTTTTATTCAATAATATTAAAGCTTCATTTAGCCGGTAATCCTTTATAAAAGTATTGGGTGATTTACCGGTAAGAAAGATTATTTTACGATACAATTGAGATTTGCTGTACCCCACAGGTTTGCTAAAATCATCCACTTTTAAATTTGTATTGCTCCAGGTTGCATCTGTGTAATCCATTAAAAGGTTTAAAAAATTTTCATCTGTTTGTGTAAGAAAAAATATGTTTTCACCTTCATTTAAAGCATTTGAATTTTCGCTATTGTATAATTCTTTAACTTCTGATGAAATTATAATTTCTCCTTTAATAATTGCACACATCCGTTCTGCAAATTTTATAGTGTCTTCAAAAATTAATTTCTTTTCAGTTACCGGCACTCCGGCAGCCAACCCTATTTTTAAAAGGATTTTATCATTATTTAAATCATTATTACATTTTTTTAATAACGATTTAATATCAAAAGCAGCATGTACGCCATGGGAGACCGATTTAAAAGAAACTAAAAAATGGGTACCAGTTTGTTTAACCGTTTGCCCTTCATAAATTTTCAATAAATTACAAACAGCTTTACTGAAATGCTGCAGTGAAGATTTAAATGCAGCAATATTATTTTGTATCAGTGATAATCGCCGTAACTCAATAACCATAATTGTTCTAAAGGCCGGATCGTTAATAATATTTAATGCGGTATTTTTTGCTTTTTGCGGATCTTCAATTCTACCTAAAAATGATTCAACTATGCTGGCATCTACTTCTATTATTCTGTGTGGAACCTGTCCATGTGCCTGATTATGCATTTTTTGTATGGCCTTTGCATCCGGGGCTTCAATTAAACAAAAAGCAGTTTTTCTTTTTTCATCAAACCAATAAGTTAATCCCCTACAACCAAATTGATCCTGTATTTTTAAATCTTCCTGATGTAATTGGGCTACAATCTCTGCTGTAACCATTTCTGAAACATTGTGGCGATCCATATAAATTGGCATACGATTATTTTTTAAATATTGTAGTCAAATAATCTTAGATTAACGTTTATTTTTATCACTGATCAATTTTTAATTGCTTATAAACTGTTATATTTAACACATTGCAATGCTTTAAAACAGCAGTGATTTTTATTAACCGGCATTACAATTCTACAGCAGCATAGTTGCGTACTTGTTCTGTTATTCGTTCTTTTGCCACCGTTTGGTTATAAACAGGGACTTATCTGGTAATTAAATTTTTTAGTTACATTAAAACTAATGCATTTTAGCTAAATTATTCATCTATACTGGTACAGGTTTTTACAGATTTTTATTAATTATTTTAATTTTATTAAGTAATTTAACCGTAATCAATAACAAGAATAATTAAGTTTAAAATTATTAACCCCGCTGGATAAAATTAGCTGGTAATATATGCGTTTACCTACGCCGGCATAAAGCCAATCTTTTTTTACGCTCAATTTTATTTATAATAGTTTTAAATTTCAAAAACGTCAGACTCTGCTTGGAAAATAGCCCAAATATTGGACTGTCTGTATACAATGAGGCTTTTTTAAAAATTTATTACTACACTTTTTCTCTTATAAACCAACTTTTTGCGACTGCCGTGATTGAATGTATTTCGCAAAATTTTGTTCAGAAATTATAGCCACATTATATAAAAAAATTAAACCCATACCAATAAATAATGTTTGGATTGCAGCCATTGCTTTACAACATCGATTTATGTTAATTTCCAAGGATTGCCACTTTGAAGAAATACCAGGTTTGCAATTTAAAAAATGGCAATACTTTTTAGCATTCCTTTAAAATCTAGCTTTTAAAATTAGCAATTTTTTGAGGCACATCTGTTCGTTACTTCTCCGCCACAAGGATTGCCTGCGCACTTTACCCGCTTTACACACTTGCGCCCAGCAACAGTTTTATACTTTGAAGAGATACTTGCGCCAAATGGGGTTTGCAGTAAAACTATTGAGTATTTACTTCTACATTTATTTTTATACTTGGCACAAAAACAGGTAAGAAGTATGGTATAGCTTTTGTAAATTTTAAACTGGTTTCAATTATTTGCTACTCTATATTTTATTTTAAAAAATTCCATAAATACAAATACAAAAAATAGGTATCTGCTTTGTGAAAAAATCTCATAAAATGTAATGGTAAGTAAAGAAGAAAATTATATCATTATTTACATTTAAAACTTTAAGTATGAAAGCGATTGTTTATTACGGCCCTTATGATGTAAGGGTAGCAGAAATGCCAGATGCCAAAATTGAGCAGCAAACGGATGTATTGGTTAAAATAACTACTACAAATATTTGTGGATCCGACCTTCACATGTATGAGGGAAGAACGAATATGGAAGAAGGAAGAATATTGGGCCATGAAAATATGGGTAAAGTAGTGGAGATTGGCAAATCAGTAGTTCATATTAAAGTAGGTGATATGGTATGTCTCCCTTTTAACATTGGATGTGGCCATTGCAAAAATTGTGAAAGTGGATTTACTGGTTATTGCCTCACAATGAATCCCGGATTTGCAGGTGCGGCTTACGGTTTTGCAGGAATGGGACCTTACAGTGGCGGACAAGCTGAGTATTTGAGAGTGCCTTATGGTGATTTTAATTGCCTTAAACTGCCTGAAGATGCCGAAGAAAAAGAAAATGATTATGTGATGTTATCTGACATTTTTCCTACAGGGTATCATGCAACAGAACTGGCAAATGTGCAACCTGGTGATTCTGTGGTTATTTATGGCGCAGGTCCGGTGGGCCTAATGGCTGCCCATTCAGCAAGCATCAAAGGTGCTTCAAAAGTAATGGTTGTTGATAATCATAAAGACCGTTTAAAACTTGCAGAACAATTAGGGGCCATTGCTATTGATTTTTCAAAAGCGCCAGCTGTTGATCAGGTGCTTGAGCTCACTAAAGGTGCAGGAGCAGATAAAGGTTGCGAATGTGTGGGTTACCAGTGTTGCGATAAACATGGGACAGAACATTCGAACATTACCATGAATGAACTAGTGATGGCAGTGAAGGCAACGGGTAATATTGGAGTAGTAGGTGTATTTGTACCCAAAGATCCTCAATCAAAAGAACCACTTCAAAAAAACGGGCAAATGGCTTTTGATTTCGGTAATTTCTGGATGAAAGGCCAAAGTATTGCAACGGGCCAGGCAAATGTAAAATCTTATAACCGCCAGCTTTGTACCCTTATTAATGTTGGAAAAGCAAAACCCTCTATGCTAATTTCACATGAAATTTCTTTGGAAGATGCACCGGATGCTTACAAGCATTTTGATGACCGTGACAATGGATGGACTAAAATAATAATCAAACCTCAGATGAAGGGTAAATCGAATAAAGAAAGCACAAAACAGATGACTAAAGCTTCAAAATAAAATATTAAAAATTAATTTTTATACCAGTGGCTAGTGTTGATTGATAAACACTGGCTGCTGGTATTTTTATAGTATTTCCATAAATGATTATTTATGCTTTCAAATTTTCAGTAAAACACTTCGGGGAGACATTTTTATTTAAACAAAAATACTAACAATAAAAAATGTTGTAATTAGCAGTATTACAATCAGCCTGATGTATAACAGCGTTTTCAATAGTATACCAATTTGTGGATTAATAACGATAGGCAACAGGACAGAGTCCTGCGCCAGATGTAGCAGGAAAATCCTAGATCCGTTTCATAAAAAGGGTATCGATATTGACACAATGCCTTTATTGAATCAGCCGGTAGGAGAAACCGTGCGCTATCATATCCGTACAAGCAGGCATGATGTTACCATCTATGACTGGCAGCAATACCTTGCTTTTGCGGCAGAACATGGAATGAGAAATCTACCGGCAACACTAACTGTTACGCTTAGGCCGTATGCTTGGTAACAAGCCTGCTGTAATGCCTATGAGGGGTAAAAAGGAACAAACTTTATATACATAAGCTATACTGGTATGATCGGCCAGCCACCCCAGTACAGCAGAGCCAATGCCGCCCATGCCAAAAGCCAGTCCAAAAAATAATCCTGCAATCATGCCTACTTTACCGGGAACCAGGTCGGTAGCATAGACCAGTATAGCGGAAAAAGCAGAAGCGATGATGATACCGATGATGACTGCCAGTACACCTGTCCAGAATAAATTGGCATAGGGCAGCAAGAGTGTAAAAGGTGCAGCACCTAAAATAGATACCCAGATAATTATCTTTCTTCCAAACCGGTCGCCTAATGGTCCGCCGATAATTGTGCCCGTAGCCACTGCTGCTAAAAATGCAAACAGGTAAAGTTGTGATTGCTGAACGGACAACTGAAATTTTTCAATGAGATAAAAGGTAAAATAATTCGTCATGCTGGCGAGGTAAAAGTATTTGGAGAATATCAGTACCAGCAGGATACCCAAAGAAAAAATAATTGTTTTTTTAGAGAAGGCGGGCTGATTGCTGACCTGTTTTGCTGCCTGTGTTGCTTTCAGGTACAAATGCGCTGTGTACCATTTACCGATATACAACAGTACGGAAAAAGATAACAGCACCACAACGGAAAACCAGATGATATTAAATTGCCCGTAAGGCACCACGATAAATGCCGCCAGCAATGGCCCTAAAGCACTGCCCGCATTACCACCAAGTTGAAAGATAGATTGCGCCAGTCCCTTTTTACCACCCGAAGCAAGGTGGGCCACCCTGGATGATTCAGGATGGAAAATTGAAGAGCCAATACCAATAAGGCTTACGGCTACCAATACCATGGCAAAATGCGAAGCCAATGCCAATAATATTAAACCCGTTAAGGTGGAAAGGGTGCCCATGGCCAATGAAAATGGCTGCGGTTTTTTATCAGTATACATTCCTATAAAAGGCTGTAAAACGGAAGCCGTTATCTGGAACGTAAAAGTAATAATACCAATCTGGGCATAGGTTAAATGAAAGTTCTGTTTAATCACCGGGTAAACTGCA
>JANXSK010000231.1 GCA_025352695.1 Ferruginibacter sp. | reverse complement strand
TATACCCCGGATGAAATAAAAAACTACCGGCTGCAAAATGCTACACCAATACTAACAGCACTTCATAAAATATTACAAACACAACTCCTCAACAGCCTGCCCAAAAGCCCGTTGGGCACGGCATTGCAATATACGCTTGCCCGCTGGGATAAACTCAACGTATATCTGCAGGATGGAAACCTGCACATTGATAATAACCTGGTAGAAAACAGCATACGCCCGGTGGTAGCCATTGGCCGCAAAAATTATCTGTTTGCTGGAAACCACGAAGCCGCCCAAAGAAGCGCCATGCTCTACAGTTTATTTGCCACCTGCAAGCTGCAAAACGTAAACCCCATCAAATGGCTTACCTACGTTTTTGAAAATATCAACCAGCATAAAATAAATGCGATAGAACAACTGCTCCCGCAAAATTATGCAGCATTAGTCAAGAGATAATGATGGGGTTGGTAGAGGGGATACTGTTTATCTGCTGCCATACCAATTGTACATCTACCCATTTTATGAAAGTAAAATACCAACAGAGTGCAATTATGAGGAGATGAAAAAACTGATCGAACAAAAAATAAGCAACGTTATTTTTTTGATAAGATTTCCAGCCATCAATAAGGATATGTGAAATTAAAATAACCAATGCCACTGCCCAATATTGCCAGCCAATCATTATCCATGCAAGCAACGCAGTTATGCATCCATGCAGGTATAGTTTAAAAGATCCAAAATGTTTTTCAGTTCTGTCATTTACCCAACCTACCGGCTGAAGGATAAAATCAGTAATAAGGTGCGCTAATATAAGTTTGGTAAGCCATACAGATGTTATTATCATTTTAAATAATTGAGGATGTTTTCATATTGTTGCAGTAGCTTTTCAATTTCGTTCCACCTGCCAGATATTACATGCTGATGAATAGTACTTTTTGATTTTTTTAAAAGAATAGCAACTTCCTGCTGCGGCTGTTTTTTTAGAAGTTCAAAAATTACTTCTGCCTGCCTGCCAGTCATCACTTTTAAAATAGCGTTAATGTAATCTGCAATTATTTGTAACCCAGCATTGGCCAGGCTGTTAGCAGTAGAAATAGCCAGCCTTGTATCAGTACCAGCTAATTCGTCAAACGCACGTCCAGATAAAAGAAACGCTTCACCTTTGGCTGCACCCAAGGTTTTTACCTGCATTGTTACCACACCTATCCCAATACTTATCCTTACGTCAGATAAATTAATTTCTTCATTTTTAGATACACTTATAGCTGCCGTACGACAAAGCAGTGCTATCATTAATGCTTCTTCAGGTTTTTTAACATAAACCTGAAAACTATCGCCCCGATAAAATTCAAATTTATAAGGAGCCAAAGCATTCTGTAATATTTTTAGTAGCTTCTTTTCTGTTACTTTTTTTAACCTGGTAGAGTTTACTATATCTCCGGTTAATACTGCCTGCACTGCCATTTAATATATATTTTTTATTACGTTAAATATACACTATTTTTTTAAGTTCGTATAAATAAACGAACTTTTATATCAGTTCGTATAAATAAACGAACTAAAACTCTATTATTTTAACCGCTAAAGAAATAACAATCCATTTGCTATTCCTTCTTTCCGGCATGCTCATAAAAATAATCGGCAGACCAAAATCATGCAATAAAAAAATAAAACCTATTGTGGATATAAAAATAAAAAAGAAAGAATTTATTATAAAGTTATTCGCAATTAAAAAGAAAAATTAAATGTAAAAAGCTATGTATTTAATTAGCATATTACTTAAACTTATCTAAAAAATAGTACCCTTGTTGGGCAAAAGCAATTTTGATATTTTTATCTAATATTAAAAACTAAAGCCCGGCCTATCACTTCGGGTATTAATTTTAGAAACTCCAATCAACTGTTCTGATTGATCGGTAAAGGATTTATAGTAAACCAATATGGTATAATTATTTTCAGTTTCCCAATAATTTCCATCCGGATAACTAATTTTTGAAGCATCATTTTTATCTACGAGCATGTAGCCATAACTGTAGTACCCTTGTTTTAAATATTGAATATTTTCATACTTTCCATTTTCTGTATTGAATTGCATTTTGTTTTTATTAATTAACTGATAATCGGTTAACTGGCCAATTAAATAAATATCTTTATCAGCATAAGGCGTATGTGAAGCTGTTATATAATTAAAATGAATTTTGGCGTAATCTCCCTGCCAGTATGGATTAACACTTTCATAGCTGGTAACAAGATACTTTCCGTCTAAATCCGGATAATACAAATACCGCTGACCACTTCTGTCAATATCCGGTTTTACATAAATATCTGTTCGCTTGGCGTTGGCACTATCTACCCGCTCACTCAATAAACTGAAGCTCCTGAGATCAAGCCAGCGCCATTCTTTACCGCCCGCAAATACAAAACTATTTTCATTGCTATATTCCAACGAATTATTTCTTATAAAAGTAGGTAATACATTTTCTTGCGCATTATCCCACCGGCCATTTTGCAATACCACCACTTTAACCTGTTGGCTTGCATTAGAAGTGTTTAGTCCTTCAAGATTTACGACAAACTTTATATGCTGATGGGTTTTATAAGTATCCGGGGTAAAAGGTTGTACCACTTGTGCAGAAATGCTTGATTTTGAATCAAGCACCAACAAGGCTCTTGTAAAAACTAATTTACTCGTATCGCCATCCAAAAAAACTTTAACTAAATAATTACCACTTTTTGTTGGTAAACTATTTGTTTCGGGTAATATGGCCTGGTAATGTATGTACCTTGTGTAAGCTATAGAAGAAAAGCGATAATTGGTAATGCGTTGTTGTGTAAACCCTTTTATAAAATCAAACGGACTTAGGTTTACCGGTTGCCAATTGTAATCGCATAACTGATAAGTGTAGTAATAACTTTTAACCCTAGTTTCAATATCATCAAAATGCAACTCTACCCTATCTGTACTATTAAGTTTATAAATAGCCATTGATTCCTGATCTCCATATGGATGAAAACGAACAGAATGAATATTGGCTGAGTAAGTGACATCAGGATTTGTTTGAGCAAACAAGCATAGTTGCATCATTAACAAAAAAGTTGTGGCGATAATGAATTTAAAAATATGCATATAATTGTTAAAATATTTACTTTTGAAAGATACCAAAATTATGCCGATTGAATATATCAGCTTTTATCGCAAAGCGAATTGCCTTTAACAGACAAAATACTTTTTCACGGTTTATCATCCGGCTGGCTATTGGTGCCACTGCTATCAGCGTGGCGGTAATGATAGTGGCATTGAGTTTTGTGAATGGTTTTCAAAATGTAATCAGCAATAAAATTTTTAGTTTTTGGGGTCATGTACATGTTCAGCAGGATATTGAAAACCGTGTTAGCATTGCAGAACAATACCCTATCATAGCCAATGATACAGTAGAAAATATAATTAAAAAATTACCTCAGGTTAAATCCATAGAGCGATATGCAACAAAATCAGTGATACTAACCTATGGCACAGACATTGAAAGTATTTTACTAAAAGGTATTGATTCTACTTTTAATTTTTCGAGGTTAAATCCGTTTTTACAACAAGGAAAATGGGTATCATTTTCGGATACTAGTTATAGCAAGCAAATAAATATTTCTACTTACATTGCCAATCAGCTAAATGTGCAGGTTAATGATACCATATTGTCTTTTTTTATTCAGCAAGATGGTACCAAACGCCCAAGAAAATTGCAAGTGGCTGGTATTTTTAAAACATCTATAGATGAATATGATAAACAATTTGGTATTTGTGACATTAATTTAATCAGGCGCTTAAACGACTGGCAGCCTAACCAAATAGGCGGTTACGAAGTTTTTTTAAAGGACTATAATCAAACAGATTCTGTTGCTACATTAATAAAAGAATTAACGCCACAAGGTTGGAACAGTAAAACCATTAAAGAAATGTATAGTGGCATTTTTGACTGGCTAGCATTGCAAAACAAAATTAAATTAATACTTATTGGTATTATGATGATTGTTGCAGTTGTTAACCTGATAACCTGTTTACTGATTATTGTTTTAGAAAGAACCAAAATGACTGGTATATTAAAAGCAGTAGGTGCAAGCGACTGGATTGTACAAAAAGTATTTTTATACAACACCACTTTAATTGCAGTTACAGGTATTTTTTTGGGGACCTTGTTTGGACTTAGTATTTGCTGGCTGCAACAAAAAACAGGTTTTATAAAATTAGATGAGGAAGCTTATTATATGGCATCTGCAAATGCTGATGTAGTCTGGTGGCAGGTTATATTGGTAGATTTAATAACATTGGCAATTTGTTTCGCCACGCTTATAATTCCTACCCTATTGGTTAAAAAAATTAAACCTGTAAAAGCAATTCAATTCAGATAATTTTTCCACCACTAGATGTTGATTTCACGGATAGTAGGCTTTAAATTACCACATTCGTTTTATTGTCTTACGTGCGATAAAATAATTCCCGCTGCTACTGCTGCATTCAAAGATTCTGCCGCTCCCATTTTTGGTATAGTAATTTGTTCGGTACATAAATGCATTATTTCTTTACTAATACCCTTAGATTCGTTACCAATTACGATGATTGCTTCTTGTAAACCTTTTAATTCACTAACATTTTTTCCATCTAATGCCGCAGCGTACATTTTTATGGTATCATTTTTTTGAAGCCATGCTGATAAGTTTGTATATTCAATTGCAACTCTTCCTAAACTCCCCATGGTGCTTTGCACTACTTTAGGATTATACATATCAACACATTGCTCTGAACAAATGATTGATGGTATGCCAAACCAATCTGCAATACGAATAATGGTTCCAAGATTTCCTGGATCTTGTATGGTATCCAGTGCCAGGCTTATTTTACCCTTGGCTTTAATACTAACTATTGGTAATTTTTTAAAAATACCCAATACCAAGTTTGAGGTGTTTAATGCTGATAGTTTTTGTAATTCAAAAACTTCTACAACCTGCAACGGACCTGCATAATATTTACGTATGGCTGTTTCGTTTTGGTGCATCCAGTCGGTTAAGCCCAAAATTTGCTCACATGAAAATGTAGCAGATTGTAATAATTCCATTACTACTTTACTACCTTCGGCAATAAATACATCCTCGGCGTCTCTAAATTTTTTATGGTGCAAACTTTGGATATATTTGGTATATGTTTTGCTTAACATCGTTGTTTTAAAATTTATATATTATTAAGTGTGCTTGTAAAAACAAAAATTTGGAATGGTTTGAAGAATATTTTTTTCTTATCATTGATCTTATCTTCCTGCACTACTCCACGAAAGTATCAAAAAAATAAGCCCTTTCTGTTTAAAACCTCTATCGAACTTAAAGGTGGTCATTTTAGTAAAGAAGATAAAAACATAGCTATCCAACGCTTATATGATCAATTAGAAGATAGTGCGAAAGTATCAGGAAATGATTTTTTATTCTTCTTTCACTATGTAAACAGTCCTGCAGCCTATGATACTTCTTACACTTATAAAAGTGCAAAAAACATGATTGGGTCTATGTTTCACCTTGGTTATTACCAAGCAACGGATACCGTAATAATTGATACAGTACTCTACACTGCTTTAAAAAGAAAAGGTTTTAAACTACAATGGGAAAAGCAACACCGAGTAAAAGTAAAATACATTGTTGATGCAGGTCCACCTACGCTTATTGATACAATTAGCTACAGATTGAAAAAAAATGATCTTCAGGATCTTGCGCTACAAAGCATTCCTAAATCATTTATAAAAAAAGGTAATGCCGTTACAAAAGCAGAGATTCAGGCTGAAATAGGCCGGCTAGTTGAGTTGTATCGAAATAATGGCTATTATAAATTTTCGCCGGATGATTTAAAAGTTACCGGTGATACTACCATTTTATCGTTAACTACTATTTCTGACAATCCTTTTGAAAATATCCTTTTATTAGCCGAAGCAAATGAAAAAAGAAATAAGCCTACTATCAAACTTGCAATGATTTTAAATCCGCAGGGTGATAGCATGCGACTAAAAAAATTTTACATCAACAACGTATATATTTACCCGGATATTAGCAGCAATGAGACACGCATTGATTCAAATTATGAAGAAGAAATTACTAAAAAAAGTAACTATTACATCCGGTATCATAAAAAATTATTTCGCAACAGTTTTTTAATCCGCAATATGGATTTTAAAACTGGCGACCTTTACCGGCAGGAAAGCCATTCAAAAACAATTAGTAATTTTTCTAAAACAGGTGTATGGCAAAATATAAATATTCAAACTATTGAAAGAAAAGATAGCTTAGGAAAGCTTGATATGATTGTTCAACTGGTACCTTCCAAAAAATTTGGATTCGAAGCAAATGTTGAAGCCAGTTACTCAGTAAATAGTAATTCAAATACTGCAACCATCACAAATGGTGGTAATTTACTAGGCTTATCAACTAATTTTTCGTTGCAAAACCGCAACATTCGCAAAGAAGGAATTAAAATGACCCACTCCATCCGGTATGGGGTGGAATTAAATTTAAATACTCAAAATACAAGCAGGCTCATTAATTCAAATGAATTGAGTTATACAAATACAATTAGTTTCCCCCGATTGCTGGGGCCAATCAAACTACTACCAAAAAAATGGATAAATAACAGAAGCCCGATTTCGCAACAAACATTTATAAATACCAATCCCTCGTATACTAAACGAATTGATTTGTTTAACTTATTTTCAGCAGGAATTGCTTTTGGTAATCAATGGAGCAACAAAATAAACAGGAAAAATACTATAAAATTCCCCAACATTGAGTACTCTTATTTGTTTAACCAATCTGACAGTTTTTCAAAAATATTACAATTAAACCCATATTTACGATACTCATACAATACCGCATTGATTGTAGGAAGTTCCTACGGTTATTCATCAACTTATGTTAATCCAAAACATACTAACAGGCAAAGAATTTTTACAGGTAATATTGAGGAATCGGGTTTAATATTGGGAAGGTTGAGTGCTTTTAAAAAAGAATTGCGCCAGTTTGTAAAAGTAGATGGTGAATATACTTTTTCAATAACCAATGCTAAATCTGCAAGGGTTTTCCGTGCATTTCTTGGTGTAGGTATTCCACTAGAAAACAATGATACCGCTACCCTACCATTTTTTAAACAATACTTTTCCGGGGGTCCCAACAGTATGAGAGGATGGCCAATTAGGGGTATCGGGCCTGGTGCAAGGTCATTGGGTACTAGTAATTTTATTGCCAATGATCGTACAGGAGATATTCGTTTTGAAGTAAACGCTGAATACAGGCGGGACTTATTTCAGATAATTCCAAATACACTAATGTTAAAATGGGCTTTATTTACGGATATCGGTAACGTGTGGAATTTTAGAAATACCAATCCCAGAGGCGGGGCTGATAGCCTGCAGTTTAGTTTTAAAAATTTTTATAAACAGTTAGGCGTAAATGTTGGAACAGGCTTTAGATTTGACTTTAAATTTGCCATTCTTCGACTCGATCTTGGCTTTAGATTTAAAAAGCCAGACATTGCAAAAAACAATGGATGGGAAATTCCTGATATCAATTACAATAATTTATTTGGCAAAGGTGACGAATATAGAAAATGGCGATACGGAAATTTCAATTTTTCCATTGGTCTGAGCTATCCTTTTTAAAATATAAACTGCTGTTGCTATTTAATTGCGTCATCAATATTTTCACTTGTTAACTGCTGCACCAAATCATCCAAATCAATTGAATCAGTAACTTTAAATTCGCCTATCCTAGTTCTTCGTAAACTACTTAAGTAAGCTCCACAACCCAATACTACTCCAAAATCATTTGCCAAACTGCGTATATACGTTCCTGTTGCGCAAACAACTTTAAAACTCACTTGCGGTAGGTTGATAGCTATAATTTCAAAAGAATGAATGGTTACACTACGTGGTTCTAATTTTATTTCCACACCTTTTCGTGCCAGTTCATATAATGCAATACCGTCTTTTTTAATAGCGGAATATATCGGTGGTAATTGCTGAATAGTTCCTGTAAACTGCTGCGTTTTTAATTTAATAATATTTTCTGTTAAGTTAGTATAATCTTTAAATTGTTCCGGCTCACTTTCCAAATCGTAAGTTGGCGTTACTGCTCCCACTGTAAAATGGCCCGTATACTCCTTTTCCTTTGCCATATACTCGTTTATCTTTTTTGTAAACTTACCAGTGCAAACAATCAGCAAGCCGGTGGCAAGTGGATCTAAAGTGCCTGCATGACCAATCTTTTTTATTTGCAATATGCTTCTCAGTTTACGCACAATATCAAAAGATGTCCAGTGCAGGGGCTTATCAATCAACAAAAATTTTCCTTCAGTGTAGGGCAATTGTAATACAGGGTCAATAGGAATTCTTTCCTTGCGTTCCTGCTTTACAGGTGTTATTCCATCAGCCAATTTAACGTTGTACTTTGATCGATATGTTTCTTTACGAGCCAATACTTTTTTTGCGAAGGTAACTTAAGCAGGACGAAAAAATTAACCGCTTTTTACAAGCATTAGCAACCTGCTACATTCCCTAAAACTATACAGTAAATCAAACTTATCAAACATTAGATTTTATATAATCATCCATACTAAGGCTAAAGTAAAACTAACTGTGTTTAATAAATTGGTATAATCTTTAGTCTATTTAATATATTCACTAGCATAGTATTTCCAATATGATAACTAAATATATTAAATAGAAATATAATCTTGTTTAATTAATTGATAAAAATATAAGTAATAGTTTAACAATATTTAATTTGTATCTTTAGTTACATTAAAAATAAATTCTTATATCATGAAACAAGAAAATCGTTTAACCGAAAACAGTACCCCAAAGTATTGTAGCTTTTTTAAACAATTCAACGGAACCGGGTATTTAATTTTGATTTTAATTCTTTTTATAACTAGCTGTAAAAAGGAAAGTGATGAAAATATATCCCCAACTCTTTCAAAATCCACCGTATCAAAAAAATCAAGATCAGACTTAACTGCTGGCAGATCCATTATTGGTCTTCAACCAATAGATCTTAAAACAGCGAATGATTTTACAATTTTAACAGAAACCGGAATTACTACTACAGGAATAACTTCAATTTTAGGAGATATTGGCTCAAGTCCGATAGCCTCTACTGCAATTACCGGATTTGGATTAATAATGAATACAGATAATCAATCCTCCCACACAACTATTGTAACTGGAAATGTTTACGGTCCTGATTACGCCGCACCTACTCCAACAAAAATGACAACTGCAATAGGCGATATGGAAAATGCTTTCACAACAGCAAATGGCATAGTTGATCCAACGCCAATGGTGGAAATGTATGCGGGTGATATTAGTGGCAGAACTTTACCAGCAGGACTTTACAAATGGAGTACAGGAGTTTTAATTACAAATGTTGGTGTTACACTAAATGGCGGACTTGATGATATTTGGATTTTTCAAATTGCACAAGATCTAGTTGTTAATAACAATGCAATTATTACTTTATCGGGTGGTGCACAAGCTAAAAATATTTTTTGGGTAGTTTCTGGGCAAGCAACACTTGGAACATATTCAGATTTTGGCGGAATAATATTAAGCAAAACACTGGTTTCCTTAAATACAGGCGCTAGAGTTACTGGCAAATTGTTTGCACAAACAGCAGTTACAATGATTGCTAATACTGTTAGGCCTTAATAAATAAATATTACTAAATCAATAAACTATCGGTGTTTATTTAGGCCCACATTAATTTTAGAAGAACTACTGTAAGTTAATTGCTTACAGTAGTTTTAGTTAAGGTGCTGATAGCGGTGTATAATAAACTATAGGTTTTAAATCTTACTATCGAATAGAGAAATAGTGATACTATAAAATGTTTATATAGCCTGCCTTGCTTTTAGCTCTAAATATTTATTGATAGTATTAACCGTTAAATTTTCTGGTGAAGTTAAAATAGATAAAATACCATGATTGGAAAGCTCTTTTACAATCAACCTTTTCTCGAAAGCAAATTTTTCGGCAATTGTTTTAATATACACATCTTCCAGATTAATAGCCAGCCTAGATGCCGATTGTTTTAATTCGGTATTTTCAAAAAAAATCACAATCAATAAATGATGCCTGGCAATAGACCTTAAATAATTTAACTGTCGTTTTAAACCTGACAGCGATTCGAAATTGGCAAATAAAATTAATAGGCTGCGTTGCTTTATCCTGCTGCGAATTTGCAGGTAAAGCATTTCATAATCACTTTCTAAAAACTGTGTTTCCTGGTTATATAATAATTGTAAAATATTGGCTCGTTGAATAGGTTTTCTATCCGCAGCTAAGACCGTACCTATTTTATTAGCAAAAGTTATCAGTCCAACTTTATCCTGTTTTTGCAAACAAACACTACTCAAAACCAATGTGCTATTGATGGCATAATCCAACAAACTTAAATTATTAAAAGGCATTTTCATTAACCTTCCCTTATCAATAAGACAATATACCTGCTGGCTTTTTTCGTCAGTATAATTGTTTACCATCAATGCTGATTTTCGGGCAGTCGCTTTCCAGTTTATTGTTCTGATATCATCACCACTTACATATTCCTTTATTTGCTCAAACTCCATACTATGGCCAATTTTACGCATTCTTTTATTGCCATTTTCGGATTGAATAGTTGTTTTGGATAATAACTCGTACTTACGCAATTGCATAAACGATGGATATACAGGAATTACACATTCAGCTGCTATATCATACCGATGCATCAAAAAACCTAATAAAGATTTTACATATAAAATAATATTGCCAAAATGATATTCCCCTCTTTGTGTAGGGGTTACTTTATAAATAATATTTTTTTGTTGACGGCCTTTTAAATGCTGGAATAATATCCAGTCCCGCTTTTGAAACTGAACAGGCAATTCATCAATAATATCCACATACAATTCAAAGGGCATCATATTAGTGATTTGCAGGATTACTTTATTTTCGTCGCTGTTACTAAATCTGTCTGCCATAAGTCTTTTAACCTGTGGAATTCTGCATAGTAAAAAAAGAAAAAGGTAATCAATCAAACACAATATCAGTATCACATACAAACTAAATTGAGGCACAATAAAAAACGGCTCATAAAAAAAAGATACAATAAATAATACAATACAAATACCCAACACCAAATAAAAACGAGTGGTTATAAAAAGATTGCCGATATATTTTTTTATCAGTGTCATAATTAAAAAATAAGCGTCAATAGAACGGATTTAATTACTATAATTACCTTAAAAAAAACCATTAGTTATTTAAAAAATTTTAGCTTCAGTTACTCTTTTAATATAAATTCTTCAACATCTTCTGTTCCGGCAGTGAATTGATTGATCTTACCGCGGCACTTCAATCGTCTTCAAAATACTTTCAATTAAATCATCAGGCGTTACGCCTTCCATTTCTTTTTCAGGTGTTAGTATAATGCGGTGCCTCAATACTGGGGGCGCCATTTCAACTATATCTTGAGGTGTAACAAAATCTCTTCCTTTTATTGCTGCAGTTGCTTTAGCTGCCCTTAAAATTGCCAGCGATGCCCGAGGCGATGCACCCAAATAAAGTGCAGGATTATTACGGGTTTCGACTACAATTTTTGCAATAAATTCTATCAATCTTGCTTCTACTATTATAGATTGAATGATACCCCTGTATTCATATATTTCAGCTACCGAAACAATTTTATTTATCTGGCTCAACAACTCATTTTGTGTACTTCCATGATGGTTATTTAGAATGCCAATTTCTTCCTGCAATGTGGGATATTGCACATCGATTTTAAAAATAAAACGATCCAATTGAGCCTCCGGCAACCTGTAAGTTCCCTCCTGCTCTACAGGATTTTGTGTTGCTAAAATAATAAATGGAAAACGCATTTCATGTGTTACTCCATCTACAGTTACCTGTCGTTCTTCCATTACTTCAAACAGTGCAGCCTGTGTTTTTGCAGGAGCCCTGTTTATTTCATCAATCAAAATAATATTGCTAAATACCGGACCTGGTTTAAAATAAAAATCGCCTTCTTTAGGATTAAATACAGATGTACCCACAACATCACTTGGCATCAGATCGGGTGTAAATTGTATTCTGCTAAAATCTACATCAATAATTTTTGCTATCAGTTTGGCAGTAAGTGTTTTTGCTACACCAGGCACACCTTCAATTAAAATATGCCCATCACATAATAAACCAATTATTAAAAGATCCAGCATTTTGTGCTGTCCAATTATTACTTTTCCTATTTCAGCTCTTATTGCATCCATGCGTTGGTTAAGGCCTGAAAGATCTGTACGTTGCTGAAAAATTTCTTCTTCCATTAGAGATTGTTTTTATAAAAAATATCAATTTGGTGATTTAATAATAATAATTGCTGATCGGTTATTTCAAAGGAATTATTTACCAGTTTGATGGATTGAAATAAGGCTGATGTATTTTCTTTTGATACATTACTTTTTTTGCTAAGGCTTTCAATAAATTCATCGTTTAACTGGCTGATGTTGAGGAAATATTGTTTACGGATAAATTCCATAAAATACATAATCATTTTATCGGCTATATTGCGGTTATCCTTTTTTTGTAAATATAAATGCCCCACTGTTTCAGTAAAAGCTACAGTAGTGTTAGTATTGGGTATAATGGTTTCAACAATCCGCTGACGGCGCTTTCCTCCAAATAAAATATACAATGACAGCAAAAGGAGCAGCAGCCAAAATGCACGTGCAGTGGCAGGATACTGCAGCAACATTTGAATCGCATTTTTATTTCCCTGTTCAGAAGGAGGATATTTTTTTTTATTGTAATAGTCATCCCAATAAACATGTTCTGGCCGGATATCAGTAAAAGCAAAAATATTTTGCAGGTATTGATAATTATTTTTTTGCAATAAAAAATAATTACTCAAAACCCTTGGTTCGCAATGCAGGTAAAACCGCCCTTTACCATAAAACACTTCTAAATAATTGGGCTTCCCCTGCTCATTCGTCCCAAGCACATTTGTTATACTTGTATCATATTTTACAAAATGATTGGTTAAAGGAAGGTAAAAATAAGTGTAAGCTAACGTATCATTATAGTAAGCAGGAGAAAGGGTTACAGAAGTATATTTCATATTTTCCACGCCTGCATATTGCGTTTGGTTAACTTTACATCCGAGAGAATCAAGCAAACTGCTATCAATATTTTCACTATTGATAAATAAAAAATTTCCTTCATTTACATAATCCAGCATCGCTTTTTGTCCTGCTTCAGTAAGATATACATTTTTACTGATTACTACGTATACCGATGCGGTATCGGATATACCATGCCAAACAGTTTCGAAATTATCCTTTTTAGTATTCACGTCATTTTGATAAAAAATATGCTTTAGCTGGTTATAAAAAACATAGCTTCCAAAAGGATTTTTATCTTTTTTTGCAAAGGTTTCTTTTAAAGATGGTACTGCCGGTTTTTTAGTATTGCAGGAAGCACATAATATTACCAGCAACAAAAAATTAATGAAATATAAAATAAGGTTTCTCAATATTTATAACTTATTATTAAACTGTTTAAATTTTTTTTGGATGGTTACAAACATAGCTTCGCTGGTATCAAATTTGCCATACCAAACATATTCATACTGTAGCGTTAAGGATGCAAACTCATTTTTATAAGGTTTGTCAAACATTTCCCTAAGATATTCATAGTTGGTTTTATCTGGGGTAAATTGAATAACATTTTTTGCTGCTAATTTCTGTAAAGTTTGCAGGTAATGGTACCGAATTGCCAGACTGTAATTTTTATTCTCGGTGGCCAGAGAAAGCAACTTATCATAATTAATTAATGCGAATTGAAGTATCTCTTCATCCGGTAAAACTGTTACCTTATTGGCAGTTGTTTGCCATTGAAAAATGCCCTCTGCTATAAAAAGTTTGTAAACTATAAAACCTATAAAAATACAGGAGAATATATAAAAAAATATTTTTGTTTCAAATGAAAAGAAGAATCTTTCTAACCAGGACAGACTTGGTTTTTCCGATCTCTGTAGTGCTTTTTGTTGTTTTTGTAATGCAATTAAAATACTATCTAGGTTTTTAGCATATTTTAAAGCCTCCTCTTTTTTTAAACCTTCTGCCGAATCTTTAAAAATTGCGAACTGCTTATTTTGTAGAGTAGTATCAAAAAGTTCGTTATCGTTAGCGGAATTATTTTTTTTTG
Organism: Ferruginibacter sp.; assembly: GCA_025352695.1. GTDB lineage: Bacteria > Bacteroidota > Bacteroidia > Chitinophagales > Chitinophagaceae > Ferruginibacter. Next base: position 2,291 of record JANXSK010000231.1, on the reverse strand, counting down.
TATCAATAGCAAGCTTTTTTGTCACGATTGAGTCGGCAGATAAAATAGTAGAATCTTTATAAACATATTCACTATCCTGCGCTACAGTATGCAGGCAACAAATAAACACAAGGAACAGAATTATTAAATATTTACTACACCTCATTTTTGTTTTATAGATATTTTTATAGAACTATTTTTTTGCCGGGATAGTTTTTTTTATTAACCCGGATCGGGTATATAATAAAATACCATATTATAAACGATAACGACAATAAAAGTATAGCCGCACTTACCCAAACCGGTAAACCTGCATTGCTTTCTTTGTCGTAGGTATTGCTCATTAAATGAGTTATATAACTTTCAAAAAAGGCAGCTATAATAAATACTGGCACCAGTATAATCATTATTTTAAAAGCATCTTTAATGGCAGTTTTAAAAGAAATCAACCGTGAATAAGTACCAGGAAAAAGAATTCCTCTGGCAATAATAAAACCAGCAGTAGATGCGATAACAAATGCCAATATTTCAAGGGTTCCGTGAACCCATATAACCATTACAGATTTTATACCTAAACCCTTTGAAAAAAACATGTACTGAAAACATCCAAGCATCAAACCATTTTGCCACATTACAAACAATGTACCTACCCCAGCAACTAACCCGCCAATAACCATAAGTAAAGCAACAAAACTATTGTTCATCGCAATATATACAAACATGGTAAATGGGTTTTCACTTTTATACACGCCAAACGGATCTCCTTTGGCAATATTTTCATCGGTCATATTTACATAATTATCGCCCAAAACACCTCTTATAAAAGTTTCATCTTTTATTGAACCAAACACACCTACCAAAACAAACAACAGGAAAACTAAAAAAGTAAACAGTAAAATGTAGTGATATTTTTTAAATAAAATGGGTAATTCATATTTCCAGAATGTGAAAATACGATTGTATTTTTCTTTTTTATTTTGGTAAATGTTTTGATAAATACCGGCAGCGATGCCATTTATCCAGCGGGTAACTTTACTTTTTGGGTAAAATGTTTTTGCGTAAGAAAGGTCGTCAACCAATGTAATAAATCGTTCAGCTGTTTCATCCGGATCATTGGTTTTATGGTGCTGATAGGAATTCCATTTATTTACATTCTTTTTTATAAACATTCCTTCACGCATTTGTTAAAAATAAAGAAATTCCACCTTAAAAATAATTATTGTTGGGTCTTTTAGTTTTAACACAAAAGGTAGTGCTTAAATAAAGTGGCCCTGTTTAAATATTAGCCCTTCAAAGTTTTGGTTCCTTAATATTTTTTTTGATTACATAATTTAATAAGTAATTTGTACAATGCCGGTAATACAAATAGCCACTCCTTTTAATATTGATATTGAATTTGAAATTGCAGAATTCAACAAACGGTTTTTAGCCTATCTGGTAGACCTTTTTTTGATAGTAATTTATATATTCAGTATTTTATACCTTTTATATGGTGGTTTTAGCGTGGGTGAAGGAAGCAAAGGTTTGGTAATTATTCTTGTGGTAATACCTACACTTTTTTATACGATGGCAAGCGAGGTATTAATGAACGGACAAACAATTGGTAAGAAAATACTTCAAATAAAAGTAATTAGCCTTGATGGTGGTGAACCTACTCTAGGCCAATACATGCTTAGATGGTTTATGCGATTTTATGAATGGGGGTTTATTATATTTACGCTTTTTTGGAGTGATGGAATTACCGGTTTTCTTTGGCTGTTATTCGGTGGAATTACTTCTACCATAATTATCGGCGTTTCGCATAAAAGCCAGCGCCTGGGCGATATTGTGGCCGGAACTGTTGTGGTAAATACCGTATCAAAACTTACGGTAGATGATACCATATTTATGAATGTTACGCAAGCCAATTATACAGTAAAATTTCCTGAAGTAATGCAACTGAGTGACAGAGATATTAATACCATCAAAACGGTAATTAATCAATCTGCAAAAACCAATCAGTTCGATATGTGTAACCGTGTTGCTTTTAAGGTACAAAAAGTTTTAAATGTATCTACCGATATGTATGCAATTAACTTTTTAGAGAAGATTATGGAAGATTATAATTATTTATCTACAAGAGAATAACCGAAGCTTACAAGCTGGTTAAATAAAATTATTAGCAATTTTATTATTTAGGATTAAGTAGAATAAGCACAAAGAGCCTTTAAATCTGTATATGTATGTGGTTTTTGATTCATTCCTCGTTTTAAAATATTATCAAATAACCATTCTTTCATATTGCGTTTATTAAACCGATAAATGTATTCATC
>JANXSK010000097.1 GCA_025352695.1 Ferruginibacter sp. | reverse complement strand
GGGTACAGGGATTTTGTATGGATGATTTTTGCGCAACAGAAACAGCCATGCGCTTTGTAATGGTGGCGTATAACCTGATGAGTTTGTTTCGCCTGTTAACCTTGCAAAAGCAGCCCAGTCCTACACTTTCCACACTAAGGTTCAACTGCTTTGCAGTTGGCTCCTGGATAGAAAACAAGCTGCTAAAAATGTCTGTGCCACTAAAACGAAGGCAATGGTACGACAGCCTTTTCTCCTTTATTGAAAATACAAAACTGCCATTAAGTCTTACAGGATAACTCTATTGCAAATTTTGGGTTTATAAATGATTTGTAAAACCACCGGTGTTAAAAGTTTCATTAAATTTTTTAGAAAGGGCAAGCTTCTTTTTATAACTTCTAAAAGATGGCAAGCCTTTTTTATACACAGGTGTTAAAAACACAACACATTATCTCTATGTTGGTTTACCTATATTTGCTTCAATTGAAAATTACTAAATAAATTAGTAGCTTGCGCTACATTAATTAATGATTGGGTAATATTTATCCTGCAGATAAATAATACGATTTAATGAAAGATCCACATAGGTATGTGGTAAAAGAGGGCGATGCAAGGATGTTGATTGAAAAATAAATGTTAGGACAATAAAAATACAATGGCAGAAAGAGAAAAAATAGCGTCAGATTATAACGAAGACTCGATACGAAGTCTCGATTGGAAAGAACATATCCGCCTTAGACCGGGTATGTATATTGGTAAATTAGGCGATGGCAGTAGTGCAGACGATGGCATTTATGTTTTAATGAAAGAAGTTATTGACAACTGCATTGATGAGCATACCATGGGGTATGGTAAACATGTGGATGTTAACATTGATGGTAAAACAATTACTGTTAGAGATTATGGCCGTGGTATTCCTTTGGGTAAGGTTGTTGATGTGGTAAGTAAAATAAATACGGGCGCAAAGTATGATAGCAAGGCTTTTCAAAAGAGTGTTGGATTGAATGGTGTTGGTACCAAAGCGGTAAATGCTTTGAGCGATTATTTTAAAGTAACTGCTTACAGAGAAGGCAAAGAAAAAACTGCCGAATTTGCAAAAGGAGGTTTAACGAAAGAACATAAAGAAACTGTTACCCGTGAAGAAAATGGAACTTTTGTAACCTTTATTCCGGATGAATCTATATTTAAGAATTTTCATTTTGTACAGGAATATTTAGATAACCAGTTTTGGAATTATTGTTACCTTAATGCTGGCCTGGTGATGAACCTGAACGGTAAACGCTATATCAGTAAAAATGGTTTGCTGGATTTGTTGCAACGCAAAACCAATGAAGATGAAATCAGGTACCCCATTATTCATTTAAAAGGAGAAGATATTGAACTGGCTCTCACGCATGAAAGTGCCTATGGTGAAGAATATTACAGTTTTGTAAATGGTCAGTTTACAACTCAAGGCGGCACACACTTAGCAGCTTTTAGAGAAGGTTATGTAAAGACAATCCGTGATTTTTATAAAAAAGATTATGATGCGGCCGACATACGGGGAAGTATTTGTGCTGCAATTTCAGTAAGGGTGCAGGAGCCTGTTTTTGAGAGTCAGACAAAAACAAAATTAGGATCGCCAAATGTATCTGAAGGTGGCCCAAGCATGCGGAATTTTATTGGCGATTTTTTAGGAAAAGAATTAAATAATTATTTGCATAGAAATACGGCTACCGCAGAAGCCTTAAAAAAGCGGATTGAACAAAATGAACGTGAGCGTAAAGAATTATCAGGCATCCGCAAACTGGCAAATGAAAGAGCCAAAAAAGCCAATCTGCACAATAAAAAATTAAGAGATTGTAAGTTTCATTACAACGATGAAGCCACTGGTAAAGACAAAGACAATATTTTAGAGAAACAAAAGGAGAGCACCATATTTATTACCGAAGGCGATAGTGCTAGTGGTAGTATAACTAAAGCTCGCAATGTTAATACACAGGCGGTATTTAGTTTGCGTGGTAAGCCTTTAAACTGTTATGGTCTAACCAAAAAAGTGGTGTATGAAAATGAAGAATTCAATTTATTGCAACATGCATTAAATATTGAAGAAGGTTACGAAACCCTGCGGTACAATAATATTGTTTTTGCAACAGATGCTGATGTGGATGGTTTACATATTCGATTGTTGCTAATGACCTTTTTTTTACAGTTTTTTCCAGACCTTGTAAAGAATGGCCATGTGTATATTTTAGAAACGCCATTGTTTAGGGTTCGCAACAAACAAGAAACTATTTACTGTTACGACGAAAAAGAAAAGCAGGCCGCTATTAATAAACTGGGTAGCAAACCAGAGATAACAAGGTTTAAGGGATTGGGAGAAATTAGTCCGGATGAGTTTGCACGTTTTATAAACCAGGACATGAAACTACAACCAGTGATGATGTTACCTGATACACATATTCAGCAATTATTGGAATATTACATGGGGAAAAATACACCTACCAGACAAGAATTTATTATTGATAATTTAACAGTAGAAGTAGATTTGGTTACCGAAGATGTAGCAATTAAAAATTAAATTATGGTGCATATTGTATTTAACGAAGCTGATATAAAAGTTATAAAAGAAGCGATTATATTAGATAAAACTCTGCAGGGAGAAGTACTGCAAATAAAGGATGATTATGATGTTGGGCCTTTGTATAATATTTATATTGGAGAAGGTATTGAAAATCGCAAGCAGTGGTGGCGGGAAATACGCGCTGGTGGGGATTATGAAGGGAAATTTGATAGCAACGATTTTGATGATTACAATACGGTTGCAGCACTGGTTGGCACCATGCGAAGAAATGAAGATGAAATCATTTGGATATGGGCTGCACAAAATAAGCATGATGTAAGCGGTTATTACTGGTTGCTGAAATACATGCAGGAATTTCAAGGAAGGGTATTTATTTTATACCTCAATAATTTACCATTTATTAATGCAAAAGGAAATATATTTTATCCCAGTTGGTTACATGAAATACCAGCAAAGGAATTTTTAAAAGCAAAAAAACTGGCCAGAGAAATTACATTGAGTGAGTTTGAAGTTGACCCGGATGAATGGACAAAACTGTGCGAAGAAAATAAGGGTATTCGCTTATTAGAAGGCGGAAAAAAATTGGGTCAGGAAGACTATGATTTTTATGATGCTGAGCTGATAAAATTTATTACACCCGACTGGCAAAAAGCTTCTAAAATTATTAATCAGTTTATAAATAAAGCCAAACAAACCACAGGCGATGCCTATTTACTATGGCGGTTAAAAGTATTGATAGCGCAGGATATGTTTGATATACAAGGCAAGGTTGGTAATATGAAAGATTTTGAAATAAAGACTAAAGCCTGATCAATATGAATATTAAAGCCATTCATCATGTAGCTATTTTAACAGACGATTACGACCGCAGCAAAGCATTCTATATAAATGTATTGGGCTTTAAAGTGTTAAAGGAAACATACAGAGCAGAAAGGAAATCTTATAAATTGGATCTGGCCATCAACAATCAATACCAGATTGAATTATTTTCTTTTCCGGAGTTTAAAGAAAGGGCTTCTTTTCCTGAACAAAAAGGCTTGCGTCATCTTGCTTTTGCGGTAGAAAATATAGAACAATCGGTAGCAGAATTGGTTGCAAAAGGTGTAGCCGTACAAGACATACGAATTGACGAATTAACAGATAAAAAGTTTTGTTTTTTTTATGATCCAAACGGGCAACCGCTCGAGCTTTACGAGATATAATTAAGAAGTATTAAAACAATGGCAACAAGTAAAAATAAAGAAGATTATATCCACACCGACAGTGGTATAGGCGGACAGTACAAAACATGGTTTTTAAATTATGCCAGTTATGTAATATTAGAGAGAGCGGTTCCAGCCATTGAAGACGGATTAAAGCCCGTACAGCGACGCATTTTACATGCCATGAAGGAAATGGATGATGGCCGTTTTAATAAAGTGGCCAATATCATCGGCCAATCAATGCAGTACCATCCGCATGGAGATATGAGTATTGGTGATGCCCTGGTAAATCTCGGCCAAAAAGACCTGTTGATTGAAACCCAGGGAAACTGGGGTGATGTGCGTACAGGTGATGATGCGGCGGCACCAAGATATATTGAAGCAAGGTTAAGCAAGTTTGCACTGGAGGTAGCTTTTAACGCCAAAACAACTGAATGGGCACTAAGTTATGATGGTAGAAAAAATGAACCCGTAACATTGCCAATGAAGTTTCCTTTGCTATTGGCGCAGGGTGCTGAAGGTATTGCAGTAGGACTGGCGACTAAAATTTTACCCCATAATTTTTGTGAGTTGATTGACGCTTCCATCAAATATTTAAAAGGTAAAAAGTATGATCTGTTACCAGACTTTTTAACCGGTGGAACAATGGACGCTACCAACTATAATGATGGTAAAAGAGGTGGCAAAATAAGGGTACGTGCTATTATAGAAGAAGTAGATAAAAAAACACTGGTTATAAAAAGTGTCCCTTATGGTGTTACCACCACACAGTTGATGGAGAGTATTGTAAAAGCTACCGACCAGGGAAAAATAAAAATTAAGAAAGTAAACGACCACACGGCAGCAGATGTAGAAATTATTATAGAATTGGCTGCTGGTATCTCGCCAGATATTACCATTGATGCCTTGTATGCGTTTACTGATTGCGAAGTAAGCATTTCGCCTAACGCTTGTGTAATTGTTAAAGACCGTCCACAATTTTTAGGTGTGCCAGAACTGCTGAGGGTTTCTGCAGATAACACCAAAGACCTGCTGAAGCGTGAACTGGAAATTAAATTAGGAGAATTACAGGAAAAATGGCATTACACCTCTTTAGAAAAAATATTTTTCGAAGAAAAAATTTACAAGGAGTTAGAGAAGAAACATGAAACATGGGAAAAAGTATTGGTAGCCATTGATACGGCTTTTAGTCTATTCAAAAAATTATTGAGAAGAGATATTACAAGAGAAGATATTGTTAAGCTTACGGAGAAGCCTGTACGCCGTATTTATAAACTGGATATTGATGAACTCAACGAACAGATTAAAGGTTTGGAGGCTGATATTGAACAAGTAAAATACGATCTCGAACATCTTACGGAATGTGCCGTAGCTTACTATGAAAATCTATTAAAAAAATATGGTAAAGGAAGAGAACGCAAAACAGAAATTAAATTATTTGATACCATACAAGCCAAGAGTGTAGCCATAGCCAACATTAAGTTGTATGTGAATTACGCAGATGGTTTTATTGGTACAAGCTTAAAAAAAGATGAACTGATTACGGAAGTTTCTGACCTGGATGACATTATTGCTTTTACAAAAAATGGTATCATGAAAGTTGTGAGGGTGTCTGATAAAATTTTTATCGGTAAAGACATCATCCATGTAGCTGTATTTCAAAAAAGTGATGAGCGTACTACGTATAATTTGATGTACGCTGATGGTAAAACCGGAGTAGCTTATGCCAAACGTTTTAATGTAACGGGTATTACCAGAGAAAAGGAATATGATCTTACAAAAGGTGCAGAAAAAAGTAGAATCCTTTATTTTTCAGCCAATCCAAATGGTGAGGCAGAAGTAGTGAAGTTTGTGCTGAGCCCAAATTGTACCGCAAAGAAAAAAGAACTGGAATTTTATTTTGAAGAGTTAGAAATTAAGGGCCGCGGCAGCATTGGTAACCAGGTCACAAAATATCCGATAAAATCTGTCAAGTTTAAAGAAGCCGGCAAATCTACACTTGACGCAAAAAAGCTTTGGTTTGATATTAAATTCGGCCGTTTAAATACAGAAGAAAAAGGTATATACCTCGGCAAGTTTGATGCAGAAGACAGAATACTTGTTATTTTTAATGATGGTAATTATGAAATAACAGATCAGGAATTAACACAGCGTTTTGATGCCGAAAAAATATTGCTCATAGAAAAATTTAAGACCGATAAAATCATTACTGCAGTATATCTAGATAACGAGAAATTGCAATACAATATCAAACGGTTTAAAATAGAAACTACGACACTTAAAAGTAAATTCTTCTTTATAAAAGAAGGAAAAGACAATCGTTTGGAAATGGTTACTACAGAAGAAGAACCTTTATTAATTGTACGTACTGGTCGTGGCCAGTTGGTACGCAATGCCAAATTTAAAGTAAAAAATATTGTAGAAGTAATGGGATGGAAAGCAGTAGGAGCAAAGCTTACAGAATATTCAAAAAGTGTAGAAATGGAATGGGAGAATAAACAAGGGGGAGACAATGTGCAGCCGGAATTGTTTTAAATATTTTGTAATGGCTTAAATGCCTTGCGATAAATTAATTGGGGCTGCATAGTGCTATTTAAAAGTATTTTAATTATAAAGAGAAGCCATAAGGCTTCTCTTTATAATTAGATATTATCTCCAAACAAAATCAGTTAGTGCAACATAATGTCTACCATTTTCAGCATTCTTCCAAATTTTATATACGGTTGGATAATTAGTACCAGATGGTGAAAAATGTATTGGTTGAGAAATTGGTTTACTAACATAAGTACCGCCAAGCAAAAATGCTGTTGTAATCATGGGTTCTAAAAAAATTACCTGCCCATTGTTTGAGCCGTAAATAAGCGTATGTGTGAATGGCTTTAGAGTGGGTGGTAGTTCAGGAAAAGAAGGGTCTAGCCAGTGTGTTCCCATTTGTGGAACTGTTCCTCCTTCAATCTTGTAAGATGCCGGCAGGTAACCTGGAGCTGGTGCGGCTGTTTTCATGCCCGAAATTAACATTTGCTCATCGATAGAAATTTTATAAAAGTGCATATCAAAATGTGGCACATCATATATTCCTGCGGGCTCATGCCCATGAGGGTTCCAGTTAAGCGTTATATGATTAAACGGAGTAATTGCCGTTGCTTTTTGATGCAATTTTAAATTAAATGTACTACCAGCAAAATCCATAGCATTGGTTGGTAAGTTTTCAAATGCACATGGAGTAAATTCAATTCCAATTGCCATTGGCTTATTATCGCATTTTGAAATATTGATCCATGAACGAACATGTCCATTTCCCATTTGAACTACCGGACCAAAATATGTATTACACTTATTGCCAATTTTTCTAAAATTAAGTGAAAACGTAGTGCCTTCGATTTCTGATGGCACATTAACATCTTCCGAAATCGATAATGTTTTTTCTGGGGCTAAAAATTGATCTTTGTTTTCTTTTTGGCAAGCTGTAAAAGTTAAAAGAAACAGCAATGCCAGCAAATAATGCAAACGATTTACTTTTTTCATATTTAATTTTTTGAAGTTAAAAAATAATTCAGCTTTTTCTTGATAATTTTTAACTGGCAGCAATTAAAGGACGGTAGATGGGGATACATAAATATAGAAAACTTTTTAATCAAATGCAATATATTTTTTATATATCTTTAGCTTTACTTTATAAAATATAAAAAGATGTTATTGAGATTTTTATTGGCTGCGCCTCACAACATTCATAACTTAAAATAGAGAAGCATAATCTGTTTTAGCTGAAAGATAGTTATATACTTTGTTGAAGGCTAGTTGGAGAAAAAAGGATGGAGGTGAAATCATTTGAATTATAAAAATACTTCATTAAGTATGCCAAAAACCCACGTTTTTTTGCATGATTTTACAAACAATTGACTGCTTGTAATTTAAAATAGCTAAATGTTAAACTATTAAAATAATGTAGTGGTTATGAGAAAGAATATTAATCTCTTATAAATGAAAATTTAGCTAAGGAGTATACTGGGAGCATTATTTTTTCTTTCAAATTCTTAAATGATTCGTACGGGCCATTGGTGGCAAACATATTTAAAATCCACGCTGGTACACCCTCACCTGGGTCAATTTGTATTCTGTATTCAACCTTAAATTGAGAATTGTTTATAGGAGTAATTGTCCAAAGTGCATTTGAATACTTAACTCGTACAATATTTTTTTTGTTTGGTAAATAATCATCTATGCTTTTGGCAACAATTGTTAAAATTTTATTGGAGGCATTCTGAGTAATGGTCATTCTTGCCACCAAATCCCTATTTTCAAATGGCCAGGGACATTCAATTTCAGAATAATAAAATAAATCAGAACCTGTAACCTGTTTTATCAATTCAGATTTTGCAGTTTTGTATACCCATTGATATTGGTTATTTACATCTAATATTACAGCAGCAAGTTGCGAAATTTTACCATCAAATTCACATTCAACTTTCAATTCATCAAACTTAAATTTTGTTGTTTTTCGGGAAAATACTTTAATGCCATTTTTGTCTTTCTTCAATTTCCACTCCGGTTGGCATTTTGCTGCAAACGGAAGTAGTAAGCAAATAACTACTAAAATATAAGGTCTGACTTTCATTGTTTTACTAATTCTACACTTAAGCAAATTTTTTTATTTTTAAGGCATATATACATCGTAATGTACGATGCATATATGAAAATTGTATGTTAACATTCTAATTTAGGTGTAAGACTATTTCAATGTTGTTAAATACCTAAGCGCCATTATATACATTAAATTTTATAAAAATATTTTGTACTAGAAAAATTGTAAGATATTTGAGGTTAAAATAATAATATGATCCGCAAGTCCGTTGCTGATGATTTCAATTTTGTTTATTCACTTTATATGTATCCAAAGTTTAATTCATTTTTATTGTACGAAATGTTGGATGCAGCAAGTTTACAACCAATCTACAACCAATTACTTGAGCAACTGGTTACATATATTTATTGTAATGATGAACAAAATACAGGTATGTTTAAATTGATTCCATTTCTGCATCGGAGTAATCATATTGTTTATCTTGGAGGCTTGACTTTTGACCCATCTTTTTTGGGTATAGGACCCGGATTTAAGATGTTGCAGGAGAATATTGCATTGTCAAATGAAAGGGGCTTCTTGCGTATCGAGCTGACTGTGGCAGATAACAAATAAAAAACAATTTCTTTATACAAGAAGGCTGGCTTTCAAAAAAGCACGTTCTTAAAATATATACCTGCTTAAAAAGTGAACTTCGGTATGTTAATGAAATACAAATGCCGTTAATATTTTAATGTATATTTTAGTGCAGCCTCATCTGCATAATTAACAGGAAGTTAGAGATGCTACAAATCAATTTTACTTTATCATTTTTCATTTCTACTAATTATTTGTACCCTTAATAAATTATACATGTACAGGAAGGTTTAGAAACACAGAAAATAATAAGTCTATATCATAAAAGTGAAAAATCTTAAGAAGTAAACGCAATATGAAATTTATAAAAAGTGTTTTTCATTGTATCCTTTTATTTATTTGTGTAGTTTTTGTTTCATGACTTCCGCAAAGTCGGCATAACCTTAAAAGAACTTACCTATTAAGCAGTTTTAATAATTATTGGGGCCATTGGAATGACGAAGTGAAATTATCCAGAGACTTTATTTCTTTAGATGAAAATGAACAAGTAATTAGTAATGATACTTTTTTTAAAAAAATTAGGGAAGAGGATTATCTCCATTTAGTATTAAAATCAACTGATTCATTCAATTATTACAAAGTCTATAAATTAACGAATTTGATAATTGAAGATATTTCAATCACCGTAAAATCTTGTGAAAATATTTTTTATTAAAAATTTTAAATAAAAGATAAGCCGTTACCCGACTTTATTTTTACTGATTTAAAGAGTCATATTTATACCAAGGAAAGCTGTAAAAATAAAATTGTGGGCTTAATTTTTGGTTTATAAATTCTACGCCTTGTGTAGCAGAAATGTCTAACCTTAACCAATTGGTGAAGTTGTATAAAAATCGTACTGACATAATTTTTTAAAACTTACATGGGATTCTCCATCTGATTTAAAAACTATTTTAGTAGAAAATGCTTTTAAATATGCAATCATCCCTGAAATGCAGCAATATCTTAAAGAAATACTTACTATTTTAGGTTATACCAAATATAAATAAAATATAGTCCAATATTAGGTTATTGGATTTTTTTGGTTTATATTTGGACTATATAATAAATATACTATGGCACATCCTTTTCAGATCACCGTAAAACAAACCCTTACGGAACTTCGCAAACT
>JANXSK010000111.1 GCA_025352695.1 Ferruginibacter sp. | reverse complement strand
GCTTCGCTGCCATTTTTCGATTAATGAAAACATGGTATTCCGATGTTCGGCAGATGCAGGCATAATATCGTTGTTTAAGTACACAAAAATATTGATAAAGCAAGATGGTTACAAGATGGAGTTGGACGATGGCTTACGTTGCTTAGGATATCTTCTACCTCGAATAATTCACCAAGTTTTATTAACTCAGCATGTGCGTTGTAGATTTTCTGTAGAACAAGTTTAATTTGTAAGTTGACTGTTTCAGCTTTGGAAGTTTTACCCTTAGCATGTTGTTTGGCTTGTTCCCATATTACTAACGGTACTGTACAGCCAATCATAAACTGTTTCTGCTTTTGATTGAGTGTAAGCCGGCAGTAAACTGGCACCTCTCCATAAGAGTTTACACGTGAACTGATAGCCATAAAAAGGATGTTTAACTGAGTTGTCATTCGCTTTGATTTATGATGTGATTAAAGCGACAATTTGTGTTGAAAAGGATCTGATTTTGGCGCACCACGAAGATTTGAATGCCGCACCATTTAAAGCACCTGAGAAAGTGGGTAAATGCAAAAAGCGAGTCGTGGTTTTCACCAGAACTCGCTTAAGATTTTTGTAAGAGTTCATTTACTGAACTCCTTATGTGAACTGGCTGGGACTCGAACCCAGGACCCATACATTAAAAGTGTATTGCTCTACCAACTGAGCTACCAATTCTTTTACCATTTTTATTTACGGAGTGCAAAAATAGGGCAAAAAGGTATTGGGACAAATTTTTTTTGAAAAAAACATACATCTATTTTTTCTTTTGTGTAATAGCGTACGCTTTATTTGCAAATAGATTTTTTAAGAAATCCTTTAAACCCTTTATCATGGCGGTATTTATTTTTTTTCAAAATATTTTATCTGCCTGATTTTTCTTTTTCTTTATTTTGAATATTGTTTCTAATATCGTTTAAGATTACATAAATGGCATTTTAAAAATGTAAAACACATAAAATTGGGGCAGGTTAAATTAAATGATAAAGCAAAAAGTAAATACTTAAAATTTATAGGAGGGTAAATAATAACAAAACTTAAAAGCCTAATACATCTTTCATACTAAAAATTCCCTTTTTATTTTGTAAAAATTCAGCCGCCAAAACTGCACCAGTTGCAAAGCCTTTTCTGTTATGTGCTGTGTGTGCAATTTCAATATCATCAATGGGGGAACTATATTTTACAATATGTGTTCCGGGTGCTGGATCTATTCTTTCACTAATAATAGAAAGATCCTCTGGTAAAAAACTTCTATTATTTACCCATTGTTTTTTTCTGCCAATATTTTCGAGTATTTGTTCTGCCAATGTAATTGCCGTTCCGCTAGGTGCATCTTTTTTTTCTGTGTGATGAATCTCTGTCATACTTACTTCATAATCGGTATGTGCATTCATTAATTGAGCCAATTGTTTATTAACTTCAAAAAATATATTTACCCCTACACTGTAATTACTTGCATACAATATTGCTCCATTTACTTCAGTACATGCTGCTTTCACTTCTTCCCAACGGTTTAACCACCCTGTGCTGCCACTTGCCACAGGTATACCCGCCTTGAGGCAGGTAATAATATTTTCAACTGCACTATGAGGGCTTGTAAATTCAATGGCTACATCACATTGTTGCAGCTTTTCTTTTGAAAATTGATCAACAGTATTGATATCAATTTTCAATACAACTGTATGACCTCTTTGCAAGGCAATTTCTTCAATGGCTTTACCCATTTTACCATATCCTATTAAAGCAATATTCAATTTTTTTAATTGAGAAACAGAAGATAAATTCATTTGAACAGTTTATTTATAAAGGCTACTAAAATTATTTAGCTCCTTTTGTTGATTTGGAATGTATGTCTAACACCAAACTAAGACCAGTTGTGTTTGCCATTGGGCTATAGCCAGGTGTAAATTTTAAACTAAGGTTATCATTTACATCAAATGCTTTTAGCTGGGCGTCTACTGTGGCATCTACTACATTTAATCCCCAAAAAAATATAAAAAATAAAACAGAGTAGTCCACATTTTGCCTAAAGGCATTGCGGTATGTTTTTAAAGAGTTGGCACTAAGGTTTTTAAATCTCGGATCAATTAAAATGTCATTTGCCGGAAAGGTATCAATTTTATAAATATAGGCAAGCTTTAATAATTTATAATTTTTTATGTTGTAAAAAAATACGGCTACAGTTGTACCTAATCCACCATATACCAAAGGAAGTTTCCAGTATTTTTTATTAGTGATTTGGCCCCAGCCTGGTACAATGGCCGACCTGATGGTTGCAATGCGGGGATTGTATGTTTTAACTCCTACAGTATCAATTATCTTTTTATCTTTTTTTATTACACTGTCTTTTGGTATTTGGGCAAAAGAAACATTTAAACGCAGCAAAAAAAACAAGATAAAAAATATCGGCAATAATTTTTGCATTAACTTACTTTAATGTTCAATTTTTCCAGCAGGCCATTTAGTTCATCCAATGAATAATACTCAAAGGTTACGGATCCATATCCCTTTTTATTGTGCACCAATTTTACTTTGGTGTTAAATTGAGATGCTAAATTATCCTCTATCTTTTTAAATGCCGGCGGTAATGAAGCTTTTACAGAATTTTTAACAGCGTTGCTACCAGTATACATATTGCGTACAAGATCTTCTGTTTGCCTTACTGATAACTCTTTGTTTTTGATTTCCGAAAAAATAAATAACTGCTTATCTATCATATCCACATTTATCAGTGCCCTTGCATGCCCCATAGTTATTACACCTGTGCGAACAGCAATTTGAATATCTGGTGGAAGTTTTAGCAAACGTATATAATTGGTAACAGTACTGCGTTCTTTTCCCATTCGTTCGGCTACCTGTTCCTGTGTATAATCTAATTCATCCATTAAACGTTTGTAGCTAAGGGCAATTTCGATGGAATTTAAATTTTCACGTTGCAGGTTTTCCAATAAAGCAAGTTCTAAAAGATCCGCATCATTTGACTGACGAACATAAACTGGCACATCTTTTAATCCTGCAATTTTGGCTGCTCTAAAACGACGTTCACCTGCAACTAGCCGGTATTTACCTGATGCTAATTTGCTTACGGTTAATGGTTGAATTATGTCATGTAGTTTTAATGATGCAGCCAGTTCGCTAAGTGTTGTTTCATCAAAATCTTTTCGGGGTTGTTTTGGATTTATTTCTATTTGATCTAAACTTATCCGGTTAACGCTGGTAGTTTTTTCTACTATTTCGGATTTTAAACTTCCTGCTGTACTTTTAAGATCCGCATCAATATTTTGCAGTAAACTACGTATGCCTTTTCCTAATGCGTCTTTTTTATTTGGTTGTGTCATTATAAATTTAGTAATGTGTTAATTTGATAATGTACTTACGAAACCCTTCTACTTAAAAAAGGGAATTAGTACACTAGCTAATTATCCTGTCTTCCTGTTTAATCTTCGTAAAATTATTTTTTTGTAGTATTTCTTTGGCAAGGTTTAGGTAGTTTACGGAACCTTTACTTTCAGCATCATATAAAATTACCGGTTTGCCAAAACTCGGCGCTTCACTTAGCCTGGTATTGCGGTGAATGATGCTGCTAAAAACCATTTCTTCAAAATGTCTTCTAACTTCTGCTACTACCTGGTTACATAGGCGTAAGCGTCCATCATACATGGTCATTAAAATGCCTTCAATCTGCAATTCAGTATTTAGCCTGTTTTGTACAATTTTTATTGTATTCAATAATTTACCTAATCCTTCCAGCGCAAAAAATTCTGTTTGTACAGGCACAACCACACTATCAGCAGCTACCAAAGCATTTACTGTAATTAAACCAAGTGAAGGTGAACAATCAATTACAATAAAATCATACTCATCACGGATAGGCTCTAATATTTTCTTTAAAACACCCTCCCTGTTAGGATAGTTAATCATTTCAATTTCGGCACCCACCAGGTCGATGTGCGAGGGAATCAGATCAAGATTGGGAATATCTGTTTTTAATAGTACATCTCTGGCGTTGGATTCATTCACCATGCAATCGTACAAACTAAGCGTAACGTTATGAAGATCAAATCCTACACCAGTTGTGCTGTTCGCCTGTGGATCTGCATCTACTAATAATGTTTTGTACTCTAACACTGCTAAACTTGCAGCAAGGTTGATGGCTGTAGTTGTTTTACCAACACCACCTTTTTGATTCGCTATACCTATTATTCTTGCCATATCTTAATTCCTGTAAAAGGAATATATTATTTTTATAAAATTATTTCAATGAATAAACCAAACAATTTTTTGAGATTATCAAAGGTACTGTTTGAAATTCAACCGCAAACCTCAAATATTCATGACACTGTGGCAAATTTAATTATTCGGCATAAAATTGTGCAACAATGGCGAATCGTTGTTGTTAATAAAACAGTTTAAAAGCAGTAACAAATATATGTATACAATTATTTCGGGAACCAACCGGGTGGGTAGCAATACTTTAAAAGTAGCAAAGCAGTATCAGATTATTTTAAAAGAAAAAGGTATTGATGCCGGATTACTATCATTAGAGGGAGTGAATGTTATGAACAGGGATGCCGATTTTGAAAAACTTGAAACAGACATACTAATGCCCACAAGTAACTTAATTTTTATCACACCGGAGTATAATGGCAGTTTTCCAGGAGTATTGAAAATGCTTTTCGATACCAGTAAATCAAATAAAATATGGTGGCATAAAAAGGCGTTGATTACTGGGATTTCAAGTGGCAGAGCAGGTAATTTGAGGGGAAATGATCATTTAGCTGCTGTTTTAAATTATTTAAAAATCACCGTGTATCCCAACCAGTTGCCTATATCTGTAATTGATAAGTTATTAGATGAGTATGGTAATATTACTGATGAGAATACTTTAAACGCCATCAACCAACAATTAGATGATTTCATCATTTGGAGTAGCAAGCACAAATAGTTGATTAATAATTTACGGATAGATTATTTTTTAAAACAAATTGATTCTAAGATCGTCTTTGGTAATAAGCTAATTTTGTCTCTTAATTTTAACTTTCATACTTATGCGTTCACCCATTGGTGCTTTAATCTTTGTAACAATAATGTTATTACTTGATACGTATGTTTTTCAAGCCGTAAAAGCAGTATCACAATCTTTATCCCCCAAAACAAAAGCAATTATTTATGGTGTTTACTGGTCAATTACGGCTTTATTAATTATTGGCTTTTTACTATTTGTATTTTCCGATCAAAACTTTTTATCCAAAAAGGTTAGAACCTACTTGTTTGCAACTATTATAGGATTGTTTCTTGCAAAATTTACAGCTGTTTTATTCTTTTTTGTAGATGATGTACGGCGAGGTATTCAATGGTTAGCTGTAAGATTTTTTAGTAATAATTCAAAAACTGAATCTATAAGCGGAGATCCTATTAGCCGCTCGATATTTTTGAGTTGGTTAGGTCTTGGTATTGGCGGCGGTTTATTTGGCAGTTTGGTGTATGGTTTTGGTAATAAGTATAAATACGATATTAAAAAAGTACAACTTGTTTTTGAAAATTTGCCGGCAGCATTTAAGGGAATGAGGATTTTGCATATAAGTGATATTCACAGTGGAAGTTTTACTGATAAAAATGCGGTACAACATGGGGTTAATGAAATACTAAATGAAAAGGCAGATATTATTTTGTTTACTGGCGACTTAGTTAATGACAGGGCTGCAGAGATGAACGATTACATGGATATTTTTAGTAAGCTGAAAGCCCCGATGGGCGTATACTCAACATTGGGTAATCATGATTATGGAGATTATGTTAGCTGGCCTGATAATGGAATATCTAAAGAACAAAATCTGGAAAATATAAAAAGGGTACATGAGCAGTTAGGATGGAAATTACTAATGAATGAACATGTAGTATTGGAAAAAAACAATGCACAAATTGCTTTAATTGGTATAGAAAACTGGAGTAATAAAGCAAGGTTTCCCAAGCATGGCAGAATGGACTTAGCTTACCCTGGCGCTGAAAAATATCCTTTCAAAATTTTGATGAGTCATGATCCCAGCCATTGGGATGCTCAGGTAAAACCTTCCTATCCTGCTATTGATTTAATGTTAAGTGGTCATACACATGGTATGCAGTTTGGTATCAATATCCCTGGTTTTAAGTGGAGCCCTGTGCAATATATGTACAAACAATGGGCAGGGCTTTATGAAGAAGCAAATCAAAAATTATACGTAAACCCTGGATTTGGTTTTATAGGTTATCCCGGAAGAGTTGGTATTTTACCAGAGATTACAGTAATTGAATTAATGTAACCATTTAGCAAAAAAAACTGCCGGTTTTAAAGCGGCAGCATTTTATGGATTGATTGTTCTAATAACTATTGTTGTTTAATTACCTGCTTCGTAACTCTTCCATTGGCAGTATTAAACTGAATGATATAATTACCTGTTGGTATTTTTGATATTTCATCTATTGAAACATAATTAAATCCTTTTGTCATTTTTATATTTTTAGAAACAACTTCTGTTCCTGTTACACTATACACTTTTACAACGGTTGTTTCATTTTTATCCCATTCAATATTAATATTTATATTCTGGCGGAATGGATTTGGAGAAACTGTGAAATCACTTATCGCTTTTTTCAATTTTACGGAAGATACTTTCGAAATACTTGCTCTTCCATCAATATCAAATTGTTTTAAACGATAGTAAACAATAGGAGCTGTTATTGCGGCTACATTGTCTGATATAGAATATGAAAGTTGTAAAGATGAATTTCCACTACCTGCTTTGCTGGCAACTGTACTAAATAAAATGCCATCAGTACTTCTTTCTACATCATACCTGCTACAATTAATTTCCATTGAAGTACTCCATTCTACCTTAACAAGGTTGGTCTGTTGTAAATTGGCAATAAAAGAAGTGAGTGTTACAGGCAATGGTCCGCCTTGAGGGCTAATAACCGCAGTCGCATCATCAACATAATCAACCAATGCATCAGATTTTGCTGTTAACCTTGCCACGTTTATTATTGGCGGCACAATTCCATTAGCGGGTGTATTAACAGTCGCTTTAAATTCTACTTCAAATGATTCATCAAATGCAAGGTAGCCTCCATTGATAGCGTTTGCATTTGTACCTAATCTGAAAGTAACAGTTTTAGTTGCTGGAACATATTCTGCAATATCGGTGTCTGTAATATCTGTTTTTGTTCCGATGGTTACACCTGGTCCGGAAATTACCTTTAATGAACCACTAACAAACGTTAAAGAGGAAGGAACAACATCTGTAAGTACTACTGCATTTGCATTTCCTACCCCAATATTTTTTCCTACCAATTTATAAGTCAACACTTCTCCTGCTTCTGCTGAATTATTGTTATTTGCATCTGCTACAGTTTTACTAAGCGTAATAGAAGGGGCTTTCATTTTAATGCAAAAAGTAACCAGGCCAGTAAAATATTGATCGTCTGCGGTACCAAATTGAAGTGTTACACTTGTTGCATTTGGTAAAATACCATAACCTGCACCTACATTAAATTGATCAATATCAATTCCCATTTGATCTGTGTAATTAGGATTTTTTGTGGTGACATGTACACCATTATCTGTAATAGTTCCGTTCCACGGATTATTTACCGGGTTAAGGGCATTGCTAAATAAATTATTATTAATTTTTAAAAAATCACCAGTGTACCTGGCATCTCCTTCCCAAACCATAATACCGAGTTTTGCATCTGCAGCTGATAAAGCTCCTGAAGGAACATTTAGTCCGTTAAGGGTTATTGAATTTGTTACTGCACTACCAAAATTATATACTTGTTGGTATCCATCATAAATGCGAACACTGTTAAAATCTAATGTTGGATTTTCATAAACTACCACAATACTCCAGGCCCCATAATTTCCAAAATCACCACCAACTCCTCTAGAAAAAGCACCATTTCCAACAGTATAAGTGCCGCCACCTTGTTGTTGTACCAATGTAGTTATATCAACAAAAGCCTGGTATAAGGTAAATTCATTTGGGTTGCCGGCATTTTGTATGGTTTTATCAATTTGACCTGCTGCATATTCCTGGTAGGCACCACTTGTACCTTTCCTGATTTTAATTCTTTGATTTTCCAGCTTTGTCATATCAAAGTCTGTCTTAACAGCTCTTCCGCCCCAATATAAGCGAGCAAATTTAATAGTATTTGTACCGGCAGGTAAAGTTAAATCGGCAGAGGAAGAGTTTCTTGTAGCAGCACCATCACCTGTAGCACCATCAATATCTACGTATTGCATACTGGTTGTTCCCCCATTATCATAAATGCTATTGCCATTAACACTATTACCATTTGTAGCAAGCGTATTAACTGAGCCATTTGCATTAACAGCATTCATTAAAGTATTTCCAAAAAGAACAGAGCTGCCTTTGATATTTTCTGAATAAACAATGCTGAAGTTTCTATTTTGGGCCTTTGTAATAAAAGACAATAAAAAAAATAGTACAAATAAAGCCAAGGATGTTTTAGTTTGCAAATAGCAAACATTAGGGAAATTCTTTTTCATGTTCAGAGGTTGAGAGATTACAAAAATTAAGTTATAAGCAAATGGCTTAATAAGTGTATTGGAGCTTACGGTTGCTCAATAGAATAAAAGGAGGTTGATAATTCGAGGGATCTGGAAATAGGGTGGAACAGGAGTTATTAAGTTTTCTTGTGTGACCGTAAAGATATACTACAATTTTTCATTTTTTGCATATTGGTGAATTTATTTTTTTATTTCTATTATAAAATTGTAAATCAATAGTTTATAAATTATTAAAAATAAAAATGCCGGAGTGTTAATCCAGCATTTTTATTTTTATCTAAAGAAATGATTTATCTTTTGTCTCTCATTGGTATGCGTTTTCTACCCTCTTGTCTTGGTCCTTCGTCTGTTGATCTTTTAAAACCACCGTCGGCTTCGTTCATTCTAACCTGTCTTCCATTATGTTTTTTACCATCGATACTTTTAATCATTTGCGCTGAAACAGCTTTATCAACTTCAACCCAACTATTCATTTCTTTCATATCAATTCGGCCTAACACCTCTTTATTCAGATTGCTTTCATCTAATATGAATTGTAAAAAACTGGCTTTGTAAAAACCATCTTTTGTTCCCAGATTTATAAATAATCGTGTATAGCCAGTATCATGCTGAAAATTACCTCTTTCTCTTCTGCTACCATCCCTGTTGCTGGTCTCCTTATTTGCAGACTCTCTTCTATCACTACCCCTAATGTCAGAACCTCTTAGATTTGAATTTAGATCTGGTGCATTTTCGTAATACTTTAAAAAATGATTGAATTCTAAAGCGGCAACCCTTTGCAAAACTTCTTCTTTACTAACATCCTTAAATTTTTCCTGCAAATCTGCCATGTAAGTTTCATAATCACCACTTGAAATATCAGCCATCATTAATTTATCCATGAAATGAAAAAATTGTTTACGACATACATCTTTACCACTTGGTACATCAAGTTTATGAAACTGTGCATTCACCATGCGTTCCAGTTGTTTTATCTTATAACTTTCCCTGCTATGACAAATAGAAATACAGATACCTGTTTTACCAGCTCTTGCAGTACGTCCACTTCTATGAGTGTATACTTCCATATCATCTGGTAATTCATAATTTATTACATGAGTAATACCTTCTACATCAATACCTCTTGCAGCCACGTCGGTAGCAATTAATAATTGTAAATGTTTCTGACGAAAGCGCCCCATTACTTTATCTCTTTGCTGTTGCGTAAGATCGCCATGCAATGCTTCAATTTCATATCCTTCTCTTACTAATTTTTCTGCAATATCCTGTGCATCTAATTTGGTACGAGTAAAAATAATACCATACATACCAGGATTAAAATCAATGTAACGTTTTAGTGTTTCGTAACGCTGCTGTGCCGCTACTATAAAAAACTGATGATCAATATTTACATTTCCACTATTCTTTTTTCCAACAGTAATTTCTTTGGGATTGGTCATGAAGTTTTTAGCAATGGCCCTTACTTCTGGTGGCATGGTTGCACTAAATAACCAAATACTTTCTCTATTGATTGTATTTTTTAAAACAAAATCAATATCATCTCTAAATCCCATGTTCAACATTTCATCTGCTTCATCTAATACAACATATTTTACCTTTTGAAGGTCAATTGCTTTGCGTTCAATAAGGTCAATCAATCTTCCAGGTGTAGCTACTACTATGTGTACACCTCTTTTTAAATTTCTTATTTGCATAGTGATAGAGGCACCACCATAAACTGCTTCAGTAAAAAGACCTTTAGTATGTTTTGTATAAGTTGCTAGATCATTAGTGATTTGTAAACATAACTCCCTTGTAGGGCAAACAATTAAAGCTTGAGGATGTCTTTCGGAGATATTAATTAAGTGTAATAAAGGAAGACCAAAAGCAGCAGTTTTTCCAGTTCCAGTTTGTGCTAAACCTACAAAATCTGTAGTGCCTGATAATAAAATTGGTATTGCTTGTTCCTGTATAGGTGTAGGGATATCAAAACCCAAATCGGTGACTGCCTGTACTAATTGTTCGTTTAAGCCTAAGGCTTCAAATGCATTCATGTAAATTTTGTTTGTGTTTACATGATATGCTATTTGCTGTTGTTACGCTACTTAAATACTATATTTAAAAGTTAAAGTAAATCCTAAATTCAACAGCCTGTCGGGCATTTCATGCAATACTCGTTATAAATAATTTTGCAAAGCTAACTGTTTCAGGCGACTTAATTACAATTAAATCAATTGTAGTACGTTTAACACGTAGAAACAATATTTTAAGATCGAAGTTTATAATTAGTGATTAAACTATTTCTTTTTATTAAGTCAAACACTTGCTTAAATGTCATTTCCATTAAAATAATGAAAAAAAAATTTCTGCTTACCTTTTTGTCATTGTTCTTTTCATTAGTAAATTTTGCCCAAACAAAACCTGCTAAAGTTATTGATGCAACAGACTCGGTAAATATGATGAAAGACTTCTTAGATATTTTATCTGAACCAGAAAAAATATCCAGTTATGTAAGTGTAGATGTAGGAATTGGCAAAAGGATTTTCAATCTTCGTAATAATGCGTTAAACGCTAAAGTAACTTCGGTAAATACTATTATATTCTCACCATCTTTTATATATCACCACAAAAGTGGTTTGTATTTTAGTTTGGGCGCAAGTTTAATAAGTGAAAATAAAAAAGGTTTTGGTATCAGCCAGCATTCAATCTCTACTGGCTACGAATTGACAGAAAATAACAACGTTGATTTGGCGATAGCTTACACTCATTATTTTGTGAGGGATAAATTTTCGCCTTATTCTTCTCCAATACAAAATGATTTTTATGTTTCGTTTACTTATAAAAAATCATGGATAAGACCAGGTTTAGCAGTTGGTTATTCTACCGGAACATATGGAGATGTAAAACGAATAGCACGATTGTATGATTCAACTACTAATAAGCTAAAATCTTTTTTTATTATTCCTTCTCTGTCTCATGAATTTAAATGGAAAAAAATTTTTAGTAAAAATGATGGAATAATTTTTACGCCTGTGTTGATGATTAATTTGGGTCAAAGTAAAACTTCAATTCAACACAAAACAAATGCAACCAACCTGGCTAATTTTTTGAATAAAAAAAGAAGATTGCCAAAGTTTGATGTCACAAATTTTAAAGCTGAATCTGTAGGACTTAGTTTGGATGCAGGTTATGGTATTGGCAATTTTATTATAGAACCTCAAGCATATTTTGATTATTATTTACCGGCTAATCAAGATAAAAAATTATCTAGTTATTTTACCATAACCTTACGGTATTCATTGCAATAAATGTTCATTAACAAATAATTATCTACAACAAAAAAATATTGGCATGTTGTTGGTTATTTAAATCTAAAATAAATATATGAAAACAAAAGTTTTGTCCCTTGCTATAGCGGTATTGATATTTTCAACCGCCCGTTCCCAAAGTTTTCATCTAGGTGTAAAAGGTGGTGCAAATATTAATAAACTTTCAGGAAAATCTTTTAGCGATCAGTTTAATTTTGGTTATCACCTTGGCGCTTTTGCAGAAATTGGCTTAGGAAAAAAATGGGCCATACAGCCGGAAGTTTTATTTAACCAGATAAATACAGATACAAGCAGAGAGGTTAGTAAAATATATACTAATTTATCTGCAAATAATTTATCGAATATAAAGTTGAGTTACTTAAGTATTCCAATATTGTTGAGTTACAAGGTAAATAAGTTTTTTGCAATTCAGGCTGGCCCGCAGTATGGATTGTTAATTGAGCAGAATAAGAACCTTCTTGAAAATGGTAAAGACGCATTTAAAAAAGGCGATTTTAGCATGCTCGGGGGTGTACAGTTTAAACTGGCTTCGATAAGAATTTATGGCCGCTATGCAATTGGACTTAGTAATATTAATGACATTGATAATAAAGATAAGTGGAAGAACCAGAGTTTTCAGGTGGGAGTTGGACTTGCTATTTTATAATTATGATCTAATTACAGATACTGTTCCATCTTTATTCCATCTTACAATAGCAGAAGGAGAAGCCGTTAGCATATCGTTTTTCCGGTGTTGAACTACATAGTCAACACCGTTTTTTATTTCATTACCTATTGTAGAAAAAATACCAGGAGGCGGATAACCGCTTACGTTAGCGGAGGTAGATACAATCGGTTTTTTAAATTGGTTGATAAGCTGCCTGCAAAATGGATCTTTAGTTATTCGTATAGCAACTGTTCCATCTTTATTAATTACATTTTTTGCTAGGCCTGTTGCACCTTCATAAATCACAGTAGTAGGCTTTATGATAGTTTGTAAATAATCCAGTACAGATAAATCGGGTTGTGTAACATATTGAATAAGGTCTTTGTCTGCTGCAAGCAAAATTATCATACTTTTTTCTTCTGTTCTTTTTTTTAGCATATAAATTTTCGCAACAGCGGTTGCATTAGTGGCATCGCAACCAACTCCCCAGATAGTATCTGTGGGGTATAAAAAAATACCTCCATTTTCTAATACTTCTAAACACTTTTCAATATCGTTTAAATATTCAATCATATAATTTGCTGATACACATTCATAATGCTATCAGCATATTTTTTTACTGTAAAATACTGCGCTTGTTTAAAACCCTTATTGCGTAAATCAATTGCTGTCATTTTGTTTTGCGCAACATCCAACATGTGTTGGGCCAGTAATTCATAATCATCAGGAGCAAAATATAAAGCTGCATTGCCAGCTACTTCTGGCAAGCTGCTGGTATTGCTGCTTATAATAGGAAGTCCACTCCAAAGCGCTTCCAGCAATGGCGCCCCAAAACCTTCAAAAATAGACGGATAAATTAGTGCCAGTGCCTGTTGATAAATAGCAGGAAAATCGGCAGCAGTTGTAAATGCAATTTCTTTTGCTGCAGGTAATTCATTTAATAAAATTAGCCTGCTCGAAATACCATTGACCTGCATAAATTTTTTGACTTCTTCTTTTTCTTTTTTACCATTGCCAATTACTACTAATGGAATATCTATTTTTTCTTTTAGTAACAATAGCGCTTTACAAATAGCGATCAGGTTTTTTCTTGGTGCTATTGAACTAACAAAGAAAAAATAAGTATCTGGTAAATTATATCTTTTTTTTACGATCGCCTTTTCTTCTTTGCTGATTATTTGTTGAAATATAGGATTACAACTTTGGTAACTAATAAATATTTTATTTTCAGGAACCTGGTAAAAATTAATGAGGTCCTCTTTAGTTTGTTTACTGATAGCAATTACAGCATTGGCAACTTTGCAGGCTTGCTTAATCTTCCAGCGGTGAACATAGCGTTCATCAAAATTGTAAGTTTCAGGAAATCGTTCAAAAATAATATCATGTACGGTTACTACAGTTTTTATTCCGGTGCGTTCAATATGTAAAGGCAATTCATTACTTACACCGTGGTAAATATCCAAACCTGATTTGGCCATGGATTTAACCATCCCATTTCTGCGCCACCACCCCGAAAAGCTTTTGCCAATAAAGGTTTCTGGAAAAATTGTATGTAAGTTTTTGAATGTACTTACATCAAATAAGTTAGTTTGTTTTGGAGCAAATAAAGTGTAGTGATGTTGTGGATATTGTGTTGTTAAAATTGCCATTAACGATCGGATATAATTTCCTAATCCTGTTTTGTTTTGAAATGCCCGCTTGCCATCGTAACCTATATTCATATTATTGCCAAACTTATAATTGTAACTGCAAGTTATATAAATCCATTTTAAAATATTGTATGATCACTTGACAAGGTATCGCTGGTATTTAAAAATTGAATTTATTCTTTTATTCTTTTTGTATCTTGCGCTACTTAAATAAGTAAATAAAATACTGCCGTTGATAAATCTATTTTTTGCAACAGTAGTTTCCGGGTAAAATTTTTGGCAGACAATCAACTGAATTTAAAAATAATTTTTTAAATATATAAAAATGGAACTAAGAGAATTAATACAAGCTGCGTGGACAAACAGAGTACTTTTGAAAGAAGACCAGTATGCAGATGCTGTTAGGGCTTTAATAGAAGAGGTAGATAAAGGCAGATTAAGAACGGCAGCTCCAACAGAAAATGGGTGGCTGGTAAACGAATGGGTAAAACAAGGTATTCTGATGTATTTTACTATTCAGCAAATGCAAACTTTTACACTGCCTCCTTTTGAATTTTATGACAAAATGAAACTGAAAAGCGGTTATGCGGCACTGGGAGTAAGAGCAGTTCCACATGCAGTAGCAAGATATGGCGCTTACCTTGCCAAGAATGTAGTGCTGATGCCCAGCTATGTAAATATTGGAGCGTATGTAGATGAAGGAACCATGGTAGATACCTGGGCTACAGTAGGGAGCTGTGCACAAATAGGTAAAGGCGTACACCTGAGTGGTGGCGTGGGTATTGGCGGTGTACTGGAACCCTTGCAAGCAGCCCCTGTAATTATTGAAGATGGCTGTTTTATTGGTAGCAGGTGTATTGTGGTTGAAGGTGTAAGAGTTGAAAAGGAAGCTGTATTGGGTGCAAATGTTGTATTAACAATGTCCACAAAAATAATTGATGTTAGTGGTAGCGAACCTATCGAAACAAAAGGTGTTGTTCCAGCAAGAAGTGTGGTAATACCGGGTACTTACAACAAGAAATTTCCTGCTGGTGAATATGGTGTAGGCTGTGCATTAATTATTGGTCAGCGAAAAGCTTCTACCGATTTAAAAACAAGTTTAAATGATGCTTTAAGAGATTTTAATGTTTCAGTTTAGTCATATATATTTACAGATCTGAATAAATGCCCAGATGGCGAAATTGGTAGACGCACTGCCTTCAGGTGGCAGCGTTCGCAAGGATGTGCAGGTTCGAATCCTGTTCTGGGCACTTAGTAAATTTTAAAAAGCCTTGTTAGTGTTAACTTTCAAGGCTTTTTCTATTTATACTTTGAGATATAAGTAGCATCTTAAAATGCATCTTTAATATAGCTTCTATAGGTTATTAAATGGCTAACAAATCCCGTAAGCGAATATGTTTAAACCTCCTAATTAGCGGTTAGTCAATCGCAACAATATCACATAACTTACACAATTGTTAAAGATTACCACCAAACAAAATCTGTAAATTGTCAGTTGTTTTCATATCAAGATGAACAATAAGCCTAGTGTAGTTTTTTTCTTCTTTCAGACAATTCTTTCCAGGTTACTAAAATTATATGTTCGCTTTCTACATACTTTTTTAATGCAGGATCCATCATGGCAAGCATGTCGCCTTTCCTTTGCGGGCCTGATGCTGAGATGTGTTTGAAAATTTCTGAAGGCTGTGTACAATGC
>JANXSK010000037.1 GCA_025352695.1 Ferruginibacter sp. | reverse complement strand
AGATTCAAACTTGGTGAATCTTGACACCAGCAAGCAAATCTTATTGCCTCAGCAGAGCTAGGCTGCGATTAGAAGCAGACCTTGCGTAGGTGCATATCAGGCACTCCAAGAACTTAGCACGCTTCAGCTGAAACCTCGCCGTCTTTGAACAGCTTTTCAGGTTTACCCAACATTTCACTTCCAGCCCTTACGAGATAACTACCAATGCTAACAGCAGGTATGGAGTTTTTTATGCGCAGGTACTTCCTAATCTGTTTGAAATAAGAAGGCAAATAAGTTTAAAAGCTGATTCTGCAAACTATGCAAAAATGGGTGCCACAACCTATATCCTCCAGGTGCTTCAGGGAATAAAGGTTACTGATTTAAATGGCTCTATTCCTTATTCTGAAGCAATAAAAGGCAGGTACGAGGGCGTCTTTAATCCTGTATTTGATACGCAGGAAACCTTGTTTGTAACCTGGTTAAGTCAATTAAACAGTGCGATAACAACACTCTCAGCTGCCAATACCCCAACAACAAAAAGTTTTGGCACTTCTGATGTATATTATAAAGGCGATTGGATCAAATGGATAAAATTAGCTAACACGCTGAAGCTTAGGATTGCTGCCCGGTATGAGAACCAGGACAAGGCTAAAACAACTGCTATAGCAAGGGAAGTAATGGCAGATGCCACTGGCACAATACAAATTGCAGACGATAACCTTACCTATGTAAATATAAATTATGATGCAGCCGGTGGTGCTATTAACTACAGGGATATTAAATATGGAGGTATCGCAATTGTTGATTTTATGAAGAAGGTGAGTGATCCAAGAATCGGGGTATATTTCAATCCAAATAGCCTGGTAGGTTCTTTTAAAGATACACTTACCAAGTATGGCAAAACACTACCATCATTTATTAATATCAATGATCCGTTGATTCAATTCCAGGGCGGACCAATTGACTGGACCATCAATACCATTCCACAAAAGAATTATTTTGGCAGTAATGGTTTTGATGCTGGCGGTATCAATAAATATTTCCTCATTTCTACCATCAACCGTAGGTTTTATGCGCCCCGTTGGGATGGCAGTACATCTGGTATTTTTACTGAACTGCTGGCTAGTGCAGGAGAATCCTGTTTACTGATTGCAGAATTTATTAAGAAGGGATATATTACCGGAGATGCAGCAGCATGGTACAATAAAGGAATTGAAGCATCCATAAAAACAATGAATGCCATTGCTGTTACAGCAGGCTCTACAACACCTTATTTGGGTAGCGGCGCAACAGAAATAGCAACTTACCAAAATAATCTGAATGTTGTATTAGATGGAACGAATGACTTAGAGCGGATATACATTCAACAACACCTAAACCTGATACGTCAGCCAAATGAAGCGTATGTTTTTTGCCGCAGAACAGGGTATCCAAAAACAGGGTCTGCCTATTATCCAAGGGAAACATTCGGAGAAAAAATTCCCCGCCGTTTTTGGATCAATGATCCCGGAGAAGTAAACAGGGCTAATTGGACAGCAGCCTATACTGCCCAAGGCTTTACGCCAAATGTGCTGGATATTTTAACCTTGTCAAATGAAAGAGTTTGGTATGATAAAACTGCTCCCCAATTTGGACAGGGACAATAAATATTTAAATAAGGCTTTACTTTTTTTCACTAATAAAAGTGCAATTGGTTTTGATTATTACAAAAAAGGGGCTAACATTAGTTTGCCTCTTTTTTGTAATAATTATTTTGGGGTTGCTCAACAACTCGGCAAAGTCAATATTTTAAACGTTTGCTCCTTTTTTGTTTGAGATAATTTTTATCCATACTTTTTTATGTATAAAATATTTATCCATTATTAGGGACACAAGTGCCTTCCTTTTTATTGCGTCAAGATTTAGCACTAAAGCGATTGACGCAATCCACGATTCGTTGGTTTCTTCAAGTTTGGCTTTGTGATGTTGTACAATCCATAAGCAATTTTTGACTATCCAAACTTGCCTGCTATCGGGTTGCGCTCTCCAGAACTTAGGTCAACTGCCACTGCCTTAGTCGACGGCCGTCCTAATAATTTGGCAATTAGTTTTATTCCTTTTTCTTTAAGTTGTTTTCTATTGTTCCGGGTACAATATATCTGGTTTGCTAATATCTCCGCCGGGTAAAACCTAAAACGTTCATTGTATTTTTCTACCGTGTAGGCTAAGTATTTACCTCCATTAAAAGCATCCCAAAATAGGTGAGCTAAAAATGTAAAGCCCAATACGATAGCTACTTGTACCTTGCTGTCAAATTCAACCTAAGCGCTTTTTTTACGCCTCACTATTGGCCTCGTACATGAGGTTGATGTATATTCACAATTCTGTATTATATCCTTTTATTTCGAGTTTGGTACATTTGCTCTTATTGTTCGTATACAGTGTGCAATACCATTAAATATTTCTACTCTTTTAGCATTAACGGGAAGCACGGGCAAGTTTTCAAAATAAATTAAATATGGCCCAGGTTTCTCTTTAGATATCTTAACTGGCTTCCATTGGGATTGTATATTATTTTGATTGATTTGGCTTTCCTTTTTGCCGGATTTTAAAAATCCTTTCTTGCAATTTGCCTGTATGTGCTAACTTTTGTTTCTCCAGGTAATTAGGGAGCGTAAAGCCTGTCTATCAGTTCTTCGCATTTCCCCCTTGCTGCATTAAGCAACTTTAAATTGGTAAGATAAGCTATGTTTTGAGGGGCAACCGTGGCATCGGTTATTAACTACCCCCGGTTGCTCTTTATTTGCAGGTAAGATGTAGAAGCAGTTGCACTAACAGAATTTTGCTCAATACTTTTACCGGTTATTTCAGTTGTTACTCCCCTTACACCGCTTTGTACAGCTGAATCATTTTGATTGGTATCCTGCGCAGGAACTGATAGTGGCTGGCCGGGTTTGATCTTCTTCTTTTATACAGTGAAGGGCTTCGATTTCATTAATGTCTGAAAGTAATTCCAGGCTCAATCTTTTTCTTATTTCCACAAATAAGGTATCGATTAAAGGTGCTTCATTTGTAAAACTGCTATAACCTAAAAAATAGTGCATACAACATATTTTCCTGAATATGTTGTATGGTGCCTCTATCTCAATAGTGGATTCATCCTATTTAATCACCAGCGCTCCCAGTAACACGCTTGCACTTACCGGAGGACGCCCTTGTGCTGACTTAAATAAATTATCACAATGCAAACAATTTTATTCTTTAGAATAGCATGCGCCATTTTTATCCACCTGTTTTCAGAAGTTAATTTTTGTGCAAAGGGTATTTCAAAACCAACCAATGTTAATTGATTCGGACTGATATATTTTGAAGTAGATGCACGCTTTTTTAGAGACTTTCAATTTTTTTGTTTGCAGGTAATGCTCATTTTATTCGCTAAAACTCAAATATAATAAGACTTTGCAGTTATTAAGCAAGCTCTAAGTAACCCGAAAAATTAAGCTCCAGCGGGAATAATTTTCATTAAAAAGGAATAACATGCATAATGCTGCTTCGGTGAGCCTGATAAAAAGAAGGTAAGCTAATCAAATTAAAAGTGATTAAAATCTCTAAAAGATCAATTAGCTACGTTCTTAAAAAAGTACTTTTACATCCGATATACTGTTTAAGAAAATATACTAAACTTTAATGAAGCATTATTTTTTTGAAGCAGCCGTAAAAATTAATTGATTTATAGCAGTAACTACTTGCAATTCGCAACGTCCGCCTTGTTGGGTTGCATTTTTTGTTAACTGCAAGCAGTCCGCTTTCCAGGCTTTTGGTGGCGAAGTTTTTGTAGTAATATAATTGATAGCCTGCATACCGATAGTAGCAATAAGAAATAAGTTAGTAGAAAGATTAGCCGCTTCCTGTAGTATAGGCGATTGCTTTATCAGTTGCTTAAACGCTGCATCATTTTTTTTCCATAATTGAAGTTTTTCAGTTATTAAACTTTGTTTGCGCTTGTCTTTTGAAAGGCAATAAGCGGCAACAATATTCCGAAATCCCCTTGCCACTTTTTGATCAGGTGTAGCAACATCTGCAATTTTTGTATAGGGCGAAAAAACATTGTACATAGTATCGCCTTCATTTCGTTCGTATATTTTTAATGGTTCAATAACATCAACCAAAACCTCCAGGGCTGTTGTGTTGTAACCATTGGCCAGCCTGCGCAGCAGCATACCTTTATTTTTTATTTGAGTAGTTCCTACCCCTTCTAAATAGAGATTTATTTTATCTAACCTTCTGTACATATCATCTACATCTTTTACAGTTGCAGCAGACCATAAACGTTCTGCAATGGCAGCGGTACGAGGCCATATCCGGGAGTCGACAGTTTCAGGTGTAACATGTTCTGTCCACATAGTTGCCTCGCCACCAACAATTAATTTTTGTTGTTCACTGGTAAGCGTTGTATTGGCAGGAACAGGATCTACGAGGTAATGAAAGTCGGTAGGTTGAATCAGGTCAATATAATAACCGGTAGATAATAAACTGGTGTATCCTTTTTTTGCGGCTTCCTCCACCGACGCGGTTCCTCGCCATGACTGAATCATAATATCATGCGGCACACCACGATGTAATATCTCATCCCAACCCATCATCTTCTTACCGTTTTTTTGGAGTATAGGTAGCAGGCGACTGATGAATTCTGTTTGTAGTTGCTGGTAGGTTGTCATACCTTTTTGCTGCATGTATGCTTTTATAGCCGGACTTCGCTCCCAGTCTTTTCCGGTATTTTCATCCCCGCCAATATGAAAATATTCATCAGGAAAAAGCTGGCTCATTTCTGTAAACAATGTATCTAAAAAAGCATACGTGTACTCTTTTGTTACGTCCAATGCAGGATCAAATACACCAAAATAGCGTTGCAATTCATACTCCCTTTTTATACTGGCCAACTGCGGATATGCTTTTAACATTGCGGTACAATGCCCCGGCACATCGAACTCTGGAACCACCCGAATGCCTCGCTGGTCTGCATAAGCAATAATTTCTTTGATATTTTGCTGTGTATAAAAATTTCCTTCTGCACCCGCTAAAGTTAGCCTTGGATAAACTTTTGATTCAATACCAAACATTTGGTCTTCAGTAAGGTGTAGGTGAAAAACATTCATTTTTACAACGGCCATTGCATCAAGCGTTCTTTTCACAACATCCATTGGCATCCAATGCAGGGTGATATCCAGCAACAATCCCCGCCACGGAAACCGTGGTGCATCATAAATTTCAACACCGGGAAAATAATATCCTGCATTATCTACACTCAGTAATTGCTGTAGGGTTTCCAATGCTCTTATAGCTCCAAGATCAGTATTGACAGTAATTTTTAATTGTGTTGATTTGCATGATAAATTATAGCTTTCATCTTCGTACAATTTTAAATTGGCCGATCGTTTTACCTCAACAATTAATGTGGCTGAAAGACTAGTATCTTTTATACCAATATTACCCTGTTTAAAGAAAAGTCCCATGCGATTGTCCAACCTTCTCAATGCCCTTGATGCTTCTTTATAAACACGATCACCGGGGTTGCCTATAATTGCAATAGTAAAAAATTTATTTACCCTGCATTTACTGCCATTTGTTTGCAGCGATTGCGGGACTGGCATAAGATTAAGTGTATTATCCTGTGCAAACAATGTAATTGTTGCTAAACAAAAAACAACCAATATAATTTTACATTTCATGTAATTTTTATTTTTTTAAATTACGCATCTCGTATCGACTAATGGTAATCCTTACAGTCATATTTTAAATAGAAAAGTAAGCATTCTAAAAGAAGAAAAATATATATTAAAGGCATCAAAAAATTACAACTTAACTGGCTGAATACCGATGCGGTTGCACCACCCAAGAAATACTTTATAAGTATCGTCCAATGTCTGCTTTTGTTGCGTTGTTAATGGTGTTGTAGATACCCTGCTAATAATTTCAATTGGCACTCCCCTCTTTTGTAAAAAATATTTTGAGCTCAAAGAATAATTTTGTGAAATAATATCTTCTGTTTTTGTTAACTGGGCCTGGATAAATTTCACCTCTTCCTGTTTATCGGGATTTGTTGAATTGTTGCACATCCATACTAAAATTTCAGGATAAAAATTTCCTGAAATAGCAGACATTCCCTTTGCGCCTGCCTGCAGCGAATACATGGTGTTTGCTACGCAGGCATCATAAAATTCTATCTTGTTATTTTTAGCAAGTTCCAATTTTACTTTTACTTTTTCAAAGTCTATAGAAGTATCTTTATGATACACCATACGGTTGGTAGCCAGCAAATATTTAAATACATAAGGTGTAATAATTCTTTGATAGGGCGCAGGACATTCATAAGTGCCCATCGGAATATTATCTGTAAGTGAAAAGAATTTCTCGAAATTATTAATCAGCATATCATCACTATCCTCTGCTTTAACAAACAAGCTTGAAATCATTATCACTGCATTAATGCCGGTGTTATAAATTTTCTTTGCAAACTCAGCTTTGGCTTCAAGCGTTTCTCCAAAAGAACCAGTTGCCACAACAGGTAATTGGCCATTAACCCGTTTTACAACATGTCTTGTTAAGGATAATCTTTCGGCTTCACTAAGTAAATACATTTCACTACTTTGACAGTTGGCAAAAAACCCTTTTACGCCTGCTGCCAGATAAAAATCTATCAGCTTTGAAAGTCCTTCAAAATCAATCTGCCCGTTTTGTTTGTAGGGCGTAATCATTACTGGTACAAATTTTTTATCGCTAACAAATGGAGTAGCTGCAAGTAGTTTCGATGAGAATGGATTGGTATTTTTTTCAGCAAATACGGCTGTTCCTAAACCGGCAGAAATTACTGCACCAAAAGATCCTGCGGTAATTTTTTCTATAAAAAAACGACGTGATGATTTGTTGATTTTTTGCATGGCTGGCAGATGTATTTAAAAAATTAGCAAAACGAATATTATTTGTTGAATTGAATACGTAATTTAATTTGAAGGTGCCGCCTGAATTTTAATCACGATTTTTTTTACTACATCATACCCCTCCACCTTAATAACTGGACGATGTGCATCATTTGGAAAAAATAAAAAGAATTTGCCTGGCTCGGTTGTATAATATTTTCCATCCGCATCATAATTAATTACATCAACTGTATACGGTTTTGTAATAGTAGCTTTTGAAGCATCTGTTACTCCAATAATTTCTTTACCCTTTATTATGTACTGTAAGTCTATATATTTTTGGTGCGACTCCCATTTCACCTCTTCTTTATTTTTAGAAGGAGCTTCTGTAACACTGGCAAAAACTTGTTCGCCTATTATGGGGTATTTACCAGGTATGATTTCATCCAGGTTTTGATCTTTTAAAAAAATAAAAGCTGCATCCCATAATTTTTTATTTGTATGATATGCTTTATAAAAAGTATCCCTGTTTACTGATTCATGCAACGTTAACTGCAAACCATTTGCCCATTCTTTTTTATCAACCCATTGATCAATAGTTTTTTTTGAAACAGCTTTTGGTAGTTGCTGCACATGGCAAGAGATGCTCATTGCAAAAATTACTATTGTATATAATATGGCTTTAAAATTCATTTTTTTGTTTTAGAGAATATTTCCCCTTTACAATACTCATTTTTTAAACCTTTCATAAAAACTACAGCTCTGTTTTAGCACTTGCGCAGTAGGTTGTTACTTTTAAAACTTTCAAGCAAAAGGATTACTTATAATATTTTACGCTGATGAAAGGAAAGTGATTCTATTTTATTTATCCAACCAATATAGCGGTATCTTTTTTCTTAAAAAAGATACACTTCGTTCTAACTGATCCATTCCATCTACACCATCTTCGATACTTATCCAGTTATCAAAACCAACGCTTTTTAATTCAGTAAAAATAGCATCGTAATCATTTAATCCTTTTCCAATTTCACCGTGACTTAGTCTTTTTGCATAACCAGCAGCACCACCTTCTTCTTTTCGCAAATCGTCAATAGTACCCTCTTTTAAATAGCGGTCACTTGCATGCATTGTTACTACCCGGTTGGAAACTCGCTTTAATAATTCCAACGGATCTTCTCCTGCGAGATAAGTATTACTGGGATCATAATTAACCCCAAAGTTGGGATGGTTAATACTTGATACAAGCTTGCAAAAAACGTCCGCCTTTTGCGCAAATTCCGGGTATTCCCAAAAATCATCTTTGTAATGATTCTCCAATATCAACGTGATATTTCTTTCCTGTGCGTAAGGTAGACATTCGTAGATACAATCTGCCGCAAATTGCACCCCTTCATCAATGGTAAGCTCAGGTCGCCTTTGTCCTGAAAGCACCCTGCAGTAAGTACCTCCCAAAGCATAGGTCATATCAATCCAATGTTTTTCTTTTTCAATTTCTTTATCCCTAAATTTCTTATCGGGATGCGTAAAATCAGGCGAACAACACATCATAGGAATTACTTTTCCATAGTCTTCCACCATCTTCCTGAAAAGAGACCAATTTCTTTTATCTGACATCTGCAAAAAACCGGCATACCATTCCAACCCATCAATATCCAGCTTCACAGCCAGGTTAATCCATTCTTCTACCAGCATGGTGCCGTCTTTGCAAAGTGCATGCATAAACGCTTTGGGAAATACGGCAATTTTTGGCATCGTATAATTAATTATTTTGGAGTGTTAATTGTAGAAGTGTCCTTGGGTGGATTGCGACCGATAAAAGGATGTTGTTCTAAATCTACCACCTGTCCGCTGATGGGACCTGATTCATCTGCCAACCAATAGATGGCGGCAGCAGCTATTTCTGAAGGCTTTAATATTCTGCCTGCTGGTGCATACACAGCGGGTAAGTCCTTGTACCAATCTGCTGCAAGTCCATGCTCTTTTTTTCGTTGCATTTCTGTTTCTGTAAGTACCCAGCCTGGATTGATCTGGTTTACCCGAACCCCATTTTCCCTGTGTAAAGTATCACCCAAATTTCTTGTCATGGTCATTAATGCGCCTTTGGAAACACTGTAGGCAAAAAGGTTTG
Source organism: Ferruginibacter sp. (assembly GCA_025352695.1). Taxonomy (GTDB): domain Bacteria; phylum Bacteroidota; class Bacteroidia; order Chitinophagales; family Chitinophagaceae; genus Ferruginibacter. Next base: position 6,616 of record JANXSK010000037.1, on the reverse strand, counting down.
GTTCTCCGCTATAAGCATTTACAGAACCAATATTTAATACACATCCACGTTGCTTTGTTAAATAAGGCAAGGCTGCTTTTATAAGACTAAAAGGTGCAATGGTATTTACCTCCAGTAATCTTTGTAAAAAAGCTTTATCGGTTGTATGAATGTTGGAAGAAGCAACAATTGCCGCATTGTTAATCACCACATCCAGCTTACCAAATTTTTGTATAGCCAGTGCTACCAAACGTTCTGGTGCACCATCTTTGCTGATGTCTTCTATATGCAAAACTGCTTTCTCACTACCAAGTTCTGCCAGTACTTCATTACCCAATACTTCTTCTAAACCATTCAGCACAATGCTGGCGCCTTCTGCTGCGCAACGTAGAGCGATGGCTTTGCCAATACCGGTTGTACTCCCTGTAACTATGATGACTTTATTTTGTAAACGCATATATTAAACAGGTTTTAAAACACTTTTTACAACTTCACCTTTGTGCATTTTTTCAAATGCTTCGTGCCATTCGGTAATGGGCCAAACCCCACCAATAATGGGCTTTACATCCAACTGGCCACTCGCCATTAATGCAATAACTTTTTCCCAAACCGGCCAGTTATGACTAAAACTTCCTTGTAACGTAACATTTTTCTGCACCAACGGATCAAGTGAAAAATTGAGTGGCTGCGGCCCCCATCCTACTTTGGTAATGCGTCCATTTGGCCGCACCAAATCCAACGCAATTTTTAGGGTAAAACTGGAGCCTGCGGCATCAATTACAAGATCCGCACCAAGGCCATCAGCACGTTTGGACCATTCTGTTGCATCACCAACAATTGCTTCGCAACCATATTGCGTTGCTATATTTAGGCGATGCCTGTCTGATTCTAAACCTGTAACCGCCACCTGTGCGCCACATAATTTTGCCATAGCAGCACAAAGTATCCCAATGGTTCCGGGACCAATTACAATTACACGATCGCCGGGTTTTATATGCGAATTATTTACTACTGCATTATAAGCAACACAACAGGGTTCTGTTAGACATGCCTGCTCAAAAGGTAGTTGATGTGGCACCAAATGCAAACACCTTGCAGGCACTTTTACATACTTAGTCATCGCACCATTTACACCATAACCAAAACCCTTTCTATCAGGATCAAGGTTATATAATCCCGCTTTCGTTAAAGGACTATTGGCATTGATTACGGCGGCTGTTTCACTCACTACTCTATCGCCCAGTTTCCAGTTGGTTACCCGGCTGCCCAGTTCAATAATATGTCCACCAAATTCATGGCCCAATACAACAGGATAGTTTACCTGCCAGCTATGATCTGCTGTCCATTGGTGCAGATCACTACCACATACACCTACATTTACCACTTCAAGTAACACATCGTCTTCACCAATTTCAGGTTTTGTTATTTCTCTTATTTCTACGGATCCTTTTACTGAAGAGAAGTTTATAACTGCGGCCATTTTTATAGCTGACATATTCATTTATTTTTTTGTAAAGGTGAACGGCATTTTGTATGTAGAATATTTATTTAAACAATGAGCATACAGCAAATCATTTTTTTACTGTAAGTATATTGCTTTGCTTATACATTGCCATAAGCATGAATGGCAGTACAAATCAACCGCAACGATGCTTCCAAGTTGCCATCTGCAGTTTTAAAAGCATCCGCATCAATAGTTAGTGGCGCACCCAGTACTACCAGCGGTGCCCCGTAGGCAGGGCATTGAATGGCTTGTTCCAATGATAGACCGCCAACGGCTTGCACCGGAATAGTTACGGCATTCACAACTTCACGCAACTGATCTAAAGGACTTGGCATACGCAATCCCCGTGCTGCTATACCTCTGCGTTCATCATACCCGATATGATGTATCACATAATCACAGCCAAGATCTTGTAACCATTTTGCAGCAGTAACCATATTTTCACAACCAAGGTTATCGCCCATAACTTTTACGCCAAAATCACGACCTGCACTTACTACACATTTTATAGTTTCCTCATGTGCCCGTGCCATCACAACAACATGAGTGGCACCAGCTTTTGCCATCATCTCTGCTTCCAGGTAACCGCCATCCATTGTTTTAAGATCTGCAACAATTGGCACATTAGGGAATGCTTCTCTCAATAACCTTACACCTCTTAAACCCTCAGCAAGAATCAATGGTGTACCGGCTTCCAGCCAATCAACCCCTGCACGCATGGCCATTGCAGCAGTTTCTAAAGCTTCGTCAATATTTGTAAGATCAAGAGATATTTGTACTATAGGTTTCATATTCTTTGCAGGTTTAAAACAATTCATTAATGATCTTAAAAAATAAAAAACTAACAATTAAAACTAAAGATAAAAGATTAAAGAGCGCATAGTTATTATTTTATACTCAACCTACCGTAATTATTTTTTAGCTCAACGTTAAAAATATTCAACTTACAATTAAGCAGAAAACTTTTTTTTTTAATTTAAAGAAGATAGCACCATTCTTATTTTCTAAAAAAGATACAAAACTGATTGATAAAATTGGTAGTAGTAAATAATGACTTTAAGCTTGAGTTAAAAATTGTATGCTTCTATAATCTCAATGGCTAATACTACTCAATAAATAATTTATACACGTACTGATAAATAAAATATAACTTCATTTTGCAATTGTTGCTTGCTGCTACACATAAAATCATGAAGAAATTATTCCTATTTTGCTTGCTGAGCCTGTTAATATTAAAAAGTTTATTAGCGCAAACTACTACGCAAAACATTCCTGTTTTATCTAGCTTGCTGATTTTTTCTCCTCAGGATAAACATACTCACGGCAGCAGTCTGGTTAGTTTACCCAATGGTGATTTTTTGTGCGCCTGGTTTATGGGCAGTGGAGAACGTACAGCAGATGATGTAAAAATTATGGGTGCCCGTTTACAAAAGGGTAATAAAGAATGGAGTGCACCTTTTTTACTTGCAGATACTTACAATATTCCTGATTGCAATCCCGTATTTTTTATAAATAGCCAAGGAAAACTTTTTTTAGTTTGGATTGCTGTAGAAGCAAATAAATGGGAGTATTCCATCCTTAGGTTTAAAACTTCTACAGATTATTTAAAAACAGGTTCGCCTGTATGGAACTGGCAGGATAATATTTTTTTAAAACCTGCCGACAATTTTGCTGCTGAAGTAGCCGTAAAATTTAAAAATCTGCCCGACAATATTGCTGGCTGGGCCGCTTATGCACCTGCATACGATGACATGATTATTGAAGCAAGCAAGGATAGTAGAAAACGTAGCATTGGCTGGATGACACGCATTAAACCACTACTTTTGGACAGTGGAAAAATATTACTTCCGCTATATTCTGACGGATATAATTTTTCTATGATAGCCATTTCAAATGATGATGGCGCTACCTGGCATTCCAGTTTACCTATCGTTGGCCGGGGCAATGTTCAACCAGCTCTTGCCCTTAAAAAAAATGGAAATATTGTAGCTTATATGCGTGATAACGGAGATGCGCCCTCAAAGGTGCAGGTAAGCGAATCTAACAACAAGGGCGAAAGCTGGTCAGCTGCGATTAAAACAAACATACCCAATACTGCCAGTGTTGAACTATTGGTTTTACAAGATGGTAAATGGGCTTTTCTTGGCAATGATATTGCAGATGGCAGATACCAGCTCAGCCTTTATATTTCGGACGATGAAGGTAAACGCTGGAAATGGAAATACTATCTTGAAAATGAGCAACCAGGTAAAGGAAGTTTCTCTTATCCATCGCTTATCCAAACAAGCGATGGGCTGTTGCACATGACCTATTCTTATCAATTAAATAAAGCTGGAGAAAGCATTAAGTATGTGGTGGTTGATCCTGAATTAATAACCAGATAAAATTAACAGGTTAAGATTATTATGTAAATTGAGTATATTTTTTTACACCTTTAGAAATTATACAATTGAACATTTTATAAAATAGGCTGCATAAATGATCAACGATTTTACTGACTTTTCAATATTTTTTTAAAGCTATATTTGGATTATCCATTTTTTAAGTTACATTTAGATTAAGAAATTATTCTGAACGGAATTACTGCCTTAGCCTTTATATTTTTACCAAAACATGTCTGACAATCCACATAACATTGATACCATTTACTGGAATCGCCTTAAAAATAGTGATTCGAAGGCATTGGGTTTTTTGTATGACAAATATGTTGACAAATTATTTACTGCTGCAATACACACCACCAATAACCGTGAGCTTGCCAAAGATTCAGTACAAGAAGTTTTTATAGAAATATGGAATTACAGACATACAATTTCCAATATACAATATTCTCAAAGTTACCTAACGAAAGTATTGCGGAGCATTCTTTTAAAAAAGCTGAAAAAAGAAAATCCTTCTCACCAATATCAACTACAGGAATCATTTATTTCGCCTGAGCAGAATATTGAGAGTATTATTATTTCCAGGGATGCTGATAAAGAAAAAAAGAAAAAATTAAAAGATGCCATAGCTAAATTAACTATCCGCCAAAAGCAGGTGCTGGAATTGCATTTTAGCGAAGGCCTTAGCTATGAGCAAATTGCAGAAAAGCTACGTATCAATTACCAGTCTGTAAACAATCTAGCCTTCCGATCTATTCTTCGCCTTCGCAATCTAATGTTTAGTTTTATTTTTATTGTTACTTTTTAAAAATGTAGCTTTTTAGGATACTTCATAAATATTCTACCTTTTACATTTTTTTTTGGCACCATCAAGCCAAAGCTGGATAATATGACGGAAAAAATAAGAATCAAAAATTTCTTTTGTAAAAAAAATAAAAAATTGAGTATCAGCACTTCAAACTATTCTCTACAGTGAAGTGAAAAATAATCATTCATATTATGTTGGATATACGGAAGATCAGTTTGTAGAAAACGATTATTTTCAGCAATGGATATTTTATGCAGAAAGTGATACGGTAGATTTCTGGGATAATTATTTACTAATGAATCCCCAACAGCTTCAACTTATCCAAAGAGCAAAAAATAGGGTTGTAGCATTGAATAATAAAAATAAAGTGCAGTCATTATCAATAGAAGAAAAATTAGTTTTAAAGAAAAATATATTCCATCATATAAATCAGCCTTTTCGATCTTTTACACTAATGCAGTATAAAAGCTATCAATTGCTAAAAGTTGCAGCCATTTTATCAGGCATAGTTATGTTGACGGCATACTTCTTAAACAAAAAACCTTCAATAGCAACAACAGCGGCATTGCTCGTACATCGCACAGGGGTGAAAGAAATAAAAGAAATTTTGCTAGCAGATAGTTCGGTGGTTATCCTGAATGCCAACTCCTCCATCACTTACAATAGTACCATCGGCAACAATCAAAACCGTGAAATTAAACTAGAAGGAAATGCCTTTTTTAAAATAAAGAAAAAAACAGATCACCTTCCTTTTACAGTACACACCAACTCAATATCAATTGCTGTACTTGGCACTGAATTTAATGTAGATGCACGCAGCAAAGCAACAGCAATTGTATTAATCACGGGTAAAGTAAAAGTTAGTGCAGACAATAATAATTCAACAGCCGTTTACATGAGCCCCGGCGAAAAAGTACAACTTGATACTTTACACAACGCATTTATAAAATCAACAACCAATACGCTCCTATATTCAGCATGGACGGAAGGTAAATGGAATTTTTCATCCACTTCGCTGCTTGACATCACCAACCTGATTAATGAATATTATGGCGTTGAAACAGTGTTTGCAAATAAAAAAATAGAGCGGTTAAAAATAAGTGCTGTTATCCCGGTTACTGATTTGGACTCTTTTACAAACATACTTTCAAAAACACTTAATATTAAAATAACAGAACAACACAACCAGTTACACATTTAATTTTAACTACACTAAACTAACAGGTATGAAAAAAAAGTATGCTTTAAAATTCCTGCCCACCCTGCTGATACCATTGTGTTTTATAGTGCTGCCAGCCAATAATGTAAAGGCCCAAAGCATTGCATCTGCTGCAATAGAACAGGCTGGTATGGCTGATGGCTTTAACAGGATTGAAGGAAGCACTATTTCGTTGGAAATTTTTATGCAAAAATTCCGGCGTGTGTACAATGTATATTTCAGTTACGAAGCCGCCGCATTAAAAGAGGTAAAAGTTATTGACAATGACATTGAAAAAGACAGACCCAAAAACCCCGGCACTTTGTTAAAAAAAGTATTAACACCTGTTGGATTAACCTACGAGAAAGTAAGTAACGTTTACATAATAAAACAAGCCACAGCAATTAATTCTATTGTAGTGGCTGTAAAAAATATCATCCCAATAACGGAAGAAATTACAGGAACTGTAAAAGATAAAAATGGTCCATTAGGCAATGTTACAGTTGCTGAAAGAGCTACCAGCAATGCCACAACAACCAATAGTTTTGGTAAGTTTACTTTACAGGTTTCATCCAAAAACGCCACTCTTATTTTTAGTATGGTAGGCTATAAAACCCAGGAAGTGAAATTGGCAGATGCTTCAGAAATACATATTGTACTTGATTCAAATGTGCAGGATCTATCCGGTATTGTAGTAACGGCACTTGGAATAACCAGAACAAAAAAATCATTAGGCTATGATGTGG
>JANXSK010000033.1 GCA_025352695.1 Ferruginibacter sp. | reverse complement strand
AAATTTATGCAAAAACATTTTTTTAATTTTAAAACTGTCTAAACGGATAAGTGAATTGCCCTATATTTGCAAAAAATTAAAGACTTGGTAGCTCAGCTGGATAGAGCATCAGCCTTCTAGCTGAGGGTCATTGGTTCGAATCCAATCCAGGTCACAACAGCAAACCCACTACAGACGTGGGTTTTATTTTTTTGATATATATATATTATTTTGCCTTATCCCCAATAGTTAGTAAATGTTACAAATTCCTCGTAGCTGATATAGTAGTGAACCTACAGTAAAACCTAAAAATTGGAACACAGAAGGCCGTGTGTTGCTGGAGGAAGATTGATATATTTAATACTACTTTCGGGATCCAGTTTACAGTTTACGCTTAGCTTGGTCGTTCAGTATTTATGTGGCTTGTGCAATAATAATCTGGATACAGTTGGAAACAATTTATGTACAGGAAGTTGGTTAGTTGCAAATTTTTTATATGCTATTTTCTATTCCATTAATTTTTGTTGCACTGTTGCAGCTGGTTAGAGATTTATATAAAAAAATAGAATGCCTATTGAGCCACCTTAAGCCTGGTTCTCTATTTTCCGATAAAACCATTGCTTCAATTTTTCTGCAGAGAAAACATAAACTGCTACAATCAACAACATCCATTCGTAAAATGACAATGGCAATCTCACAAAACCAAATAATCCAGCAAAGGGCATCAACGGAAGTGCCAATACAAATAACACAACCATATTGGTAACAATGCTAAAATATTTACAGAGCAGGCTTCTGAAGAAAGCTAACCTTGATCTAATCACCAACACTATCACCGAAGCGGAAATAACAGATTCTATAAACCAGCCGGTTTGAAATATCTTTTCAACTTCTTTTATTAAAAAAGTAATACACCAAATGTGAGGTAATCAAATACACAGCTTAACAATCCAAAAGTTATTATAAAGCGTTTGATGAATTTTATATTCCAACGATGTTGCTTGTAAAAACTACGTAAATTGATAATACTGAGGAAATTTTTCATTGGGGCTAACAGGTCTATTGTTCCATTGCAAACTGAAAGTGTATGAGTCAAAGGCAGCAGTTTGCACAACCTCTTCAATACCCGTCAACTATTTTTTTCATCTGTCTGTTCACAACTAATTGGTCTTACTTCTATCGGTGCCATAAAGCAGGCAGCTGCAGAAGTATTGAATTTACCTGATGATGCCTGGCCTCCTTTTTGCCATTTTAATAAAGCATTTGAAAGTGCTCTATTTGAATAGTACTTTACATCCTGCATCAAAATAGTTCTACCTTTTTCATCAACGGGATATATAAAATTATATACTTTAGAATAAGTAATTCCCTGATCATCTTTAACTGTAAAATAGGGCACAGTATTTAATTCCTGTGCACCTCCATAAGAATTGCCTTCCTGTGTATCAAGTCTACGGTCATAAATAAACTTATAAACCAATGCCGTTAAGTTAAGGAAAATTGGAGGTAAATCTTAGGTATTTTTATATCTTTGCAAAGTAAAAAAAACGCATAGGATTATAGGGGTAACATTTTTAACAATATAAATACGAATCTGGATGATAAAGATTTTAAACGCCGAAATACCAACGGCAGTAAAGGATTTATACGGGTCCGGATTTTAACCTTTAAGATTACTTTCCTTTTTATTTTACAATTATTGAGACGTTCCATTCAAAGAGAATTAAATGATTTCTTCGGCAAGATAAACAACTCCGATTATAGCATTCAGCATGTAACCAAAAGTGCCTTTACACAAGCCCGTTCAAAATTAAAACCCGAAGCTTTTAGCGAGTTGAGTCAATCGGTGGTAAATTCTTTTTATAGAGGTGCTCCATATTTATTATGGGGTAAGCACAGAATTTTAGCCTGTGATAGCAGTACCATTATGTTACCTACCAGTAAAAATATCGCTGCTGATTTTGAGCCTATAGGATTTGGTTCCAAGGGAGATGCTGAAAAATCTATAGCTAAAATATCGTTGGTATATGATGTCCTTAATTTACTGACCTTAAGTGCTAAGATTGATGCGTTTAAAGTGCATGAAACAACACGCTTAAAAACACAGTTGAAAGAGGTTGACTTTATGGCAAATGATATCCTGCTTTTAGATCGGAGATACCCAAGTATTGGCTTGCTGTATGAGTTACAGCATAGGAATATAGGTTTTTGTGTTAGGTTAAAGGACAACTGGTGGAATGAAGTAAATGCCATGCTGCAAAAAAAGGAAACCAGTAAAATTGTCACCTTTAAACTTCCCAAAAAGGATATGGATTTGCAACATACTTTTAAGGGAGAAACAGATAAAGTAACTGTTCGGATTGTGGTGATAGAACTAGGAGATGGTAAAAAAGAAATACTTTGTACAAGCCTTACCAATGCGAAAGAATACACCCTTGATAGCCTGAAACAATTATATCATTTTAGATGGGGAATTGAAGAAGCCTACAAATTATTTAAAGTCAGAGCTGATCTGGAATCGTTTTCAGGAATGTCTGCATTATTGGTAAAGCAAGACTTTTATGCAGGAATATTTTCAATGAATATTTGTGCGGCAATGAGTTTTCCGATAGAGCAAAAAGTACGGGAGCAAAGTAAAGAAGCAAATCTAAAATATATAAAAACGATAAACAAGACAAATGCTTTATCGAAGGTTCGTGAATGTATGATTGGGGTATTTATTAAGAAAAGGATAAAAAGATTCT
>JANXSK010000241.1 GCA_025352695.1 Ferruginibacter sp. | reverse complement strand
GGCCGATATTAAGGTGATATACTTTTGTACCTCTTTTTTTAGCAGCTTCTGCAAAAGGCACTAATTTGCGAATGGGCGATGATGGCATTTGGTGGCCACGGTTACTAATACTTAACATTGCACAAAGATATTGGAGTTTATTATTTTGAGATAGTATTATAATCTGATATTGAGATATTGGGTCTCTTTATTTTGAAGAGTATTAGAACAGGATATTTAGATTTTCGATTTTAAAATTTTCTGGCAATATCTAATATCTCAATCCAATGTCTGCATATTTTAACCAACCCAACGATATCCTCTTAAAAAATCCACCACCATCATTTTCTTTTTCCCTTCTAACTGTAATTCTGTAATAGAAATATAGCCATCGGTACAAGCAAATTGTAAAAATGATTTTTCATCGGTTTCAAATTCTCCTGTAGAAACAGCAGGTGTTTTATAAACTTTATCTGCTTTATAAACTTTCATTTTCTTTCCATTTAAAAAAGTAAATGCAGCAGGGTACGGCGATAAGCCCCTAATGAAATTGTATACCTCCTGCACAGGTTTACCCCAGTTTATTAAACAGGTTTCTGTAAATATTTTAGGGGCATGTTTTAGTAAATTGTCATAGCCATTTGCTGAACCTTCTTCTGCCCACCTCTCATTATTATCTACTAAAGTTTGTACTTGCTCCCGAATATTACCGGCAGATAATTCTTCCAGCGTCTTTAATAAAAGGTTAGCACCAATAATCTTCATGCGGTCATGCACTTCACCAACTGTTTCCTGCTCACCAATAGCAAAACTTTGCTGCAATAAAATATTGCCGGTATCTATCTGTTGCTGCAATTTAAAAGTAGTAACACCCGTTTCTTTTTCTCCATTGATGATGGCCCAGTTAATAGGTGCTGCACCACGGTATTGCGGTAGTAAAGAGCCGTGTACATTGATGGTGCCCATCGGCGGCATATTCCAAACTACTTCGGGCAACATCCTGAATGCAACTACAATTTGTACATCTGCATTGAGGATTTTTAGTTCCTCTAAAAAATTTGGGTTCTTTAATTTTTCTGGCTGTAGAATGTAGAAACCTTTTTCAACAGCATATTTTTTTACCGCACTTTGCTGTAGCTCCATACCACGGCCTCCCGGCTTATCTGGGGCAGTTATCACACCAACTATGGTGCAACCGGCCTTTTCCATTTTGTCCAGTGAGGCTACTGCAAATTCGGGTGTGCCCATAAAAACAATCCGTAATTCCTCTATTTTTTTCATCGCTGCAAAGGTAGCAGCATTTACGCTGATCTGTTTTCGGCAAGGCTGCAATTTTTATTTACAGCGTTTATTTTTATTACTGCTTTGTTAAGTTTATGCAAACGAAACTCATTTAATCCTTTAAGGTATCATTAATGAAGTAAGTTACAGTATGGACAGAAAACTTTTTTTCAGTACACTTTTTTCTAAGCCGCAAACTTCAGGTAAAGTGATGGATACGACTACACTGAAAAGCACCTTGAAAAAATATAAGGGCAGATGGGACACTCCCGCTGTAGTGCATTTTTTAAAACATACCATGTTTGGCGCACAGCCGGCAGATATAGATTATTTTAAAAATAAATCGTTTAAAAAATCTGTAGAGCAAATACTTTCAGATGCGCCGGTACCGTCAACTGCACCCATTAATAATTACAATGACGATAAGATATCAGATGACCAGGTGCCCCTGGGTAGTACGTGGGTAAATGCCAGTAATTTCAATGGTATGGTTAATTACAGGCGGCGCAACTCTTATAAACAATGGTGGACGGGCCTTATGATAAACCAGGATAAAAGCCTGACAGAAAAAATGGTGTTGTTCTGGCACAATCATTTTTCAACTGAAACTAATATTATTGACAACCCGGTTTACTGTTACCGCCACAATATATTGCTGCGGCAGCATGCGTTGGGCAATTTTAAAATACTCGTAAAAGCCATCAGTACCGACCTGGGAATGTTGCGTTACCTGAATGGGTATGCCAGCACCAAAAAAGCTCCGGATGAAAATTATGGACGGGAATTGCAGGAACTATTTACGATGGGCAAAGGGCCAGGGTCTCATTACACCGAGGCAGATGTAAAAGCAGCGGCAAGGGTTTTAACCGGTTATACAATTGATGCTAAAACCCTCACGGTTGCCTTTGATGCAAAAAGGCATGACGATGGGGACAAACAATTTTCTTCCTTCTACAACAATACCCTTATCAAAGGCCGCAAGGGTGCCGATGGTGCCGAGGAGTTGGATGACCTGCTGGACATGATCTTTGCACAGGAAGAATTGTCAAAATTTATCTGTAGAAAGCTGTACCGGTTTTTTGTTTTTTATACCATAGATGATACCACTGAAGAGCATATCATTGTACCGTTGGCAAAAATTTTCCGTAAAAATAATTATGAAATAAAGCCCGTTTTAAAAACACTTTTTAGCAGTCAGCATTTTTTTAATCAAAGTATCAGGGGTACCATGATAAAAAGTCCGATAGATATGTGCGTGGGTTTGGTTAGGGAATATGCCGTTGTATTTCCCCTTACGGATGATTTGTTGGCCAATTATAATATGTGGGGTTTTCTGCAATCGCAAGCCGCCGGTATGCAACAAAATATTGGCGATCTGCCCAATGTTGCGGGCTGGCC
>JANXSK010000203.1 GCA_025352695.1 Ferruginibacter sp. | reverse complement strand
TGCATAAAAACGGTAATCCCTTAAATCGTCAATAACCAACTCGTAGGCCGGAAAATAAAATAGATTTTCTCCTTTATCAACCAGCGAATGTACAGCTTGTATCAGCATGGCTTTACTACGATTATTTTCTATAAAGCCATCTCTTAAATGACGCACTGGACTGATGGTAAAGATTACTTTTATTGCTGGGTTAAAGGTTAATAATCTATCAAGCATTTGTTGCAGGGGAATTACTATTTCATCTTGCCTCAATAATTTTTTATTGAATTTATCTGTGGGTACTTTGTGGCAGTTAGCAACTACATCTCCATCGGCTCCTGCACTATCTTCTTCGGATATACTATCAGCTAAATTTAAGGTGTATACAAAGGCGGCGCCAAGTGTTATCAATACCCAGTCAGTATTTTTTAAAAAAGCATGCGCCTGTTGTTGAGATTGATTAATATCTTTTAAACATTGTTCTTTATCAGGATGAGAAAAACGGCTATGGTGCTCCCAGCTATTCCAACATTCATTTTGATAAAATAAGTCTTTATCTGTGTATTGCTTATTATCAATGTAAGCAATAACAGATTTTGTAATACTGATTGGATTGAATAAAATTCCATTTGGATTTTCGAGCACTTCAAACTTATGTTGCTTTAATTTAGTTGCTATATTTTCTGTAAAGCAAGAGCCTATCAGCAACATTTTTTGCTGATGTTTAATTTGTATTGTAAAAGGTTTAGGTGCAAACGCTAAATGAAAGTTCATCGGCAAAAATAACTTTTTAAATTATACATAAATCTGCTGTACGTACAAAATTGGGTAAGAAAATGAATAGCGTCGTTTAAAGCGTGTGCTATTAAATAAATATTTCATTGGCCAGTTTGCTGCATACTTGTAATGCTGCTTCATTTAAATTGCCAAGTAAATAAAGTTCCTTAAAGTAAGGTATCATCAATTCTGTATCCATATTGCCAATCAGTTCGTTACCAGCCATTGGGCAGCCACCAATGCCTTTTAATGCACCATCAAAACGGCGACAACCTTGCTGCAATGCAGCATCCACTTTAACCTTCCAATTAATAGGGCTAGCATGTAAATGAACACCGATTTCTGTACCTGGATAAGCGGGGATAACTGTTTTTAAAATGGCGCTTACCTGTTGTGGTGTGGCTATACCAACCGTATCTGCAATAGAAATAATTTCTATATCCATTGCCGCAATTTTATCTATCCAATGTAACACAATTGATTCATCATAGGCATCTCCGTAAATGTTGCCAAAACCCATAGAAATATAAATCACTAATTTTTTTTTATTTTGAATACATAAATTTTGAATATCGTCTACCCGCTTTAACGATTCTTCAATAGTGCTGTTTGTATTGCGCAATTGAAATGTTGGAGAAATAGAAAATGGGAACCCTAGATAGTTAATTTTATCATACACCACTGCTTCCTCAGCTCCACGAAAATTGGCTACTATGGCGAGCAATTTTGTTGTTGATTCATAAATTTTTAATCCCTTTAAAACTTCCTTCGTGTCTGCCATTTGAGGTATTGCTTTTGGCGAAACAAAACTTCCAAAATCGAGGGTATCAAATCCAACTTTTAATAAGGCATTTATATAGCTGATTTTTTTTTTAGTGGGTAGCAAATGTTTCCAGCCCTGCATAGCATCCCGGGGACATTCAATTAATTTAATTGCTGCTGTTGAGTTAACCATCCTGATGGAAAATTATAAAAAAAACAGCATATTAAAAATATGCTGTTTCAAAATATGTTATCAAAAAACTATTGTATCTCTTTTATTTTCTTATCATAAATAGCAACTTTAGCTGCATCTTTTTTTATTTCATAAATACTTTTCAAAATCACTAAGGTTTGTTTAAAATTTGTTTTTTCGCTAGGCTTCGGCTTTGCATTTTCAGCAAATAAACTTACTACCTTTTCTGCATAAGGAATGGCATCAGTCACTTCTTTGGCAGACAATGCTTCAAGCTCCTTTTTACTTTTAAGGTCTGCAGGTTTTGGGCCTTTTAATTTTCTTGCCTCTTCAGATATATCAATGGAATTATTGTATAAATAATTAGCCATTAAAAAGTTAGCTTCCGGTGTAGATTTGATAGCAATGGCCTGATTTAAAGCCTTGGTTAATTTATCTTTATACACGTTGGTGTTAGCGTTCTTTAATTCATCAGAATAAATATATTTGTACAATTCAACACTGTAATTAAAAGGCAACACATAATTCTCAGGATGTTTGGCAATTAACGCTTCGTATTTATCAAAAATTTGAGGCTTTTCTACACCATCGGTAGCTTGCTCAATTTCCAGTGCCATCCAATAATCATTATTTTTAGGATATAATTTTCTACCCTTTTCAATAATTGCTGCAAAGTTAACATCGTCCTTTTTTGTTTTATAATAGTCTGCCAGATATTGATAGGCATCTACGTATTGCGTATCTGCAATATTAGCGTCTGCTAATTTTCTATAATACATTGCAGCATCATCTTTTTTCTTGGCATCATTGGCTGAAATAGCTGTGTATAAAATTAAAGTTGTATCCATGGCCGAAAACTTAAAATTGTTTGCACCAGCAAGGCTTTTTGAAAAAATAAAGTCGTGAATTTCAACCGCTTTTTTAAAATATTCATTTGCAGCTTCGTAATTTTTTTGGGTATACGCTTTTACGCCCAATTCGGAAGAGTACCCCACGTACAAATCAAACAAAACAGAATTATTTTGTTCAAGAGAAAGTGTACCCTTTGGATCTAACTCAAAATACTTTTTCATCGCATCAAAAGACTCGATTTTTAACGCATTTGACTGCACAAGCGTTAAGCCAGAATCTTTAGAAGTAAGATCATAGGTATACCCTTTATAATACCAGCCATCAGGCTTTAAGGCATTTTTGGGTACTGCCAAATATTTATCAACCGCTTCTTTTGCCGGTTTGGTTTGGTTGAGCAGCACATATTTTTTAATATCATCTAAACTCTGTGCAACTGCTATATTAATAAAAAGCATTGTTGCGGCAAAAAAGGAAAGTTTCTTCATCTCAAATATAATTTTAATCGTTAAAGGTATAAGTTTGTTGTTAATTAGGATAAAAAGATGAAGGAAATTTCATAAACCATGCCATAAATAAGTTTAAAAACAAAAAACAATTGTAAAAAATCAAAAACATCAATAAAAAGATGCTGTCTTACATTTGCGTAAATAAACAATTTAAAATTCTTGATTTCTCCCAACACCATACAACAGATACTTAGCAGGATCGACATTATCGAAATAGTAGGCACTTTTGTAAAGCTAAAAAAAAGAGGTACCAATTACCTCGGGCTTTGCCCTTTTCATAACGAAAAGTCCCCTTCGTTTACCGTTTCGCCGGCAAAAGAAATTTATAAGTGTTTTGGTTGTGGCCGTAGTGGCAACAGCATTGGCTTTTTGATGGAGCATGAAAAGTACACCTATGTAGAAGCATTACGTTGGCTGGCGCAACGCTACAATGTTGAAATAGAAGAAACAGAAGTTTCGCCGGAACAAAAGCTGCAACAACAGAGTGCAGAAAGTTTATTTATCATTAACAATTTTGCACAGCAATTTTTTAGTAACCATTTATTAAATACCGAAGAGGGACAGGATATTGGATTGAGCTATTTAAAACAACGTGGTTTTAGAGAAGAGATCATTAAAAAATTTCAGATAGGTTTTAATCCCGAAGCCAGAGATAGTTTTGCCAAAGCAGCTA
This sequence comes from Ferruginibacter sp., assembly GCA_025352695.1. Taxonomy (GTDB): domain Bacteria; phylum Bacteroidota; class Bacteroidia; order Chitinophagales; family Chitinophagaceae; genus Ferruginibacter. The sequence goes on along the minus strand of JANXSK010000203.1, from coordinate 7,078 downwards.
TTCAATCGCAATATAATATTGAACTATTGCAAAAAAGTGGCCTGGTTGCTGTACGGGATGAAAGGCCGGTAGATAATTACAGGGGCAGAATTATTTTTCCCATACACAACCAAAGCGGCAAGGTGGTTGGGTTTGGAGCAAGAATTTTAAAAACAAATGATAAGGCCCCCAAATATATCAACACGCCGGAAAATGACATTTATGTAAAAAGTAAAATTTTATATGGTAGTTATTTTGCCCGTATGGCCATTGATAAAGCAGACGAATGTTTGCTGGTAGAAGGCTATACAGATGTGGTATCACTACACCAGGCTGGTATAGAAAATGTGGTGGCCAGCGGGGGTACATCACTTACTCCCGATCAGTTGCGTTTGGTAAAAAAATATACCAATAATCTTACTATAATTTATGATGGCGACAGTGCAGGTATTAAAGCTGCACTTCGTGGAATGGATCTTGCGCTGGAAGAAGGCCTAAATGTAAAACTGGTGCTAATACCGGATAAGGAAGACCCGGATAGTTATGTAAACAAAGTAGGTGCTGCTTCATTTAAAGATTTTATCGTTGCTAATAAAAAAGATTTCATCCTTTTTCAATTAGAGGTTTCTTTAAAAGATGCCGGTAATGATTCTGTAAAAAAATCAGCCATAGTAAACCAGGTAGCCGAAACTATTTCTAAAATAAATAAGGCAGAAGATTTTACCCGGCAACAGGATTACATTAAACAAAGTGCAGAATTATTAAAGATTGAAGAAAGCGGCCTTCATGCACTGGTAAACAAATTCATCAGAGAAAAAATTACCAAAGAAGAGAACCGGCAAAACAGGCAGGACAACAACGATAATTTTGCTCCTCCCGTACAGCCATTTGAAATTGAAGACGATGCCATTGGTTTATTAAATAAAGATGAGCAGCATGAAAGGGCCATGGTAAGGAGTTTGATTGAATTTGGTTTAAAGCAATGGGATGAACAAGTAAGAGTTGCCGATCACATTTTTGCAGAGATTGAAAGCAATCAACTGGAAGAAATGATCGATAATAAAAGCCTGACCGGCCTGGTAAAAACTTATAAAACCATGTACGATGCCGGGCTGGAACCAAATGCCAAAACATTTTTATACCACGAAGATTTTATATTGAGTGCACTGGTTGTAAGTGTGATGGATTATACCTCTGAAATAAGCCATAACTGGAAAAAAATATTTGAAGGCAAGATTGCTACAAGGGAAGATTTATATAAAGAGGAAGTTTTTAGTACGCTTAATTATCTTAAATTAAGAAAGATAAAACGCATGATGGATGAAAATCAGCGTGCCCTGGAAAAAGAACATACCATAGAAGAGCAAATGGTATTTTTACAAATACACCAGCATTTAAAACACATGGAAATTGAATTAACCAAACAGTTGGGTACTGTTATTTTTAGGTGATAAGATTAATGGGCAATTGTGCGTTGGCAACCTTTGAAGAGTAAAATAATGCTATTGTTATTCTCAGTTAAAAAGACACAAGATTGGGTATTCATTTCTGCTCTACATTTTTCATCAAAGTAAAATACATCCTTTGCAACAAGCGCATATCTTTTGTGATGATTTGTGAGGAGGCTATTAATCCATCACGAAACTGGATACTTTTATGATAGTTGGTGGTTAAGCCCTCAGTTAAAACAACTTTTGCCAGGTAACCACTGTCTGTTGGAATACGGGAAATAAAGTCTATTTTACCAACCAAGCTTCCATATTCCTGGTTAGGAAATGCCTGAAAATTCAACAGCACTTTTTGCCCTGTTGCTACTTTACCAAAATTATTTTGGGGTATAAACATTTCTGCATAGTAACTGCTGTTTTCAGGATTGATATAACAAATGGTTTGGCCAGCCTGCAACTGCTGAGACGTTTGTAAAAAAGTGGCAAAAGCTATCCTGCCTCGTAAAGGTGCAATTAAAAGGAACCTGTTTTTCCAATCTTCCACCCCATTTTTAAATGTGCTTAAAGCCTGTATAAAAATCATTTTTTGCTGTATGATCTGGTTATCCAGTTCCATCATTTCCTTTTGCTTATCTGTTTGTTGTCCTGCATTGCTGATGATGCCTGCATCTGCCGGAGGAAGGCTGAGCATCTTACTTAACAATTTACTTTTTGAAGTCCTGTATTCCAGAGCCGAGATAACTTTTTCTTTCAATAATTGATCTTGTGCGTCCATTGTTTTTTGTTCAAGCACCAGGTCTTGCTCAGATAATTTCTTCTGTGCTTCTAATTTTTGTTTCAGATTTTGTAAACGCTCCTTATCGATTATCAACAACGTTTTTTTATTTACAAAAAAACCTCCAGGTATATAATTGCAATAAGCTAATAAGGCTTGTGCAAATGTTTGATACGCAGTTTGCAATTCGCCAAGCTGTGCATATTTTAGCTCTGTGTAATATTTAAAATTGCTAGTATTGTTTGCTTCTACTAATTGAGTTAAACTATGCAGCATTGTATCCAGTTGCAGAACCTGCCGAGGGTTTCCAATACTTTCCATGGCGCCAATGATGGTGCCAGCCTCCACCTTATCATCTTCCTTAACATTTAATGCAACCAGCTTGCCGCCTGTTTTTGTAATAATAGCTTTAGGGGCGTTCAGCGAAGTAATTTTTGCTTTGGCAGTTACAATATCCGGATAGCGGATAAACCATGATAAACAAATAATACCAACCAATACAAGTAAGAAGACACTTAACCCCCATCTTACCAAAAATGATGGTCGGTCGCTGATAATTTCATTTACCGCTTCGCTTCGGCGTACTCGTGGCGGTAGAGCTGTGGTCATTTCGCCTTTTGCATCAATAACTATCGGCATAAAATATATTTTAAAAACTGATTTTTATTTTCTGTGTTTTCTTATTCTAATTCCCTAATTCCAATTGATTTTTTACCAATTCGTAATAATATCCTTTTTGCTGAGATAGTTGCTGGTGTGTTCCCTCTTCTACAATTTCACCATTGTGCAACACCACAATATTATCAGCATGCTTTACAGTGCTTAGCCGATGTGCTACTACCACGGCAGTTCGCCCAGCAAAAAAAGCATGCATATTTTCCAGTATTACTTTTTCATTGTTTGCATCCAGGGAATTAGTGGCTTCATCAAAAAAAATATAATCTGGGTTTTTATAAATAGCCCTGGCAATGAAAATGCGCTGCTTCTGCCCCATGCTAATGCCATTGCCCTCTGCACCAATCTTTGTATCAAAACCCAAAGGCAGCGATTCTATAAATGTTAAGATATTAGCCATCCTGCAGGCCTCAATTAATTTAGGATAATCAGGTGTTTCGTCGCCGATAGCAATGTTAATAGCTATACTGTCATTAAATATATAACCATCCTGTAATACGCTACCACAGCGGCTTCGCCAATACTTTGGACTCACCAACGATAGTCTTATTCCACTACCGCTATCTGCTTCTGATGTATAAGCAGGTTTGCGCAACAAGGCTGATGTAGGTACTTCGTTGTTTAGTATCGGTTTTCCAATGATTATCTCCCCTTTATAATTTTCGTAAAACCTGAGCAGTAATTTTAGCAAAGTAGTTTTGCCACTGCCGCTCACCCCCACTATAGCGGTTACCTTTCCTTCCGGAATGGTGAGATTAATATTTTTCAATACCGGTTCATTGCCTGCACCGGGGTAAGTGTACGAAAAATTACTAATTCGTATTGTGGCCACAGGTGGAAGGTGATGCAATAATTGTTTACCTGCTGGCTCTTCGTCTTCCAAAGCATGTATTTCATTTAACCTTTCAAGGCTGATCCTTGCATCCTGTGCCTGTTGGGCAAAGCCTATCAATCCCTCCACAGGGCTGTTCAGTTGGCCAATGATATACTGCACCGCCAGCATAGCGCCAAGTGTTAGTTGACCATCAAAAACAGCTTTCGCCACAAAAAAAGTAATCAGTATATTTTTACCTTCATTTATAAAAAATGCCCCAGCTTGCTGATATTGGCTAATAGAAAGACTTTTGAAACTAAGGCGAAAAAGAGCAGCCTGCAAGCCCTCCCACTCCCAACGACGCAGGTGTTCCGCACCATTTAGTTTAATGTCCTGCATGCCGTAAATAAGTTGCATGGTGGCTGTATTTTCTTTACTTGCCAGTGCAAAATGCTTGTAGTCGAGCTTGCGACGGTATTTCATAAATAATTTTATCCAGATAAAATAAAGTACACTGCCCACCACAAAAATAAAGAACACTTGCGCATTATATTGTAACAGCACGATGGAAAAAATAATCAAATTAAAAACAGCAAAAATAACATTGAGTGCAGAGCCAGTTAAAAAATTTTGGATACGGCTATGGTCGCCAATGCGTTGCAAGGTATCACCAGTTTGCTTGGTATCAAAAAAAGAAAGTGGCAGTTGCATCAGCTTTATCCAAAAATCGGACAGGATGGAAATATTAATTCTTGTACTAACATGCAGCAATATCCTGCTACGGATAAACTCCACTACAGAGCGGCTAAACGAAAGCATAAATTGTGCAATTAATATCAGGTAAATAAATTGTAGGTTATGTGTATTAATGCCTGTATCAACAACACTTTGGGTTAAAAATGGAAAGATGAGTTGCATAAGGCTGCCAATTAACAAGCCAACAACTAATTGCGCAATAAACCTTTTTTGCTGCTTTACATAACCAAAAAGAAAAATCCAGCTTAAGCCTTTTTGCTTTTCATTTTCCTGCTCATAAAAAGCAGGCGTAGTTTCTAACAGCAGCACAATACCTGTTGCTTCTCCACCTTCTGTTGTGCTAAGCCATTGTTGAGCAAATTCTTGTTTGCTATATTTTATCATGCCCTTTGCAGGGTCTGCAATGGTGATGCTACTGGCCATTTTATTTTGCGGCGGCAGCACTACAAAATGATTTTGGCTCCAATGCAAAATGCAGGGTTTGGCAGCATCTTCTAATAGTTGCTGCAAGGTTATTTTTACACCTCGGGTTCTGAAGCCAATTTTTTCTGCAGCCTCACCAATACCCAATAAAGACACCCCGTCCCTGTTAAAGCCGCTTGCTTGCCGCAACCCTTCCAGGTTAAAATGCCGCCCATGCCATTTTGCTATCATGCGCAGGCAGGTGGGCCCGCAATCCATAGCGTTAAGTTGAGTGTGTATTAGGAATGATTTCATTGGGGTATTATTATAGTCCGTTAAAATACTTTCTATTTTTTAAGGTTCTAAATATCTCTAAGCTTTTTTAATAAACAACCTCTACCGTAATCTAAATAAATGATTTAATTTATCAATAATCATTTCAAAATTATCCTCAGTATCGCTGCTTCTGACAATAATATTCCCCTTTTCATCAACCAAAATGAATGTCGGAAAATTAATTACCTTAAATTTTTTGACAAGAGACGAGGCACTTTCATCATCAATATTCTGGAAAATATTTACCCAGTTAATCTTTTCTTTTTTAACAATCTTTCTTAATTTAATTATATTCCTTTTATCTTCAAATGCTATACTAACTATTTGAAATTTTTTACTTTTTAATTTTTTATATAAGGATTTTAATTTGGGAATATTTGCAATACACGGCTTACACCAGCTTCCCCAAAAATCAATTAATGTAACTTTTTTGTCAAACCATATATAACGTTTCTCTCCGTATATGTCTGTTAGTTTCATATTTGGGATTTTAGTTTTCCAGAGGTCAAAAATATCTTTAGTGAATATGCTTTTATAGAATAACGTATCACCAAATTTTGTCACTGAATCTAATCTTATTGCACCATTTTTTATTTTTACAGTGTCTCCGATTTCATAGTATTCCACTCGATTATTATTATTTTCCGAATCATTTATAAAGATTTTTGTATAAGGTAGATTGTACAAAGGAAGTGGCCTTCCACTTGAAACTATTACTGAATAATTATCTCCATTAATATTTAAAAAACCCTTTTTTGCCATGGCATTTTCTATCATAAGATAATAACGATTTTCAATACTATCAGTGTATGTAAAGGCAGAGGGATAAGGATAAGGGCGAATAAAGATTGTATCAAAAAAACTTTTCATGTTCGGCAAACAATATGCAATAGGTATTTTTATAACTGGTAAATCCCTAGCAACAACACGTATTTTTTCCTTTTCAGTTTCCCGAATAAATATATAAGCCGAATCATCAGTGAAATTTTGATTATGGTTCAAATCGAAGATTATCGTTTTATTATTTTTAGCATCCAATGAAATTAATATCTGTATTTTGTTATTGATACTATCAATGCAAAAAATACCTGCCTTTTCTTTGTACCTCTCTTCATATAAATTTAACATTGATTGATTTACCCTTTTTTTTTCCCACTGAGAGTTATAAAATTGAACAGGTTGAAAATAGAATTCCTTAATAATATAGTCGTCATAATTTCCAACGTTATACAATCCATTGTTGTCAATCTTTTGCGTTTGCATATGACCACCATTTCTTATTGAAGTGTCAATAAATCTGCCCAAACTAACAAAATTTATTTCCTGAGCATTGATCTTTGACACAGTGAATAAAAATATTAATATGACCAAAAATTCGAATTTGGAATACATCTTAAATTGCTTTAAAAACTACCCCATTTTAGTAAATAGGATAGTTTTGAATTAAATTAACACCATGTAGTAGTACCATCACAAGTTACTGACAGTACAGTTCGGCTACATTTTTTCCCAGTACAACTAACAGATCCAGTCGCCGATGCAAGATTCAATGCCTTGTTTTGGCAATCAGTACTTACAGTACAGCTTTGCACAATAGTTGTAGGTGTTGCCGATCCACCCATTACATTTTTTAACTGTTGCCTGGTAAGGCTTTGGGCAGTGCCAAAGCTTCTGCCGTTAGTTGTGATCTTTTTCATTTTTATAATTAATTTTTCCTTAAGGTTGCTGCCTAAGGGTTATTTTTATAAGGGTTTTTGCAACCAACCGTCTGTTGTACACCATGCGGTTTCAAAACCCTGGCGCCGCCATTTGGTGGGGTTTATTTTTAGTAATGCTTGTGCGTTGTTTTCATTTTTTAGCTATTTTAATAAGTTGTTGTTTCAGCTAAGTATT
>JANXSK010000188.1 GCA_025352695.1 Ferruginibacter sp. | reverse complement strand
TACAACCCAAAAGAATGGTTTACTTTTCTTTTCCGTCTTCACAAAGCAGATAGCTTTCGACGATTATTTCCACTTATTATAGCCATCTGCATTTATTCATGGATCATCGCTTATTTTGAAATAGTCTATTTTAAACTCTCTGCTGCCAGTTACGTAAAAAACATACCATTAATGCACAGCCTGCTTGGCTTTGCCATTTCTATGCTATTGGTTTTTAGAACAAATACTGCTTACGACCGTTGGTGGGAAGGTCGTAAACTGTGGGGCAGCCTTGTAAATAACAGCCGCAACCTTGCTATTAAATTAGCCACCATATTACCCGAAGAAGACAAAGAACATCGTGCTTTTTTTCGTAAAATAATTCCAGCATATGCTTATGCGTTGAGCAACCATCTTAAGTCAGAAAAAACCAGAATAGAATTATTTGAAGAAGATGCAAAACATCCTGCTTTTAAACATATTGATAACGAAAAGCACATTCCCAACCAGGTAGCATTACTGATGTTTAAACACATTCAACAATTATATAAAGAACAAAAAATTAACGGCGATCACCTTATCATCCTCAATGCAGAGCTACAATCTTTTACAGATATTTGCGGTGCATGCGAAAGAATTAAAAATACACCCATCCCTTTTTCGTACAGCGTTTTTATTAAAAAATTCATTTTTTTCTATGTAATAACCTTGCCTTTTGGATACGTGTTTAGCCTCGGCTATTATGTTATACCAGTGGTGGCATTTATTTTTTATGTGCTCGCAAGTCTTGAGTTAATTGCAGAAGAAATTGAAGACCCTTTTGGAAATGATGAAAATGATCTTCCGACAGATAAAATCGCTATGAACATACACAAACATGTTTCTGAATTAATTTAATTTTTATCCGGGCAAATGCATAGCCTTGGGCATCATCGTTGCATCGCCCTCTTATACAAAAAAAGCATTGTGGAACACTTTCTGCAATTGAACACCATGCGTTAATTTTTTGAAACAGGCCGGAAATAATTCAACAGCCGGTAATTAAAAACCCAGCAATTAAAAAATTTTGTTAAAGCAAATAAATAACCTGCGAAAGTTTTCGTAATTAAATAATTCTTTCTATATTTGATCTACTAATCATTTCGTATATCAAAATAATTAAAATGAAAAAGATAATTTTTACCGCACTCACACTAAGTTACATTAGCATTTGCTTTACTGCTGTTGCCCAGCCAGAAAAGATAGAAAAAAAGGAAAAGTTGGAAAAGCCGGAAAAAAAAGAACAGCAGGAAATCATTATTAAAAGTAGAGGAGATAAAGAAATAAAATTAATTGTTGAGATCAATGGAGACAAGGTTTTAATTAATGGAAAGCCATTGATAGAATTTAAAAATGATGGAATTACCATCAACAAAAGAAAAATGATTTTTCATGACGGAGATAGAAATATGAATTTTAATTTTGAAGGATTGGAAGGGTTAGAAGGAATGAAAGATATGATGGAACCCAATAACGAGATTTTAGAAAGATTATCCAGAGAAACTTCTTCACGTCCTTTTTTGGGAGTAACAACAGAAAAAACAACCGACGGTGCTAAAATTGTAGACGTATCAAAAGGAAGTGCTGCAGAAAAAGCTGGTTTAAAAAAAGAGGATATCATTACAAAAATTGGCGATGAAAAGGTAACCGATGGAGATGTGCTGGCCAATATCATATCAGGTAAAAAACCAAAAGAAGAAATAAATGTATACTACAAAAGAGATGGTAAAAAGAAAGAAGTAAAAGCAATATTGGGTGAAAGAAAAGAAAGCAGGGATATACGTTTTAAATTTAAACATCCTAATACAATGGTGCGTTCTTTTAAAGCACCACGTGCCCCAATACCACCGCCCCCCCCTTTGGCAGATATGGATATGAATGGAACTTTCAATTTTGATGGAAATGAAGACATGCTTACGGACGCATTTCCCCGCCAAAAAAAATTAGGTTTAAAAATTCAGGATACCGAAGAAGGCGGCAATGTAAAAGTAATTGATGTGGAAGATGCTTCTGCTGCAGAAAAAGCAGGACTAAAAAAAGATGATATCATCACAGAAATAAATGGTGAAAAAATAAGCAATACTGATGATGCAAGAGAGCAACTACAGCAAGTTGCAGACAAATCAGCCTATACCATTAAAGCGAAAAGAAACGGAACGGAGATGAATTTTGATGTAAAAATTCCAAAAAAACTTAAAACAGCCAATTTATAAAGAGCCGTCCTTCAAAAATCCATTCGTCGGCATACTTTAATTGTTGGCGGATGGTTTTTTATTATTGCAGGTATTTCATTAACGCACACATCACTGACATTGGGCATTTAAAAATTTAAGCGTTGCCTTGTTATAATCGCTATACATCTTGTGATCCGAAACTGATAGGTCAATTTGTTTTATCACAAAAAGCTTTTGTAAAGGCGTTAAATCATTCAGTTGAGGAAAAGAAAGCGGGCTTGTTTGATATGTGGTTGACAGTGCATCTGAAAAGCCAATAAAATAATTTTTGCTGTCCAGATAACCTTTTCTTTTTAATTCATTGAATACAGCAGCAGACTTAGCAATTGTTATATCTCCTCTTCTTGCAAAGCGTTCAGGATACAGCGGGGCATGTTCTTTAATAAAATATTTACTGCAAATACCACGTCCGGTTAACGTAAGTGAATTGTTAAGCGCATCAATATTTCCCTGTGGGCCTACATTTTCATTGTTATCGTACCTGGCCATACAAAACTGAAAAGGTATAGAGGAAATTTGTGCAACATTTATACCACTCGGTGCACAATAACTTATACCGGCTTTATATTTATAAACGTAAGAAAGTGCCGCAGAAAAAGCACCCCCATTACTCATCCCTGCTGAATAGCGAAATTTACTGCGGTTGGTTACCCCCCGATTATAAAAAGTGTCTGTAATTATTTTAATATTGGCATAATCTACATTAGCAATACTGTCTACCGGCGTAGCAAGCCATCTTATTTTTCCATCCCCATTTGCATCAATGCCGGTGGTAGACTCTTCTGCTTCTGTAATTATAATACCAAAATTATCATTTACCAGCTCTTTATACAATTGCTTAAATTCATAATTGTTAACTACATTGGCTGCATTGCCACCCGTGCCATGCAAAAGATAAACAAACCCTTTGTTGCCAGTCGAAAAATAATAATATACCGGCTTAAACCTGTCTCTTCCCCTAATTTGTTCATACTGTATTGTAACCGGCAAAATACTTTTTAAACTTCCAGTAAACGAAATATCTTTTGCAGGCATCACAAACCAAGTATGCCATTCTTCAAAAGCATTTAAAACAGCAATATCGCTGCTGCTCCATTTATCAAATAACTGGTTATCCGTATATGCAACGCTAAATAGATGTACAGTATCTCCTGTTTTATATTTTCCAGCACCATAACCATTGTTAATAGTAACAGTAAAACTGTCTGTTTTTGTGGGTTCTACTGTGGAGTCTGAAGAAGATTTTTTACAGGAAATAAAAGATAATAGGGTAATAATTGTAAGCACGTATTTCATGTCAATGATTTTAGGTATAGACTTACTTATCAACTTAAGTTTAAATGAAGTTTAAAAAAACGTCTTGGGTTGTTGCTTATTGTACCAAACCAAATAAATTAAAATATAGTGAACCTGCAAAAATCCATTGATTGACAATTAACAGCTTTTAGTTGTTGGCAGATTGATTTTTGTTTATACTTACCACCCGAGCAACTGATCCAATTGCACATATAATAATTACTATAACAGTACTAATTGTTGATCTATTAAAATTGATGTACATAAAAATTCCAGCAATTAAAAATCAGGTCAAGATGTAAATAATTGCATTGGATAAAGAAGGCTTTAAATACAATACTAGTAGAAACAACCGATAAATATTTGAATACGCAATGATTACCATACCAATAATAAAAGTATTCATAAAAAAATTTGATTAAAATACGCTTTTAACAGATTTTAAACTGTAGCCAACGTACGCTTAACAACATATTAAAAAATACGCAACTTTTAAAAGTTCTGATTCCGCTTTAAGTTATAGGCCCAACTTCTTTGTACATTTGCATCCGTGATTAAAAATGATAAATATCAGGTAGTTATTGGCCTGGAAGTACATGCACAGCTGCTTACCAAAAGCAAATTGTTTTGTGGAGACAACGCCAGCTTTGGAGCTGCTCCCAATACGCATATAAGCCCCATAACATTAGCCCATCCCGGCACATTGCCAAAAATGAATAAAGAGGCGATTGAATATGCCGTAAAATTAGGACTGGCGCTTAATTGCGATATTGAGCAAATAAATTATTTTGCCCGTAAAAATTATTTTTATCCTGATTTACCAAAAGGATACCAGATTAGTCAACACACAACACCTATTTGTAAAAATGGCAAAGTAAGAATTAAGGTAGGGGAAGCAGAACGCTATATTCTTTTAAACCGTATCCATATGGAGGAAGATGCAGGCAAAAGTTTACACGATGTAGATGAACATTATACTGCGATAGACCTAAACCGTTCCGGTGTACCCTTATTAGAAATTGTAAGTGAACCCGATCTGCACAGCAGCGAAGAAGCTTTTGCATATGTTACAGAATTACGTCGTTTGGTACGTTGGTTAAATATTTGTGATGGCAATATGGAAGAAGGCAGCATGCGTTGTGATGCCAATATTTCTATCCGTTTAAAAGGCGAAACCAAATTAGGTACAAGGGTTGAAGTAAAAAACCTTAACAGCATCCGCAATGTAAAACGGGCAATTGATGTAGAAGTAGACCGGCTGATTGATACTGTTGAAAAAGGCGAAAAAGTTTTACAGCAAACCCGTAGTTATAATGCAGATAACAATACTACCTTTTCATTGCGGAGTAAGGAAGAAGCAGATGATTACCGTTATTTTGCTGACCCGGATCTTACTCCTTTTAACATCACCGATGAATTTTTACAAAGCGTAAAAAAATCGCTTCCTGCCCTGCCGGAAGAATTGGAAAAAAAATACAAAAACGAATTTCATTTGGCTGATTATGATGCACATGTTATTTGTGGAGATAAATTACAGGTAGATTTTTTTGAAGGTATTATAAAACACACCACAAATTACAAAGCAGCTGTTAACTGGTTAATGGGACCAGTTAAATCTTATCTTAATGAAAAAGATATTGAAATTTCCTCTTTCCCATTATCACCCGAAAAAATAAGTGCCTTAATTCAACTGGTAGAAGATGGTAAAGTAAATTTCAGCATTGCATCATCAAAAATATTGACAGCCTTGCTGGCTGAGCCAGAAAAAAATCCGTTGCAAATTGCAACTTCATTAAACCTGCTGCAAGAAAGTGACACTGATTCAGTTGCAGCATGGGTAGATGAAGTAATTGCAAAAATGCCCGAAAAAGTAAAAGAATATAAAAGTGGAAAAAAAGGTCTGATAGGATTATTTGTTGGAGAAGTAAAAAAAATAAGTAAAGGGAAGGCTGATATGAACTTGGTAAATAAACTTTTAGCAGAAAAATTAAATTAAATTATTAGCATGAAAAAAATATTGACTATTGCAGTAGGTGTATTGCTTTTGTTATCCTGTAATAATAAAAGTGAGACGGGAAAATTTACTGTTAGCGGGCAAATAAAAAATGCGCCGAACCAAAAAATATATTTGGAAGAATTATTTTTTAGCGATAAAAATCCTGAAGTATTAGATACTGCCGAAATAAAAAATGGCCAGTTTTCTATTACAGCATTGGCACCTGAAGAAGGACTGTATCGTTTACGCCTTGAAAAAGACAGTGCCTTTTTTGTTGTTATCAATGACAAAAGCGAACTCCCTTTTTTTGCTGATTATAAAGACCTAACTATTGGAGGGGCAAACATTAATTCAGGAGCAAATGCTTCTTTAAAAAAATTCATCACAGGTATTCAGCAACAAAGACTGGCTCTTGAAGCAAAATCTGTTGAAGTACAACAGTTGTCTGTTGCCGGCACCAATGATAGTAATTATATGGTAACAAAAAAGAATTTTGATGAAATAGAAACTGCCTATAATAATTTTATTGTAAAATATATTGACACTACCAACGATGCGGTAATTGCTTTATTTGCGATAGGCTATTCCCAAAATATTGCACCAGAAAAGTTAGAAAAAGCAATTGCAACATTACCAAACCGTTTTCCAAAACACATGGCTTTAAATAGCCTGGTGGCTCAGTATAAACAATTGATTGCGCAATCAAAATCAAAACCACATGAAGGTGTAATGGCACCTGATATTAATATGCCAGATACCAGCGACAAACCTTTTGCATTAAGCATGTTGCGTGGCAAATATGTACTGGTTGATTTTTGGGCAAGCTGGTGCGGTCCGTGTCGCGGCGAAAACCCTAACGTTGTGAAAGCATATAATACATTTAAAGATAAAAATTTTACTGTATTAGGCGTTTCGTTAGATAAGGATAAGCAGCAGTGGCTAAACGCAATTAAGGCAGATAATTTAACCTGGTATCATATCAGCGATTTAAAATACTGGAGTAGCGCAGCTGTTGGTTTATATGGTTTTGATGGCATTCCTTATAATGTGCTGGTTAATCCTGAAGGAAAAATTATTGCGTTAAATTTAAGGGGAGAAGCACTCGAGAATAAACTGTTAGAAATTTTCAAATAAAAAATTCTAACAGTTAGCACTTTTAAAATAAATCACGCTCATTTACGTTTTATTAAAAAAGATGTGCCGTTGGTTATTCTTTTGGTGTAGCCATCAGCTTCTTTTTTCTTGTTCGGTTGAGCCACAAATAAAACCGCTGGCAGGAAAAAATGTTCCTAAAAGGCAGGTCGCAAAGCCAATAATTTTTGATGTAATTCCATAAATAGAAGCCACATGTATTGGCCTGAAAGTGGCCCTTATTTTTTGCCCTTGATTTTTATCAGCAAATTTTTGAATGCCATTTATTTCTGGTGTAAAAGCATCTATATAGTAAATATCGGTAGCCGTTTCATGTGCAGCTTCGTTTGATAATATGTTTACAGTATAACTATCAGCACTGTCTTTTGGCAAATTAATATTATAATATACGGCGCCCTTATTTTTTGATAGTACGATTTGCAAAGCTACCTCAATTGATATTTTTTTGTACTGTCTCTCACAATGCTTTTTGGCGCTTTGAGTCTTTCCATAGAGGAATTGGTTACCATATAAATGCCCTTATTAAACCATTCAAAAGACCAGGAAAGTGCTGTAAAAGCAAACACAAATAAAAAGATAGCACTATAAAATCCCAGCACAACATGATAATCGTGGTTTAATCGTTTAAAACCTGCATCTTGTTTTATTTTTAACCGTTGTTGTAATAGCTGCTTGTTTTTGGGCCACCATAAAATGATGCCGGTAATTAAAATAAACAAGAAAATGAGTGTACAAATTCCCACAATAAGTTTACCCACATCACCACCAAGCATCCAACGGTGCAGGTCCATTACTAAATAAAAAAATGATTTTTTATGGTTGTACATTTCTATCACTTCACCACTATATGGATTTACAAAAGCAATAATCCGGTTACTCTCCGTGCCTTTGGGTTTTACGGCTTTTGCAGCACTTACTTTAAGCTCCGTTTTTCTTTTAGATACAGGTAATATCATTGAAACTTCAGCAGTTCTTGTAGCATCAGAATAAATTTTTATACCGCTAATTTTTGATGTGGGTATTTTTGCCAGTACGTTGTTTACTAGGCTATCAGTTGTAAGCTGTTTGCCATTTGTCGCTACAAAATACCTATGTTTAAAAAATACATGCTGTAACTCTGTTTCAAAAACCAGCATGGCACCGGTAAGGCAAGTGATCATTATTATTAAGCCAGTAGAAAGCCCAAGATAAAGATGTATGCGCCTGAAAAATATTTTCAAAATTGTAAAGATTTTTTTTACATAAGTAAGCCACCATAAATGAATAGGGTGGCTTACAAGTGTACATTTATTTACTATTAAAACTTGTATCCAACCGAAGCAATAAATTGGGTAGGCGCAATTGGATTTATACTATAATTTTCGTGTACATAATAATTGTACATGTTGAACAGATTGCTAACTTTTGCCAGGAATGAAATTTTATTAAACGTATAACCGGCAGAAATATCTACTGTAGTAAAACCTTTTACCGATATCAGTCTTGAATAATTTTGTGTTTGCTGTTGTGTATTGTTCCAGCCACCAAAACGATTACCAATATAAAAAACTGATACGCCCATTTTCATTCCTTTTACAGCATCTTTTTGAAAAGTATAAAACACACTCGTATTGACAGTATGCGCTGGTGTATTTACCAAACGTTCGCCCTCAACATAGTTTCCCTTTACCTGCTCAATATTGGTGTACCGCATATTATTGTAACTGTATCCGCCTAATATATTTAAACCTTTAATGGGCTGGCTACTAACATCTAATTCAATTCCATCGCTGGTGGTTTGCCCAACCAATTCTTTTAAAGCAATATTGTTATTTGGTGTTACCCCATCGGCGCCAAACTGAGCAGTTTGTGCAAGGTTATTATTAATTATTTTATAAAAAGTAAGGTTAGCAGAAAGTTTTCCATTTGCAAAATCGTTTTTTATACCTACTTCGTATTGATCAATTATGGATGGAGCAAGCGCATTCCCGAAAACATCCGTACCACTATTTACAGAAAAAGAGTTGGCATAACTTGCAAAAGCAGACATGTTGGTAGTTGGTTTGTACACCAATCCCACACGTGGGGAAAATGCATTATCATTTTTAGCTAATCCCTTAGCAATGCTGTCTTTTAATAAATAAGTAGTAGTAGCAGGAATAGATTTTTGTTGTGACCAACGAACACCTGCAAGTAATTTAAATTTAGCACTTAGGCTTATAAGATCCTGTACATAAAAACCAATTCTATTAACTGGGGTTTGTAGCCTGATAATTTTTGAAGCTGCCGGAATATCTGTACGAGGCGTAAATTTATTTGGATCAAGAATATTTATTTTATCGTATTTTGTAGGATTATTAAATGTATAGTTGGTAGTGTAATAACTGTCTGCATCCATACCTGCCAGTAAAGTATGCCCTATAGCACCTGTTTTAAATTTACCAGTAACATCAACCTGTCCTATAATATACTTTTCCTGTGATATTATTTTATTGAGCGGACGGCTCCAATCGCCGATTGAATCTGCTTGTATTCGTTCAATCGAATAATAATCTCTATTATATAACTGATAAGAGGCTGTTGTGCTCACACTCCAGTTTTCATTAAATGTATGTTTAAGCGAGACAGTGGCAGTAGTTTGTTTGGCTTTATTATATTGCCATGCCGTACCAAAAAAAGCAGCACGGCCAACAGCAGGAATAATGGTATTATTTAATGTACCAATACCAAAATCTGGCGTGGCATTAATATCAAGGTAATCTGCCTGTACCAGCAATTCTGTTTTCTTACCTACTTTAAACAAGAAGGACGGGTTAATATAATAACGGTCAGAATGTACTACATCACGGTAACTATTTGCTTTTTCATAAGTGCCATTTACCCTGAAAGCAATCTTGCTGCTGATTGGACCATATACATCAAAAGAAGGTTTAATCAAACCAAAACTTCCGGCTCTTAAAGAAATCTCTCCACCAAAATTAAATTTAGGTTGTTTGGTTACCATATTGATGATACCTCCTGGTGCAACGTTGCCATACAAAATGGCAGCACTTCCTTTTAGTATTTCAACTTTTTCAAGCGAACTTACTTCGGGCATTACTCCGGAATTTACCCTGGAGCCATTCTTAAACATATTGGTGCTGGAAAATGCATATCCACGTGCAGAAAAACTTTCCTGCACACCGCCTCTGGTAGTTGACAAGTATACGCCATTTACATTTTTAATGATGTCGCTTAAGCGCATTGATTGCTGGTCTCTTATAACAGACTGCCCAATAACAGTAATACTTTGTGGCAAGTCCATAGGGTCAATGGCCATTTTACCAATTGATATTGGCAAAGCATTAATTCCCTTTTTTGAACTGATGATTACTTCCTTAAGTTGCTGTGCATTTTCTATTAAAGTAAAATCAAAAGAGTCTAAAGCATTGTTAACTAATTCAATTGTTTTTACCTGCGTCTGTAACCCAACAAAAGAAACGACCAATGTAAATTTTCCATTACGGATATTTTGTATTTGAAAGCTACCGGCTTCATCGCTGGTACTATTTTTTTTTAATTCCTTTAATTCAATATTTACAAATGCCGCAGGCTGCCCATCACTGGTAATAACCTTTCCGGTAATATTATTTTGAGCTATTCCTGTAAAACCCACCATGCTACAGATTATCATTATCACTATCTTTTTGTACATACTCTCTTTTTTGCAAATAATTAATGTAAAATATTTAAGAGTGCAAAGAAAGCATTGCACACATTTACAATGATGCCGCATCGGGAAAACTAGTTACGCAAAAAGGAAAATACTAAATGAATAGATAAAAATTTAGTGACATAGGTTTAAAAAATATCAAGGAAGTAGTGGTACACTTTTGCAAAGTTGATTAAATTAATGCTTACAATAATTGGATATTGGTAGCAAAAGATACAGCCATATAAATAAATGCTTTGGGCAAAACACAAAACTGTAATAAGTTCTAATGCCGGAGACGCAACTATTTTTCTATAATTCTTTTTCCAATTTTTTGCCTTTACAACTCATTTAAAATTATTGCCCCAAACAAATGGATATTTTTTTTATTATCTACCATCGGTATTAATATTTTTTTACAGGTTCCTTTATTACTGTAGTATCCCAAATAAGTAAGGGTACTATGTATCCACCCGTATCAATAACAGTTTTGGGAAACGCCTCCTTAACTGTAAGCCGGTCTTTTGCTGTTACACCTGTTTTGTATAAATACAGTGTTTGTAATTTATTTAATCCTTTTAGCTGTGTAATGCCAGCTCCTGTAATTTTTGTACCCACCAGGTTGAGGTATTGTAAATTTGAATCAGATGATAATTGTGGTAATCCTTTATCTGTTATAAATGTGTTGGAAAGATCCAGCTTTGTAAGATTGGTTAAACGGGCAATGGAAGTGAGTGCTTCATCTGTAATATTTGTATTGTGCAATTTTAACCATATAAGTTGTGGTTTTAATTGTACTAATAATTGTAAATCATCGATATTAATTATACTATCTGTTACAAAATTAGCCATTAGGTAGTTGGTATTTTGTGCCACCGGTAATACCATAATATTTCGTGCTTTTAACTGGTCAATTATTTTTTCATCTGCCTTGCCAATTGTTGCTATGGGAATATCTGTTCGTACTTTTTGCATTGCTACGGAAGTTTGCAATACAGTCAAAATAGGTTTTATCTTATCTGTTTGCGCAAGGTCTTTTACCTTTTTTTGAGCATCGGCATTGTTGTTTATCCACCAATGTAACAATGCTATCTGGCTTTCGGTTGGCTGAGGTTTTTCTTTAGGCGGCATGTGGTGTTCATTGTCTGTTGGTAACAACAACCGTTTTATTAATTCACTTTCATCCGCATTACCGGGTGTTATTACTTTACCCTCCTTACCTCCTTTCATCAATAAGCCTATTTCATCCATCCGTAAGCCTCCTTTTTGTTTATTGACATTGTGGCAACTGTAGCATTTAGTTTGTAATATTGGCGAAATAACATCGGTATAAGCAACTGCTTCCTGCACATTTGCAATTGGTTTTATTGCTGTGTTAGTTACACTGTCTTTATCAAATAATTGACGTAGTGGCTTAGTTAAATAATCTGATCCATGCGTTAACGATCCCCCAAGATGACCGGTAATCATCACTAATACTAACAGGCCCAATGATAATATTCTTTTATCAATTGCAAAGAGCGGATTCTTTTCTTTGGCATACAGCATCAGCGAAACAAGGGTTACACTAATACCCATCCACATATGCCAGCTTACGATTGATTTATCATACTCATCACTGATTGATAACAAATATCCGGTTATGCAGGAAGCAAAGGCCGCACAGCAGCCCACCAATAAAATAAGAGGTACTGCAGCACTTAAGGAGGCATATTTATTTTTTCGGCTCATCCATTGCAGTAGCAACGCAACGAATAAAATACCAATGGGTAAATGCACCAGCAACGGATGAAAATGCCCTAAAAATTCAATGACAGATAAAAATTTCAAGAGATAAATATTTTATTATTAAACCAACAGTCATACATTATTTCTAACTGCGGATTGATTAAAAAAATTTGTTGCCCAATAGTTTTTTTTCAATTAAGTATCGTTGTGTTAGCCGATGGCTATCAGCTAACTTCTACAATTATAGCATTGTAAAGCAATCTAACTGCAAGCCTCCAATGCAACTTTTTTCCTTCTTAAATCTAAAAAAAGCTGCTTTAAACTTTTCCACAAAAATGCAATCGCTGCGCCATAACGAAAATATCCTCCACTTTATAAATATCTTTTTCTAAGTAAATGCATCATATACACATTGATGGCCCATTGATCAGCAAGCGGCTGCCGGGTGTATGGAATGGTAGGCATATAATCTGGAGGACCAAATTCTGTTAATACCGTAAGCGTTTCACCCTTTTGCTTTTTTATAGCTACAATAGCATCCCACCATTCAAAATGTGCTTTTACTGCATCTTCCCATTCGGGTGCCCTTGGGTCGCTTACCTGAGGCCCTTCGGCGTGGCCAATACGGGCGTGTAAATGATCCGTTCTTTCTATGGCGAGGTTTACAGTTTCCTGCTGATCGGCCAATAAGCTTTCACTTACATTGCACCAGTGCGAAATATCCAATGTAATTCTTAGTTCAGGTATTTGCTGCATAAATTTTTTGGCAACCGGTGCAGCAAAAAGCATCCTGGAACGATGTGTTTCATGACAAATTTTTATACCCGTTTCCTTTGCCAACTCAAAAGTAAAATCTATCAGCGTTTTATTTTCTTCGTAGGTAAAATAATCTTTTCCGCTATGGCAATTGATGTACAATGGCAGTTGATTTTTATTGTTAGCTGCAGCAGTTGTCATTTGTTTGAAACTTACAAAATGTTCTGCATAATTAGTTTGGTAACCAGCTGTAAGAAAACCTACTTCCAGGTTATGTTTTTTTAGTGCTACAAATAAATCAGCTGCTTCCTTTTGTACATTGGGCCACCAAATTTCAATGCCGTCATATCCTTCTTGTTTTACTTTGGCGCAATAAGCATCTATGCTTCCCTCAAAACCCCAGTTGGTAGCTAATACTTTCAATTGAAAACCTTTATTCATTTGATTACTTTTTTGTGGTGTGGCAAATACATCTAATGATGCCAGCAAAAGTGCAGTGGTAGCAGATGTGGTTGTTTGTAAAAAATTTCTTCTGTTAAACAGCATAGTTACATGTGAATGGTATATGGTGATTGATGAAAAGTGAATACGCAATTTTTACCATTACCTATTCACCACTCATAACCTAACTTAAAATATCTGTAATTACTTTTCCTCTTGTGTCAGTTAACCTGAAAGGTCTTCCCTGAAAATCATAGGTAAATTTTTCGTGATCAAAACCCAACTGGTTTAGTATAGTGGCTTGTATATCAAAAGGCTCTACTTTACCGCTGATAGCACTATACCCTATTTCATCAGTTTCGCCATAAGTAAATCCTTTTTTAATACCTGCACCCGCCATCCACATAGTAAAAGCTTCGGTATGATGATCTCTTCCTTTGTAAGGGTTTTGTTTACCTTCCCTGTTTTCCATCATAGGTGTTCTGCCAAATTCTCCTCCCCAAACTATCAATGTTTCTTCCAATAAACCACGTTGCTTTAAATCGAGTATCAAGGCAGTAATACATTTATCAACTGAGCGGCATTTATTTATAAAGCCAAGATCAATGGCCAGACTTGCATCGGTACCATGACTATCCCAGCCCCAATCGAACAACTGTACAAAGCGAACGCCTTTCTCTACCAATTTTCTTGCTAACAATACGTTGTTGGCAAAACATCCTTCTCCGGGTTGGGTACCATACATTTCATGAATATAAGCGGGCTCATTATTAATGTTCATTACTTCAGGAGCCGATATCTGCATTTTATACGCCATCTCGTATTGAGAAATACGGGATAAAATTTCAGGGTCATTGTATGTTTTATATTCCTCTGCATTTACCTGGTTAATAGCGTCTATACTTGCTTTGCGCAAATCTCTGTCCATCCCTTCCGGATCTTTAATAAACAGTACCGGGTCGCCTTCGCTCCTGCATTGTACGCCCTGGTAAACGCTGGGTAAAAATCCACTTCCCCACACACTTTTACCAGCATCCGGATTTTTGCCTCCGCTTGTTAAAACAACAAATCCCGGCAGGTTCTGGTTTTCTGTTCCCAATCCATAAGTAGCCCACGAACCTAAACTTGGCCTGCCCAAACGTGCTGAACCTGTATGCACCATTAACTGTGCAGGTGCATGATTAAACTGGTCGGTTGTTACTGCTTTTAAAAAACTAAGTTCATCTACTATCGTTGATAAATGAGGCATGTTTTCGCTTACCCATGCACGGGAGTCGCCATGTTGTGCAAACTTTGCTTGTGGACCAAGCATTTTAGGAACCCCCCGGATGAACGCAAACTTTTTTCCTTCCAGTAATGATTGCGGACAATCCTGTCCATCCATTTTCATCAGCTCAGGCTTGTAATCAAACAATTCCAATTGAGATGGAGCGCCTGCCATGTGTAAATAAATTACACTCTTTGCCTTTGCTGCAAATGGCGGTAATTTGGGCATCAACGGATGAGCAGGGTCAAATAATACACTGCTCTTATGTGCTGCTTTGTTGCCACAACTTCCAAAAAGTGAACCCAGCGCCAGTGCACCTAAACCCATGGCACTTTCTTTTAAAAAGTGGCGGCGGGTATTCATCTGCATTACTGCTTTTTCGGCTTCTTTTACCAACCGCTGGTGATGTAATTGTTTTTGTGTCATTGTATTGATTTTAATACCCCGGGATATATCGGGGATTACTCCTATTGTAGCCTTTCAGTATATTGATACAATCCCTTTTTTTAAGGCTTATTCCCTATCTAATTTTTTGTTATTACTTCATCTAAATTTAAAATTGCATTTGCCACTACTGCAAGTGCTGCAGTTTCAGCATTGTTATGTTCATTCATACCTCCAATCATTTCGCATGTTTTATCGGCGTCTATTTTAAACTTATTGAATGCTGTGTTATATAAATTTAATAATGCCCGTAAACTTTTTTCATCAATATCATGAATGGTTGCCAGCTGAAATCCTTTTTTTATTTGCGATGTAACATCATTACCAGCAATTGCCTTTATACGATAAGCGAAATTCCTTGCAATGTCAATATAGGCAGAATCATTTAAAGATGTAAGTGCCTGCAACGGCGTATTGGTGCGTATGCGCCGCACCGTGCATACTTCACGTGCCACTCCATCAAAATTCATCATAGATGGATAGGGAGCCGAACGTTTCCAGTAGGTGTACAATGCCCGACGGTATTGATTTTCTCCTTTATTTTGTTTCCACTCTTCGCCACTCCATGGCGATAGCCAGATGCCGTTTGGCTGATACGGATATACACTTGGCCCATACATTTTAGGGCTTATCAAACCACTAATGCTTAAACATTGATCCCGAAGCTGTTCGGCTGATAATCGAACCCTTGATCCCCTTGTATAATATTTATTGTTAGGATCCTTTTGCTCAAGACCAGGAAATAGTTTTGAATCCTGCTGATAGGTTGCACTTAAAACAATTGTGCGAATTAATTTTTTAGTACTCCATTTATCCTCATTCATAAATTGATAACTCAGCCAATCAAGCAACGCTACATGCGTTGGTGCAATACCCTGCGAACCTAAATCTTCTAACGTTTCTGCAAGGCCTATTCCAAACAATTGTTCCCAAACCCGGTTTATCATTGTTCGGGCTGTTAATGGATTTTGTTTGGAAGTTAACCACTTTGCCAAACCTAAACGATTTTTTGGCGCATCAGCTGGAAAAGGGTTTAAAGAGTTTGGTACATCAGGCTCTACCTTTTTACCTTTTGACAACCAACTACCACGTTCAAAAACATTGGAAGTACGGTGCATGTCTAAAGGATTTTCATACATAACCGGTGTAGTAATTACCGGTGCATTCATCAATTGCCAAAACAACTTATAAGCAGTGTCGTACCCTGGTTTTTCCTTTCCCGGAAACTTTTCTTTAAAATTAAACCACTCAAACGTTACAGCTGTTTGATCTGATGTTTGAAGCGTAGGATTTTTATATGTGAAATAAAGATCATGAACGCCTTTTGTTGGGGTAATATTTACAGTTGCGATATTCCATCCTTCTTTTACGGGAGCAATTTGTACAGTAGTTAAAACAGGGCCATTAAGAGAGTCGATATGTATTGTCCACAAACCATTTTTTACACTGGAAATATATCGAAACATAAGTTCCTCTTTATTATCAAGGTCCACATGCTGCAACCTGCAGGAACCATTGTTACGCATGCCTGCATACCAACTGCTTACCAATGCAGCATTTACAAACTTGTCGCATTGCAGCGAATTAATAGTTGGCTGCCATGTTTTTAAAAACGTATAATAATCCGTTGCTTTCGTTTCCGAAACGTTGCTGGCGATCCATTTTTTTAAGCGAAAAATATCAGCACTATCCTTGCCGGAATATTGCCGTAACAAGGGGTAATCGGCTTCGGAATCTTCATCTCTTGAGTTATTAAAAAATGCCATGAACTTATAATATTCATCGTGCTTAAAAGGATCGTATGGATGGCTATGACATTGCACACAGGCAAACGTGGTTCC
>JANXSK010000050.1 GCA_025352695.1 Ferruginibacter sp. | reverse complement strand
AGCGGGGCGCATTGGGTTGTACCATCAATGGTTTTTGTGTTAAGGTTGTTTTTTCTGCATAGCCGCTTGCCAGTGTTTTTGTATGGGCAAAGGTCATCAGCTTCCATTGTGTTAATGCTTCCGGCATGGTGAAGGAAAATTCAACATTACCTTCGGCATCTGTTTTTAAATCGGGAAAGAAGAAGGCGGTTTCGTTAAAGTTTTTTCGGATTTGGGGTTGATTTGCTGTTTTTGGTTTTAGGTTTATTGTTATTGAAGAGTCTGAGTCAGCCGCTATTGCATTATTTGCGGTATCTCCTTCATCTCTAACAATTTTTGGTGGAGTAAATTTTATTTGACTTACCATTGGAGCGGCGTTAATTGCAATTCTTCCATCAGCCATTTTTCTTTTTTCCTGATTACCATTTTTCATGTTAAATCTCATTACATCAGATATAACATTTTCACTTGTAAATATTAGTTGGTCATAAGATTTTGCCAGTGGATTTACATAATCACTTTCCTTTCTGTTATATTCTTCTGAATTAATAGCTTCAAACCCATTCTCCGTCCAGTTAATTGTGTTGTACAATCCAGGCCAAATATTAAATGTACTCCAGCCATGTGGTTTAAACTGGTCAAGGCTGGCATCGTACATGCTCACCAACATTTCGGCTGCTATTTTTTCTCCTTTGTTACCACTGATCTTTACTTTCCATTTTTCTTCGCTGCCGGGCAATAATTTATCCCGAAAGGTAGCGTAGTCAATGGTTAGTTCTTTGTTGTTCCAGGGAATATCAAAACTTTCATTGCCTTTGTATACCCGATTGTGCTGCACAAATGCATAATTCAATGCCATACCGCCACGATCTGTTTCATTTACTGCTATTTCATTTTTAAATGGCTGCGCCGATTTGATTGTTTGGTAAGTTGTATTGTTGACATCATCTATCTTACTCAATGTGTGTATCAGCCAAATATTCTGAAAGCCTGTTTTGATACTGTAATTAATTTTTTGCCCCGGTTCAGCACTGTTTTTATCAGCAATAATTTCTAACGGAGTAAAGGAAGGTTTTACCGATTTATTACTGAAGAGTTGAACATACTTTTCTGTTCTCACCACTTCACCATACTTGTCTTTTGTAGTTGCCACAATTTTGTACCAACCTGCAGCCATTGCCCTCCCAATAACTATCGGGGCTCCATTTGTGCTGTCTGTCTTCTCAAAAACCTTGTCGCCAACTTCATAGTTTTTTACTTCGTTCTCATTCTTGTAAACATCATAAGGAAAATAGCTATAGTACTCATCCCGGCTCATTATAAACTGGTCGGGCTGCTCCCAGTATCTTTCTCTGAAAATTTTAGCCGGCGTTTTTAATTGCTGTATGGTAACAGTCGCTATGGTCTTTTCTTCAATGTCGTTTAAGTTGATACTTTTTATGGGGATGTTTTTCAGGCTGTCAGCAGATAACCTTTCCGGCATATTAATTTCTAATTGCAGCATCTGGTATGCTACCGCTACGGATGTGTTACCGCTTCTTGTTTCGCCATTCAGGTCAGTGATGTCTGCACTTACCTTGTAATAAAAAGTGGGCTGATTTTTTTTATCAACGCTTTCATCAGGCATTGCTTTAAAGGTAATATTGAAACTGCCGTCAGCGCCGGTTATTGCATCGCCATTGGTGATTTCTGCTTCTTCACTGTTGCCTGTGGGATAACCAATGCGGCCACCTTTACGGATGTAACTACCCCATCCCCACCACACAGGATAACGTACTTTACGCACCACTCTGTAGGTGACTTTAGCCCCATCAATATTATTGCCTGCATAAGCTTTGGCCGTACCAGTAACTGTAATACTATCCAGCAAACGATAAGTGCCTTTTGGTTTTTGCACTTCTACAAAAAATTTGGGACGCTTGTATTCTTCCACACTAAAATATTGCGATGCCTTTGTTGCGGTATCATACAAACTAAACTGCCCGTTTAATGAACCTTCAGGTAATTTAAAGGAGCCATGATAAGAACCAAATTCGTTGGTAACCATTTTTAGTTCTGTCAATTTTTGGTTGTTGGCATCTTTTAATTGCAGGCTTGTATTAAATGCAGCAAGGATATTTGATTCATTTGCTTTAATTCCTTTTTGTAAAACGATGCCTTTAAAATAAACTGTTTGTCCGGGCCGGTAAATGGAGCGATCTGTGAAAAGAAATGTAATGGGTTTTGTTTGCAATGGTTGTTCGTAACTGTTGTAATAAGTATCGTAATTATTCTCATCTAAAAATAGTTCGTCTCCTGTTGACTTAATTTGAAACAAAATATTTCTATACTCTTTGGCTTTTTTTAGTTTGAACAAACCATTTTTATCAGAGCTGTAATTTTCTGCTTTTATATCTTCATTTTCACTTTTAGTATAGTTGTATTTTGTTTCCCAAACCTGAACAGATGCGTTGTTATATGGCTGGCCATTTTCCCGGTTCAGCACATAATACTCGTTCTTATTATTTTTTATGTAACTGATATTGCTTACATAGGTAAGTTGTTTGGCGATGATATTTTTTTGTAAAGAAAAATTCTCCTCTATGCTGGCAAGGATAAAATAAGTTCCATTCTCCAGGGCATCCACTTTTATTTCCACAGCATGGCCCTGGTAATCTTGCGGATCTGGTAAAGTAACACTCCATGTTTTAAAGGGCTTTAATGCAACAATGGCTTTCCACAACTTATCATCTTCTCTTCTAGTCATTTTTTTTATTTCATCCCTGGTTGTTTTGATGATGCGAAAATAAATAGCCCTGGTATTCTTGTAACTAATCAATGTTCTGAAAGGCTGATTTGGAACATTTACTTTTTCTGTTTGCAGACTTAAAGCAGGTTGTACAATTTGATTTATGAGATTTTGAGCGTTAATACCACCTTCGCTTTTTGGAAATTTTTTAACTGCCAGTTCACATAACTCTTTTGCTCTTTTTATTTCGTATTGATTGGCAGTTTTGGTGAATGGCTCAAACTGTTGTCCACGTTCATTGTAAAGCTGTGCTCTTAAATACATGGTCTGCGCCGAAGCCGGATTAACAGGATATTTTTCTTCAATATTTTTTAAAGCAGCTTCATAGAGGCTGCTTTTATTATCATTTATTGC
>JANXSK010000020.1 GCA_025352695.1 Ferruginibacter sp. | reverse complement strand
CTGCAGCAGTAATATCCTCAAATTTAAAATGCCCTTTGTTTAAATATAATTTATTACCTCCGGTATTGGCAGCAAAATAAATATCAGGTAAGCCATCGTTATTAATGTCGGCGACAGCAACCCCTGCGCCATTGTAATAATACAGGTAATCGATAATGCTTAAACTATCTGTATCAATATTAGCGTTTTCGAAATCAATACCTGTTACTGAAGATTCCAATTGTGTAAACAACGTATTTTTGGAAACAGGATGTGAGCAACTGCCCAGTAGCATTATAAAAAACAAACAATAAAATGACGCACAGCTACCTATTGATATTTTCACTGGAATTGTTTTTATTAAACTATAAATACAAGCTTTTTGTTGTACTGGTTTTACACATCTGCTTATTTAATTCATCAAGATGCGATACTTGCAAAAGGTAGCAGTAATCTATTAAATACTTACAGACTATTGCATACTTTATTTTAAAAAAGCTGATACAAAATACCTACATTAAAAAGAGCAGCAACTTTAGTTGCTGCTCTTTTTTTAATCAATACTTTTAATCAAATTAGTTATATCCCGGATTTTGTTTAATATTAGGATTTGATAAAATTACATATGGTGGTATTGGTAAAAGATACGTATGCTTATCAGGATTATCAGCAGGTTTATCTGGAATTGTTCTTGCATCCAAAAAATGTCCAAAGCGGATCATGTCTTGTCTCCTCACCATTTCCCAGGCCAACTCCCTTGCCCTTTCAGCATACAGGTGTTCAAGCGTAAGATCGGATGACTGCCAGTCGTGAGCAGTGCTGCCTGAGTAGGCTCGCCTGCGTACCTGGTTCACATTTTCCAATGCATCACTCAAGTTAACACCTAAGCGTAATTCTGCTTCAGCCTTTAGTAGTAAAATATCTGCCAGGCGAAATACGGGCACATCATTACTGATTTGATCACCCACATTAGCTCCGGGTTCCGGCCAGTACTTGATGTTTCTTAAACCAGCCAGCCTGAAGTAAGGAGCAGGATTTGAAAAAAGGTACATGGTATCAAAATAAGAGAGCGGCAAACCAGACTGGTCGTCATAGATCATGATAGCCTTGGGATTTGCCGGGCCAACCCCAACAGGATCTGTATTGCTACTTGAGAACAAAATGTTCTGGTACTGCGGATAAGAGATGCCTTTTACATACTGCTGACCAACCAAGAACTGGCCTGTACGCTGGTCGTTAAAAGTGCGGTACACATTGTTATTGCCGTCGACCGTTCTTTTCTCATATACCGAAGTGGTATCGTAAAACTGGTAGAAATGCTTTGTAGTTGACATACCATTGTTACCCATACCATTTTGCCCAAAAGTATAGAAGGCATTGTTAGCCATCAGTGATGACACCACAACATAGTTACCACCACCTACCGGCACAACACCTGCTTTAAAAGGCACCATAAAAATATTTTCAGAAGAAGACTCCTGCACTTTGTCCCGAAAATTGTCGAAGTAGTTGCTCATTAAAGAAAACCCGCCTGCTTTAACAGCATCGCATTGTGTAATGCACTCTGCCCATCTTGGTGTGCCAGTATAAATTTCGGCATTCAAGTACAATTTGGCCAGCAAGCAATGAGCAAAATATTTGTTTACCTTGCCGTATTTGGAAATGTCGGTAACTATCGAAAGATCGGGTAGTGCACCAGTAACGACCGCCACTAGCGAATCAAATAACTGTGCCCTTGGTAGCGTTACAATAGTAGTGGGATCTTGTTTAAAGTTGGTTACGTAAGGTATATTGCCATAAAGATCAAGCCCGATGTAGTAAAAATAAGAACGCAGCACAGTCATTTCTGCTATGTCGTCTTTAAGTGTAGGCGGTGCAGGATTAAGGCCGTTTAGAGTGTAAATAATATAGTTACACTTTCCAATACCACTAAAAATATCATTCCATGCGGCTTCGTTCTGACCTCCGTTACCGGGCTTCTCTGCATGATTCCAAATATTCGCCCAGGCTCCACCATCGCCCCAGTCGCCACCTCGAGTGGGTGTAATCATTTCATCGGTTGATATTTCATTCTCCCAGTATATACCTCCCGAATTTCCTCCCAACCCCTGCAGTGCTGCATAAGCAGGTGACTTGCCCGCAGCAATCTGCTCTGGTGTTTGCCAAAAGTTTTCATTTACAATCTGACTGTATACTTTAGAATCCAGCTTGGTACAGCGCAGAGCCGTAAAGCATAATGCGACCATCGCAAGCAGGGTTATATTAAATTTTAATTTTTTCATTTTTATTTAAATTTATTTAAGATTCGAAAATTATTCACCTACACTTTTCTCTATTTAAAAGAGATGTTTACACCTATTGTTAGTGAACGGGATTTTGGATAAAAACCTCCGCCTCCATTATAAGTTAGGTCAATAAATGCTGGTGTAGCTTGATTATCAACACTTGCAATTTCAGGATCCATTCCTTTGTAAGGAGATATTACAAAAAGGTTGTTTCCGGAAAGATATACACGCATGTTTTCAATACCCTTTATTTTAGGAACATTATAAGACAAGGTCATGCTTTCCATTCTCAGGTAAGATGCATTTTCTAACCAGTAATCAGAAGGAGTTGGATTGTCTCTTAACCCACTGGTTACCGCATCTTTTAAGGTATTTACAGAAGGTAAATTATTATAATTAGCTAAATTCAGGTTGGTATTATTAAATATTTTTGCTCCTGAAACACCTCTAAAAAACACATTGAACGCCCAGTTTTTATACGCAACGTTGGAAGAAAAGCCAAAAGTGAACTTTGGATATGGATCAATGTAACGGTTTTTAGCTTGCAAATAATCTGTGGTTGTACCAGTTTCTGTTTCAAACTGCGACAATCCTTCAGCAGTTTTACCCACATAATGGGGTAGCAAAAAGGTATAAGGCGATTTACCAACAACTAAGAACGTAATAGGATTAGAACTTAATCCACGGCCACTGGCAGATCCTACAGGAATATTATCAGTTGCTAATTTTTGTCCGTTCCATGTTCCTGAAAGACTGGTTATTTTTGTATTGATTGTTGTAATTTGTCCGCCAAAAGACCAGGTAAAATCTTTTGAACGAATTATTTCAGCATTCAATTGAAACTCTATTCCTTTATTGGAAAGACTTCCCACATTAGCAAGTACACTGCCTACAAAATTTGGTGGTACCTGCACAGCATAATTGTATAGCAAATGCCTCGTCTCATCATTAAATGCACTAAACGATCCTGTTAAGCGATTCTTAAATAATCCAAAATCAATACCAATATTTTTACCGTGTCTTTCTTCCCAAACCAGGTCTGGATTTGGATTTTGATTTGGAGAAAATCCTACAGGGTAAGGGTTTGCTGTGTTGGTAGGATCATAAGTAACACCACCACTGCTTATCGTAGTTAATGTATTATATGCCCCAATAGCATCCTGATTACCTACTACTCCATATCCTGCATTAATTTTTAATTCATTAATCCAGCTAACATCTTTTAAGAAAGACATATTTTTTAAACGCCATGCCGCTGACAAAGAAGGGAAGTTACCCCACCTGTGATTGATACCGAATTTAGACGATCCATCTCTTCTAAAACTGGCAGTAAGGTAATAAGTAGAATTGTAATTGTAAGTTACCCTGCCTAAAAATGAAATAATTTTATATTCTTCTTTGTATGAATTAATAGTGTTGAGACTTGAATTACCATTTTGTAATGAATTATTAGCATTGCCATCTACAACATAGCCTCTACCTCCTGCACTATAGGTATCAAAAGAATAATAATTGTATTCATAAACTCCGGTAGCTGTAATATTATGCTTACCAAAGTTTGTAAGGTAATTAATGTGCATATCCCCTTTCTTTGAATCCCTATTAGAGGATGATTTAGTTGCACTATTTAAGTTATTCCAACCTGGTATAACAGGGAGGTAATAATCTCCCTGTGTATTAAATTTTGTAAGAGATCCTGTAGCGCCAACTATTACTTCGTTGGTTAATTTATAATTAACGGTACCATATTCTTGCGTTAAATGCTCTTTTGCCTTATTGGTTACCATGTTCTGTAATAATACAGGATTTTGATAATTGTATTGATAAACAGGATTATCAGTTCCATCAGCTAATTTAATACGAATGTATGGAGGCATCACATAGGCATAATTAAAAATATTTCTGTTTACAAGATCTCTGTTAGTAGACGTATTTACAATACCTACCTGAATAGTAAGTTTATCGTTCAGTGCTTTTTGCTCTGCATTAAAACGCAATCCTACCTGTTCTTTTCCTGTATTTATAACAATACCCTGCTGATTTAAATAAGTTACTGAACCACGGTAATTAAATTTATCTGTTCCACCTGTAACGCCAATGGTATGATTGTGAGCGATGCCGGTACGTAAAATCGCCCCTACCCAATCATTGGTTGTTCCCGGGCTGCTATTTGCTGCCTCCAACTGCACTGGATCCTGACCAAGCTTAACCGCTTCTTTCAAAAATTCTGGCGTATTTAGCAGGCTGGGATTTTTAGCCACTTTTGAAGAAGATAAATAACCGGAATAATCAACCTGTGTACGTCCTCCACGGCCTTTACGGGTATTAATAATGATTACACCATTTGCACCACGTGAACCATAGATT
Source organism: Ferruginibacter sp. (assembly GCA_025352695.1). GTDB lineage: Bacteria > Bacteroidota > Bacteroidia > Chitinophagales > Chitinophagaceae > Ferruginibacter. Next base: position 7,295 of record JANXSK010000020.1, on the reverse strand, counting down.
GAAGTGGCAGATGCATCTTTTAAAACATCGTAAGAAAGAATATCTCCCGGTGGTATATTTGATATCTGGTTGATATCATCCAGTATAACTCCATCTACAACTGCTAAAGGACTTTGTCCACCGGCAAGCGATGTTTGCCCACGTAAACGAATAACAACAGGTGAATTAGGATCACCATCTATTTTTGTGATAACAAGCCCAGGAATTTTTCCCTGAATCTGATCCATTGGGTTAGTCACAAGGCCTTGCGTAAAATCTTTTGCTGAAATACTAGATACGGCGCCTGTTACATCTTTTTTTCTTGCAGTACCATAACCAACTACTACAATTTCTTCTGTTTTAACTTCTGCACGGGTTAAAACAATTGCTAGAACTAACCCATTTGAAAAAGGAACTTCCTTTGTTTCGTATCCTACAAAAGAAACCACCAATACCCCGCTGCTGGCAACTGACTGCAAACTAAATTTTCCGTTCTGGTCTGCAACAACCTGTGTTTTTGTTCCTTTAAGTTTTACAGTAGCGCCAGATAACATTTTACCTTCTGCATCCGATATTTCGCCAGTTATATCAATTGCTGCAACTACGATAGCTAATTGCTTTTCAGTAATAACAACAATTTCACTTGCCTTAATAATGATCTGTTTATCATCAATCGCATAACTAAATGGTTGCTCCTTAAAACAGAGTTGCAACACAGATTGAACAGAAGCATCTTTGACAGATACACTAATTTTTTTCGCATCTTTTATAAGTTTTTCATTGTAAAAAAACCTGTAATCGCTTTGCTTCTGTATTTCTTTAAATACCTTTTCAATTGAAACATTTTTTAAAGAAATTGTAACATTTTGAGAATAGCTACCAGCCTTTACCTGTAAAAAAATTACCAACAAAAAGAAAGTCATCAATTTCATAATAAGTAGTTTTTTGAGAAACCCGGCCTTTTGCCGTTTAAAAATGTTGTTTTTTTGCATAGTTTTGTTTTTAGTTTATTTGTGAGCAGTTTCGAAAAAATTGTACCATTCAATAAACTTAGTATTAGCGGAAGTGTCTTCAGCACTTCCGTTTTTTTAAGTTCTTTTTAATACAATAAAATTTTAATTGTTTATAAAAATGTCTTTAAAAATTATGAGTTAATGATTAATTTTTTACCTGCTAATTTAAAATGTACTTCACTCCATTGCATCCATTTTAGTAAACTTGATAAATTTACCGATCTTGATATTTGACCAGAAAATTTATCATCTGGTATTTTTCCTTCATAAATAATCTCAAGATCATACCATCTTGCAGCCTGCCTTAAAACCGTTGACAACCCGGCACTATTGAATAAAAAATTACCATTTTTCCATGCTACAGCTTCTTCCAAATCTGCCGCATCAATACGCTTTATCAATCCCTTTTTATTTATTTGCGCTTGTTGGCCTGGCACTAAAGCACTGCTATTATCACCCTGCGAAATATTAACTGATCCTTCCAGTAAAGTAGTTTTAATTACCGCTTCATCATCGTATGCATTTACATTAAAATGAGTACCTGTAACCTTTACTTCTGCAAGGTTATTTACTTTTACTATGAAGGGTTTATCTGCATTCTTTGCTATCTCAAAATAGGCTTCACCGGTAATTTCCACAAGTCTAACTTTATCTGCAAATTCAGTAGGGTAACGTATAGAAGAGGTGGAATTAAGCCACACCTTAGAACCGTCAGGTAAAATCAATTGATAAATTCCACCGGCTGGTGTAGACATGGTATTAAATAATATTTCTGCATTTTTACCACCACTTGCATTGTATAATATTTCTCCATTAGGAAGTTTTACAATCTGCGCATTGCCTTGTTGAGCCAGCAGCCCGGTGGAAGCACTATCTAAAACAATTTGAGTACCATCAGCTAATATGAGTAAAGCTCTCTGCTTACCTGGTGCTACATCATTCAACAACTTTTTTTGAGGAACGATCTTTTTTACAAGTGTATTATTTTTTACAGGCTGCAACCAAAAATAAGCACCTGTAATTAACACCAATATACAAGCCGCTACTGTGGCTATTCTTCTATAACTAAATCTTCGTTGCATGGCAACAACAGGGGCAATTTTTTGAATGTGGCTTAAGGGAACTTTCTGATTAAAAAAGGAGGTAATTAATTCATCCGGAATATCATACTGCTCATTCGAATCCGGGACATGGTTTGTCCATGCTTTTTCCAACAATATTCTTATTTGTTCGTCAGATAATTGAATAACCAATATAGCCAGTTCTTCCTTCTGGATTTCTGTAATATTATTATTAAAATATAAAGCAGTAAGGTATTCAATACTTTTTGTAGGCATAAGCAATGTATAATTAAATGGTAACAGTTTCCATTACTGTATTGGTAACTAAATTAAATTACTAATTACACAACTATTCATTATTAAGACAATTAAGATTGAATTGTGGACTAATGCAACAACAATTATTTTTTAAATAATTATTTAAACAAGTGGAGTAGTATAAAAAATATGGGCAGACATTCGATTGAAAGTTTATTTTGCAAATATTCTCTAATAGTTTGCAATGCCAAAACAAGGTGATTCTTAACAGTATAAGGAGAAATTTTTAGCAGTACTGCAATCTCCCTGTGTTTTAAACCTTGCTCTCTGCTCAATTTAAAAACTAAATTTTGTTGAGGAGGAAGTTTTTTAAGTACCGCATTTATTAAATGTTGTACTTCTTTATATTCCATGTTTTCTTCAGTTACCCTTTCAAACACCGCTACTTCTTTTTGTATTTTTGATAAAAAAAGTGTTTCATTGGCCATGCGTTTAAAAGCATTGATAGATTTATTTTGAGCCATTTTAAAAATAAACGAGCCAAAGTTTTCTAACTGATTTAAACAGCTTCTATCTTTCCAAAGTTTTAAAAAAACGTCTTGGACCATATCTTGTGCAAGTTCTGGAGACTCTGTGATACGCAATGAAAAACTAAATAACTTATGTTTATACAAATTGAATAGATGAGTAAATGCTTCTTTATCTCCAGTAGAGGCAAGTTGCATCAGCGATTTTTCTGTATATAGACGTTGGTTTAGCAAATTTAAATAAGCAATTAGATTTAAAAGTATTGAATTTACTTTCAATATCAACTTTTTATTAATGCAATTAATTAAAAAATAATAATGCAAACGATTTAAAAATCTATGCAATCGGTTGTTCTAATTTATCTAACAAATATTTCAATATTTCTTTACATGCAAAAAATAGCATAAATAGAAATGCAGACTAAGCTAAATTATTCATTTTGATAAGATTTAGCTTTTCATAACATTAAGTAAATTCAATTACCCGATGGTGCATTTAATATTTCGCCTTCTTTAACAGGCACACCAAAATTGGGTGTACCATCTACATTCCAGGTAAACTTTTGTGCCCTTGGCGAACGAAAACCTCCACAGCCTTGACCAGCCTTTGCATGATACAAAATATAATCCTCTCTACCATCAGGCGATTTAAAAAATGAATTGTGCCCTGGCGCATACACACTATTTTCTATTGATTGTTTAAAAACAGGTTGTGGTGATTTTATCCAGGAGGCAGTGCTCATCAAATTAGCGTTACCATTCGCTGTTAGCATGCCCAATGCATAATAATCTGTCCAGCAACCACTGGCTGAATAAATCAGAAACAGCTTATTCTCATGTACCAATACTTCTGGTCCTTCGTTCACATATACATGCGGCACATCGTATGGATTATTTAAATCACCATGCGTTTCCCATTGCAATTCAGGCGTTGAAATTTTAGCTCTTTTTCCTTCTACCGTCCAGGGATTTTTCATTTTGGCAATGTAAATATTTTGCGATCCATTTACATCTCCTTCCCAGCCAGACCAGATTACATACAGTTGGTTCTTATGTTCAAACAGCGATCCATCTATACTCCATTTATCTTCAGGAGTTACTAATTCACCTTTCACAATCCACGCTCCTAATAGCGGATCTGCCGAAGTGTTTTCCAATACCCAAAGCCGGTGATCCTTATTATTGCCTGCATCTGCTGCAAAATAAATATACCATTTACCCTGCAAAAAATGAATTTCTGGTGCCCACAATTCTTTTGAATAAGGACCTGTTGCAGGTGGAGTGTACACCACTTTTTTTTCTGCCGTTTTTAATCTGTCAATATACTTCGTTTTCCAAACGATAATATTACTGCCAGTGGTGTTAGTGTAATAATAGTAGCCATCTTTATAAATACACCAGGGATCGGCTCCTGAAGAAAGTAACGGATTGGCAAAGGTATTTTTGGTTTGTGCAAAGGTGTTATTTTTCTAGTTGCAACAAAGAATTATGCTGCAAATAAGAATATTCAGAATTTTCATTTTTTAATTTATTGAATTAAAAATACATTGTGTTTCATTGTCACCTTTGGTCGTAAAAGTACAAATGATTGATCTTTTTCAACAATGAGAAACAACAAACAGTCCATCCCTTATTTATTAACACTTTTCAATAATATTTAAGTAAAAGCCGTTCTACCAAGTAACTTGTTTGAATTACTGACCAAAACTGTAGCCAATTGATTGAAGATTGTAACACAAAACATCCGCTATTCCCTATGCACTACAATTACTTTACCACCGGAAAAGATGCGATCCTTAGCCTAGCCGCACCCATTGGTATTAGTTCAATCGGTTGTTCATTTGTTGACACTGTAACCGGACTTTGTGGCAACAAATCACACAAGCCATTTTTATCCAGTATCCATTCAGGTATAATTTTCCCTTTACCTTTTAAAACAAACGGCACCGCATTTTGTGTAAAAGGAAAGTCATTTTCAGGCCATGGTTTTTTAATTATTTCAAACTGTTCGTTTAATGGCTTTTCATTTAATACCAGCCCGTAATTCCACATACTAGTTGGATAAATTTCATAAGACGGCCATGCAGATTGGTCTGAATTTTCTTGCCATTTAGAATCACCAATTGCAGACTTCTTACCATCCATTTGTTTATAATATTCCTCAATTTTTAAAGAGAAGGTGAGGGGCCCATAATTGATGCTTACGCTATTTTTATTTTTAAGCCAATCTTCTTTCTTCAATTTCATTGGCAATGTCAATTCAACCACATCACCTTGCTTCCATTTACGTTCTATCCTTGCATAAGACCCCGCTTCTAAAATAACTGATTGTACCACACCATTCACCACCACTTTTGCATCACTGCACCAGTTTGGAATACGCAGGTACAAAGGAAAATTTGCCCCCCCGGCAGTGGCAATTTCAATTTTAATATTTTCATCAAACGGATAATGCGTAGTTTGTTTCAACGTAACCAGGCTGCCCTTACCGGTACCAACTTTTGCAGTTACTTCACTACTATTGTATAACAATGCGACGATTCCATTATCAGGTGTTGCCATCCATAAATGCTCGGCATAATAAGGCCATCCCATTGAATGATTATGCTGGCAACAACGACTGCTGAATGGATTCATCATTAAAAATGGCCCTTCATTTTGTATACCTGGTGAATGATTCCGACTGTCGCTTACTACCATATTAGGGGCTGTTAAATAACGCAATCCTTTAAAGTCGGGCATTACAGCAGCGGGATAAGTATTAAAAGCAACGTCTTCGCAATGATCGGCCCACATCGGATCTCCGGTAATGCCAGTTAATATTTCATCACTCGCCATTTGCTCTACCATACCACAGGTTTCCACTCCCTGCCTAGGATCATCAAAGCCTTTACGTGCATTTTCATCAGCACCAAACATCCCGCCTGGCACCTGTCCGTAAAGATTACGCACCAGGTAAAAATTATTGTAAGTATCTTTTAAAAAGCTACTATCTTTTGCCTGCATATACCAGGTAGCAGGTTCCCTAAAACATTGTGCTATATTAACATTGTGCCAGTTTGGTAAATTATTTTCTTGCGACCAGTCGGCAGTGTTACGATGTATTTTATCAGCAAGGTTCAGCAACCATTTTTCACCAGTACGGTTGTACAGCCAGTAGATGCTGTACAGGTTATCACCTCCGCGACTATTCTCCCAATAAATTTTCAATAACTTCTGATCAGGCACTGTTGTTTGCCATTTAAAATACTTTGTCATAGATGGAATTACCCGTGCATCATTGCTGTATTCGTAATACGATTGCATACACCAAAGCATCAGCATATTGGGCCACAAATCTGGGCTTTGACCTTTGTTATCCTGGTGGTCATTTTCAACTAACCGTGGACCAAAATAACCGTCCGGCTGCTGGCTTTCAAATACTTTATCCAACCACAATTTTGTTTCTGCAATTATTTTTTCATCTTTCAAAATATAGCCAAGGTTGCCATAACCTTTTAACCAGTAAGGAACTTCTTCCCAGCCATGATCGCCTTGCCCGTTACCGCTAAACCAGGCATTGTTTTTTTTATCCAGCCACGCACTTATTTCACCTAAATTTCCTGTTAATCCATCCCGCTGCAACTCCAGGTATTTTAATATCCAGCCTTGTGGTTGTATGCTACCAACTGGTAATTTTATAAATTTAAGTGGCAGCAGCGGAACTTTATTACCGATATAAAATTGATTAGTTGATTTGGTAGCTGGACGTGTTACATTGGTAATAGCAACTCCAGATTGGGCTCCTGACTGCCAGGTAGTTCCTACTATTAACATAATAATAAAAACTACCTTTTTTTGTAATCTCATACTTTTTATTATTGGGTTTATATTTTATTTAGTTAAACACATCGTTTCTGAACCTTTAATTTCAATTTATTTCATCTATTTATTTCAAAGCCTTTATCTGCAGCACCACTAGTTGCGTCAGGAGGATTTATTCTTAATCAAATTTGTATTCAACAAATCCTACGTTGAAAAACAGGATTTTCAATTACGATTGCATTATAAAAATTAATGCAATGGTATTATAGCTCATTTAATTTTTTTATCAGATTTACTTCATCTTCACGATACGGTGTTCCGTCTTTTTTAAATATATCATGAAACCATTCTGTTGGCTGGCTGCCATCTGCCAACGGAGTATCCCATGCATAAATAGTATTGGTTTTACCATCCACAAAACCCCAGTTGATTGCACCTACATTTCTATTTTTCAGCATCGGCAATACAGTTGCAAAACGACTGTTTTTTGTACGTGCCATGTATTCTGTACAGATGAGTGGTTTGCCATTTGATTTTAATACTTGAAGCACCTGTTCGTGCAGCGATGCTTCCTGGTAATCATGATAGGTGATAATATCCGAATTCATTAATTGAAAAGCATTGAACTTTTCCAAATCCCAGTTCCACAAACC
>JANXSK010000126.1 GCA_025352695.1 Ferruginibacter sp. | reverse complement strand
TAAAACCTTTTCTTTTAATGCAACTGGCTTTATAGGTTCGAACCACGTTTTAAAATGTTGCCATTCCACAATGTCTTTGATTATCTCTAAACAATTAGACCACACCTTATCAAAAACTTTATCCATTATACCTTAAGCAATTTACGAAATTATAAAATTATCCACACTCAAAATTATTTCAGCACCATTTTTCAATAGCGATTGAGAACCTATATTTGTTGGGGAGAGCGAATATCAAAATAATTTGTTGAAAAAAAAATTTTTTATTCACTTGTTTTTTTCCAGATAACAACAGTATAGGATTTTATTAAAAAATTATTTGCAAAAAATAAAAAAAATAGAATGCCTGATTCTATTGTAAGTCAATGTGAGCTTATCTCTACAAATATAAAATAGAAAATAAATTTATTTTTTTCGCAATAAGGCATTCACAAAAAATGTGCATTTGCTGTAATAAATAATACAAGATTTTTTTAAATAATAGCAGTAATAAATTTACTGAGTCTGTTTTCTTACTTAATACTTCTTTTTAGAAATATTTTATTTCTATTTTATAGCCTTTTTACTACGTTCCATTAGTTCAACATCTATATTATTTGGGTTTTACAAAAACAGTTTTTATAAAATTTATACAACAATTCTTCAAAATAAACAAGCAAATTGTTTACCACATTAGGATAACCAAATTCAATTTTTAAATTTAATTATTTGTATTGCTACCACTTACAAAAATTTAATTGTAGCATTTTTTATCCAACATAAAAAGTTGATAATTTTTATTGATGGACAAAGAAAAGAAAGGCTAAAATCTTTTAATAAAATAGGTTTACTTTTACCGCATAAAAAATAATATATGAGTTACGAATTAACCGGCAAACTAGTGGCCAAATATGATACAATACAACGTACTGAAACTTTTAAAATAAGAGAATTTGCTGTAGAAAAAACAGAAGATATAGGAGGAAGAACTATAACCAATTATGCTAAGTTTCAAACCACACAGGATAAAACTACCATCATTGATAAAGTTAATATTGGAGACGAAATAAAAGTGTCTTTTAATATTAAAGGTAGCAAGTGGGAAAAAGAAGGTAAGGTTAACTACTTTACCAATTTAGATGCCTGGCGGATAGAGCAGGTATTACAATCTGGTACGGATAAAAGCGGTACAGATAATGAATATATGGAGCCATTGGATACTTTTTCTGCCACATCGCCGGATGTAATTGATGATCTGCCGTTTTGAAGCCACCTACTTCTTCAAAAGTAGAACCTGAATAATATTATTATCAAAGCATCTTAGTATTTGATTAACACCTTTTAAAGTAAAATAAAAGGTGCTAAATCTTTATTCTTTAAAAGCACATTTAAGGGTTTAGGCTATTATGCAACAAAATATTTCTCTACAACTACTTCCTTCAGAAGCTACAGACAATGCCGCCATAACAAGGCTTATTGCCAAAAATATCGGCAAAAAAGAGAGTGCAATTACAGGCTTTATAATCAAAAAGAAATCTATTGATGCTAGGGGTAAACCTATTTGGGTAACGCTTACTGTTACTGCGTTTATTAATGAGCCTTTTCAGCATAGAAATATGCAAGTTTTTGATTTTAGAAATGTACTGCAATCACAAAAAAAAGTGATCATTATTGGTGGTGGCCCCGCCGGTTTATTTGCGGCTTTGCAATTAATTGAACTGGGCATTAAACCAATTATTCTGGAAAGGGGAAAAGATGTGAAGGCACGTAGAAGAGACCTTGCTATATTAAATAAAGAAGGCATTATAAATCCTGAAAGTAATTATTGTTTTGGAGAAGGTGGAGCCGGTACTTATAGTGACGGCAAGTTATATACAAGAAGTAATAAAAGAGGAGACATTGACAGAATACTAAACCTGTTTGTATACTTTGGTGCCGAAGAAAAAATATTGTACGAAGCGCATCCACATATTGGCACAAATAAATTACCCGCTATCATTACCGCAATGCGGCAAAAAATTGAAGATTGCGGTGGTGCATTTTTATTTGAGAAAAAAGTAATTGATTTTATAATTGCAGGTGAAAAAGTAAAAGCTGTTAAAACCGCTGATGGAAATATTTTTGATGGAGATAACTTTATATTGGCCACCGGACATTCTGCAAACGATATTTTTGAATTACTACAACAAAAAAAAATACTAATAGAAGCAAAACCGTTTGCAGTAGGCGTAAGGGTTGAGCATCCACAAAGTTTAATAGACACCGTACAATACCATTGCCCAACAAGAGGCGATTTTTTACCTCCAGCTTCCTATAGTTTAGTGCAGCAAATAAACGGGCGTGGCGTATTTTCATTTTGCATGTGTCCCGGAGGCATTATTGCCCCTGCCGCTACTTCTGCTGGCCAATTAGTAGTAAATGGATGGAGTCCATCTAAAAGAAATAATCCTTTTGCCAATAGTGGCATGGTTGTACAAGTTGAGCTTAATGATGTAATTAGAAAAAAAATAATCAATACAACCGGCGAACTTGCCATGCTACAATTTCAGCAATATGTAGAAGAAAAAGCTTTTGATGCTGGTGGGGGAAAATTTGTAGCACCTGCACAACGGATGGTTGATTTTTCCAAAGGTAATTTATCTGTAAATCTACCGAACTGCTCTTACCAACCTGGGTTAAAATCAGCTCCATTAAAAGAGGTGTTACCGGAATTTATTTACCAATCTTTAGCAAAGGCATTTGTTACATTTGGAAAAAAAATGAAAGGCTATTACACAAATGATGCTACCGTAGTAGCAACAGAAAGCCGTACTTCTTCGCCTGTTCGTATTCCAAGACTTCCAGAATTATTAACACATCCACAATTAAATAATTTATATCCCTGCGCAGAGGGAGCCGGGTATGCAGGTGGTATTGTAAGTGCAGCGATGGATGGAGAGCGGGTAGCAAACCAAATAGCAAAACACTAATTAAAATTATTGAAAATTTAATTTCCTAAAAGCTGATAAATAAGAAACCGTACAAAGACGAGCTTTTAAAATACCGTTCATAAAAATCTTTAACCAGCATCAATTTCAGAATTAAAAATTTAGTAATCTTACATTCTAATAGTTAACCAATGAATATTCTTGAACTGCAAAATTTAAAGAAATATTTTGCTACCCAAAAAGCTGTAGACGATATCAGTTTTATGATAGAAGAAGGAAGTATATTCGGATTGCTTGGTCCAAACGGTGCCGGAAAAACTACCTTGCTTCGAATGATTACGGGAATATTTTATCCTGATAGTGGTAATATCATTTTTAATGGAAAACATTTTGACCCGATTAAAGACATTGGTAATATTGGTTACATGCCGGAGGAAAGAGGGTTGTATAAAAAAATGAAAATTGGAGAACAGGCACTCTATCTTGCTCAATTAAAAGGGTTAAGTAAATCGGATGCTTTGCAAAAAATTAAAGCCTGGTTTATAAAATTTGAAATGGAAACCTGGTGGAACAAAAAAGTAGAAGATTTAAGTAAAGGGATGAGCCAGAAATTACAATTTGTTACCACCGTTTTACACGAGCCCAAACTAATTATTTTGGATGAACCATTTAGCGGTTTAGATCCTGTAAATGCCAACCTGATAAAAGATGAAATTTTTAACCTGGCTAAAAATGGAAGTACTGTTATTTTTAGTACCCATCGTATGGAGCAGGTAGAAGAAATATGTGACCATATAGTTTTGGTTAATAAAGGAAAAAAAATATTAGATGGATCTGTTGCACAAATAAAAAATCAATTTAAAGAAAATGTTTACCGGCTTGGTGCAACTACGGCTGCCCATAATTTAATGACTTATATATTTGAAGTAATTAAACACCAACCTGATGAGTTGTTATTAAAATTACTCCACGATAGCAATACCAATGATGTGTTGAAATTTTTTATAAACCAGGATATTGCTATTCAATCTTTCAACGAAGTACTACCAACCCTCAATGAAATTTTTATCCAATTGGTAGAAGGCACCCCAGATGCAAGACAATTTCAAACAATCAAATAACTTTCGGTCTTCATTTTAAATAAATGTTTATGAACAAGATTTGGCTAATAATAAAAAGAGAATATTTAACAAGGGTTCGCAACAAAACATTTTTATTATCTACCTTTTTATTGCCCATCGCAATGATGCTTTTTATTTTTGGCAGTGCTTTTTTTGCGATGTCGGCTAAAGAAAAAATGAAAAAAATTGCTGTTATTAATGATCCGGGTATGTTTAAAGTTAATTTAAAAGGGGACTCTTTGCGATTGGCTTTTGATTTTATTGCTGGAGTGGACAGCAGTAATTTTTTTGAGAAAGGATATGATGCCGTACTAAACTTAAACAATGATTCTGTAGCAAGAAAATTCACTATTCATTCAAAAAAACAATTGGGTATTGATGCACAGGATATGATAGAAAATAAACTTGACAGGGCATTTGAAAATAACCAGTTACAGCAAAATGGAATTCGTAAAGAAACGCTTGATAGTATTAATAAAAAATCAAATGGAGCATTTGCCATTGAAAACCGTTTAACTTCTGATAAAGGAAAATCCGAAGAAGTAAATGCCCAGTTAAATTATGGTATTGGTTTTGGAAGTGGCATTTTAATATATATAACGATGTTCATTTTTGGTTCCATGGTAATGAGGGGTGTAATGGAAGAAAAGACAAACCGCATTGCGGAAGTAATGGTGAGTAGCGTAAAACCATTTCAGTTAATGATGGGTAAAATATTGGGTATTGCTGCAGTTGGGTTAACTCAATTTTTTTTATGGATTGTTTTAATATTGATGCTTTCTACTGTAGTCAGTGCATTTATACCACAGGAAATGCTTCAGCACGCTGGCGAGATGAATAAAAATATACCTGTTGGTGGCAACAGTGCAATGATGATGAAATTTATGGATGTGAAACAAACTGTAAGTACTGTTAATTGGTTTCAAATAATCAGTTTTTTTATTTTTTACTTTTTAGGAGGGTATCTTTTTTATGCTTCACTATTTGCGGCGATAGGCAGTGTAATTAATGAAGATCCGCAGGAAGCACAATCATTAATGCTTCCCATCACCATGCCCATCATTTTTGCATTTATTATAATGAGTAGTAATTTAAATACCCCTGATAGTAAAATAATGGTGTGGGCAAGTATGATTCCTTTTACTTCACCGATTGTTATGATGGCTAGAATTCCAAGTGGTGTTCCCTGGCCACAGCTTTTATTATCAATGATTTTGTTAGTTAGCGGTTTTTTATTTACAACATGGCTTGCTGCAAAAATTTACAGAACGGGTATTTTAATGTATGGCAAAAAAGCCAGTTGGAAAGAGATGTTTAAATGGGCGTTTAGAAAATCATGAATTAGTTAGCAATCCCGGTTCGTTTCCAAAAATACTTTTATAAATTTCAGATTTGGCATACTTATAAATAAGTCCGCCTACTAAAAAAATTGCACAAATTAAACTACCAGCAATAAAGCCAATAATACCAAAAATAATTGAGGATGATTTTGCTTCAGTAAAAGGTTCTGTCGGTTTATCTAAAACAGAAATTATGGGTGTAGCTTTTTGTAGTCGCCAGGTAGCTTCTTCCCTGTTATTAACAGATAAATCTCTTTGTTTTAAAACACGGTTTTTTTCCATCGATAAATTTTCTTTAGGCAAACCGTATTCCAACTTATCTAAGGGTGTAAAAAAAGTCTTGTTTTGCATTACAACCGCTTTTTTATCAACAACATTTAGCATACCCTGTAAAGAGTCAATTTTATTAACTGTAAAATTGTAATCAGCCAGCGCCTTTGAAATTTTCAAATCAATATAAAACTGTGATAATTTATCAATTATGATGTTTGTTACAGGGGTTATCAACGCCTTATCTGCACTACTAAAATAAAGTTCAAGTACACCGTTCTTACTCATTTTGGCGGTAATCGCATCTTTTAGTAATTCGCTACCAACTATAGTAACGGCCTCACTATCTGCGGGTAATTTAATGGTTTTTTCTAAAAATGATTTATGATCATTGAAATCTTGTACCAATAATTCAGTTACTGTTTTATTGCTCAATTGAGGCAATTTGGTTGCTGCAACTTTTTGTCTTACATTCTTACTTAATGTAAGTTCAACAATATTAATAGAAGCCTCACTACTAAAACTTTTTTGTGCAACCCCTTCTATCCCTAAAATACCACTTAAAGTACTTGTTGATAGCGAATTTTCTGATGGGGTAGTTAAAGGAAATACCGTAGCTTTTGCAGTATAAACAGGCCGCTTACTTTTAGCGTAAAAAAAAAGTAAAATTGCAAGTACAATACCACAAATGATTACCGGTATTTTATTTTTGGCAAGCTTTATAAATAAAGCTTTCATTAATGCTGAACTTGTCAATTTTTTTTATTTAATTTTTAAAATAAAATACGTTACCATAAGTGTGATAGCTGTTGTAACGGTTGATGTTATTATATTATTTATTTCTTGATTGGCTGGTTTTTGAGGCACCGTAATAGTACATCCTTCTTCTACACTTGGATATTTATGAATAAATAAAAAATTCCTAGTTCTACGACTTTTTCCATTGGCATAAGTTACATATACTCTTTTTCGCCATGGTCTAATACCATACCCTCCGGCTCTGTCAATATAATAAGATAAGTCATTATGATCGTTTTCAAAAGTAATTTTCAATGGGGATTGTACCACACCCTTTACTGTAATAAAGGGATTAATCTCGGGTACAAATACTACATCATTTTCTTGCAGTATAATATTATTTTTTGAATCTTTATATTTCAAAGCTTTGTATAAATCTATACTTACCGGCTCTTCAAGATTTATTATGGTACTATCTTTAATTACATTTCCTATTGAATCTAGTTTAGGCTTATACAATATTTTTTCTCTAAAGAAATCTACCTTCTTTCTATATAAAATTGCGCCACCAACATTGGCATTTTCCAATATACCTCCGGCTCTTTCGATGTAAGAAGATAATTTTTCATACTTATGCAATCGTGGGTAATAGCCTCCATATTTTACCAATCCTAAAATTTGTACATTTTCCTGCAATTGAAATGTTGGATTTTTTCTTACAAAAATTTGATCGTATGGTTTTAGCAGAATTTTAGATGCAGCAGAATCCAATTCAAGATTTGATTGAATAGCATAATACTTAATAAGATTTCGGGTTGGTTTTAATCCTTGCTTTGCTGAATCAATATCCACTATACTAGAAATTTCAAGCCTGCCATATTCTGCAGATTGCTTTAACCCCCCTGACAAATATAAAAGGTCTTGTAAAGTCATTCCCCCATATTTTCTTACATGCCCTTCTTTACGAACTTCCCCATAAATATCTACAAATTGTTGCTCACCAAATTCACTATTCGAAAATAATTGAACAATATCATTGGGCAAAAGGGTTACGTTATTACTGTTGGAATCAATATTATTTTGAAAGTCAGTTAAATTTAACTCCAGTCTATCAGATTTAATGTTGGTCGAGTCTCCTGCCCCACGAAAAATATAAGCCCTAGCCAAATACGTATCCTTTGTTATACCTCCTGCTCTGTTTATAATATCGAAAAGCCGATCATTCTTTCTTAACTCGTAAATACCTGGATATTTTACCGGTCCTTTTAATTCCAGCTTATTGACTATACCTGTTTTAATCAAATTTGCTTTAACTAAATCGCCATCTAATAAAGGATAATCCTGCTCTTTTAGCTTAATGATAGCAGTAGCATTTACATCATGAATTACCTGGTTTTCATTTTCAGATCGGATCACTTTTAAATCCGAAACAAATGCATCGGCAGTAAAACCTCCTGAATATTTTATAAGTGCTTTTATACCTTCATCTTTTTTTAACTGGTAATACATTGGGCGTTTAAATTGTCCTGTTGCCAACACTTTAATAACCTCATTATTTACAAAAACAAAATCGTTGTTTTGTAAATAGATACGGTTACCCATTTCGCCTGAAGAAAGATATTTATACACATCGATTGTTTCAATAATTTTTCCATTCCGCTTTACCTGTATATCTCTTAAATTTCCAAATTCTGTAATCCCTCCTGCCAGGCCTATTACATTATA
Source organism: Ferruginibacter sp. (assembly GCA_025352695.1). GTDB lineage: Bacteria > Bacteroidota > Bacteroidia > Chitinophagales > Chitinophagaceae > Ferruginibacter. The sequence goes on along the minus strand of JANXSK010000126.1, from coordinate 7,738 downwards.
TGCATTTGAAAAAGCCGAAACTATTACTGGTCCCGGATTATCAACCTCACCTCCAACATTTACACTAATTGTTCTTGGTTGACCAAGTGTTATCTGTATATTGGTAGTGGCAGGAACAACACTTTTAAATCTTGCATAAATTAAAGAACGGGCACTTTCAAAAGTTAATCCCTGCACAGTAATTTTACCCAAACTGTTGGGGAATATAGCACCATCTCTTGCCACTATATAATCTTCCTGGTATTCTCCCCCACCCCATAATGCTACAACGATATGATCCCCAACTCCAATTGGATAATCAAGCGGAGGAGTCGATAATTCTGAAATTTCATAGATCGATGCATTTTTAAATACATTGGCACCATAGGTATTTTTGGGATTATAATATCCTTTTCTTACATCGTCGTTTTGGGTGCTATCCTTATCAAGCCGTTTATTTTCCAGCCTTCTTGCTGTAGCAGGATTTTCTTTGCTTCTATCTGCTCCTGCTTTAGACTGGTTGTTATCTTTAAAATAAGTATCAAAACCTGCTTTGGTCATTTGGGTTGGATCAACGCCGGGTAATAATTCTTGTAAATTTTGCGGGGTAGGTTGTGTGGTTTGACCTATAGCTGAAAAAGAAAGGACTATAATGCTCAATAAAAGTACTGTATACTTTTTTACAAAAAACTTAAAAATACCTTGCATTTGCTATGGGTTAATGTACAATAAAATTGATACTAGGCAAATATAATAATTTATTTGAGTGGATGTTGCAATGCTAATTCAAACTCATCCCATAACGATGCAAGTATAATACTTGCGGGTTCAATGGCTTTTATCATTGCACTCACCTGGCCTATTTCTAATTCGCCATTTTCTACATCTCCTTCAAACATGCCTTTTTTTGCTCTGCCTTTCCCTAATAAATTTTGTAATGTTTTAATAGGTACACCACTAACTTCTGCCTGTTGTACTTCTTTATAAAAATTATTTTTTAATAGTCTAACCGGAGTTAGTTGCTTTAATGATACTATTGTATCACCTTCATTTGCATTTAATATGGCCTGTTTAAATTGCAGATGTGCAGAAGATTCATTGCTGGTAACAAAGCGACTTCCAACCTGAACTCCTTGCGCACCCAACACCATGGCAGCCAGCATTTGCCGGCCGGTGGCAATACCGCCAGCAGAAATTACTGGAATAGAAACTGCATCACAAACTGCAGGTGTTAAAACTAAAGTCGTTGTTTCTTCTCTTCCATTATGGCCACCCGCCTCAAAGCCTTCCGCTACAACGGCATCACATCCTGCATGTTGCGCCTTTACTGCAAACTTACTGCTACTTACCACGTGCACTACTTTAATACCATGCTGTTTTAGGTAACCCGTCCAGGTTGCCGGATTGCCTGCCGAAGTAAATACCACCGGTACTTTTTCATCAATAATAATTTGAATATGCTCGGCTGCATTTGGATATAGCAGCGGAATATTTACACCAAAACAATTAGAAGTTGCTGCTTTGCATTTTTGAATATGTTGTTTTAAAACATGCGGATACATACTTCCGCTACCAATTAATCCTAAACCACCGGCATTGCTTACTGCACTAGCCAGTCGCCAGCCACTAACCCAAACCATTCCTGCCTGGATAATGGGATATTTGATATCGAAAAGTTTTGAAATTTTATTGGTTAAGGGAGGCATTCGTTCGGCTTTTTATTCAATTTTATACCTGCAAATAAAAGAAAGATCCTGCTAATTTATCCCAGGTCTATATCAGTATTGTCTCCAATATTTAAAGACCTTGTTTCGCCTTTTATACCCGTATCACTTCCTATTAATGAATCATCCAATACAACATCAAATAACTTTGAAAATGAACCAATAATTGAATCCTTTACAATGGTATAATTTAATACAGTACTATCTCCAATAGTTACATTAGGCCCAATAACTGAATTTTTTATATCGCACCCTTCTCCAATGCTTACCGGAGGTATGATTATAGTATTTTCGAATTTATCCTGCTCCAAAATTTTACCACCAAATTTCTTTAGTAAGGTAGCATTGGATTCCAGCAATGTTTCTTTTTTACCGCAATCAAACCAGTTTTGAACTTTAAACGATTTAATTTTTGCACCACTCTGTATCATACATTCCAATGCATCGGTTAAACTAAGGTCTTGCTTCGTTCTATCACCTTTTTCAATAATTTTTTTTAGGCAGGTAAATAAAAAATCTGTTTCTTTTATTTTATAAATACCTACAAGGGCCAAATTACTTTTGGGTATAGCCGGTTTTTCTACCAGCCTGCTGATAAAGCCTTCTTCATCAATTTCTGCAACACCAAAATTTCGAGGATCGTCAACTTTTTTTACGCCCACCATTGAGTAAGGGGCATTCAAAACATTTGCCAAATCATATTCAGCAATTGTATCTCCCAAAACAATAAATACTTCGTCATTGCCAACAATTTCTTTGGTAAGATCAATAGCGTGGCCTGTTCCATATCTTTCATTTTGATAAACAAAATGACAATTTAAATGGGGGTATTTTACTTTTACATAGTCCTGTATTTTCTGTCCCAGATAACCAACAATAAAAATAAAATCGTTAATTCCTACTTCATGCAACTGATCAACTATAATACTTAAGATAGTTTTACCCGCTAAAGGAATTAAAGCCTTAGGCTGTGAGTAAGTATGTGGACGCAATTTTGTGCCTGCGCCTGCAACCGGAATAATCGCCTTCATGGTAAAAACTTAATCCGCAAAATGCGACATTTTTATTTACAATTAGATGTTACTTAACTTAAGCAAGATGTGAAAGTAGTGAATTTTGTGTAAACGATTCATGATAAAAGAGAGCATTATTTTTAAAGCTACCACTTAATTAATATACGGTTTGTATATTTGCAATTCAATAATAAAACATGCAGAGAGATACAATGGTTTTTGATTTAATCCATCAAGAAATGGAACGCCAGCGTCATGGCATTGAACTGATTGCTTCTGAAAATTTCACTTCCTTACAGGTAATGCAGGCTTCGGGCTGTGTAATGACCAATAAATATGCAGAAGGATATCCAGGTAGAAGGTACTACGCAGGCTGCGAAATTGTTGACCAAACAGAACAATTGGCCATCGACAGACTTAAACAGATTTTTAATTGCGATTACGCCAATGTGCAACCACATAGCGGTGCCCAGGCTAATGCAGCGGTTGCTTTAGCTGTGTTACAGCCCGGTGATAAAATTCTTGGTTTAGATTTAAGTATGGGCGGTCATCTTACCCATGGCTCACCGGTAAATTATTCTGGCAAATTATACGAAGCCCATTTTTACGGTGTGGTAAAAGAAACCGGTTTAATCGATTACGATATTTTAGAAGAAAAGGCAAGAACATTTAAGCCTAAATTAATTTTTTGTGGCGCCTCTGCCTATAGCCGCGACTGGGATTATGCAAGAATTAGAAAAGTTGCGGATGAAGTTGGTGCTTTTGTGCAATGCGATATGGCACACCCGGCAGGTTTAATTGCCAAAGGATTATTAAGTTCTCCTTTTGAGCATTGCCATTTTGTAACCTCTACCACCCACAAAACATTGCGTGGACCAAGAGGCGGAATTATCTTAATGAAAAAAGATTTTGAAAACCCCTTTGGATTAAAAGATATAAAAGGAAATATAAGGTTAATGAGTAACCTGATGGATATGGCAGTTTTTCCGGGCATACAAGGTGGTCCGTTGCAACATATTATTGCAGCCAAAGCCATTGCTTTTGGAGAAATATTAACGGATGAATTTACTGATTATGCAAAACAAGTGGTGGTAAATGCACAAGCTATGGCGAAAGCATTTGTAGATAAAGGATATCAACTAATTAGTAATGGTACCGATAACCACCTTATGCTGATTGACCTTCGCAATAAAAATATTAGCGGTAAAAAAGCAGAGCAGGCATTGGTAAAGGCAGATATTACCTTAAATAAAAACATGGTTCCATTTGATGATAAAAGTGCTTTTGTAACATCCGGTATTCGCATTGGTACAGCCGCCATTACTACCCGTGGGATGAAAGCAGCGCACATGCAGTTTGTTGTAAATGCACTTGACAATGTATTGATGAATGCAGATGACGAAAATGTGATCAAAACTGTTCGGGAGCAGGTAAATGAATTTATGGGACAGTTTATTTTGTATCCTGAACTTGGACAATAATTAAAATATACTTGTATGATACAGCGGATTCAGTCCATTTGGCTTTTACTAGCATCTATAGTAACTTTTCTTACATTAAAAGTATCTTTTTATAGTGGCACTTATTTGCCAGATAATTTATACCATCAATTGAATGGTACACAAAACCTTCCGTTGATGATTGTCACTATTGGATTGGGCGTATTAACCTTTATTACAATTTTTTTATTTAAAAACAGGATTACGCAATTGTGGCTTTGCATTGTAGCTATTTTACTCGATTTACTATTGCTTTTTTTATATTACAAGGAAACCAGCAACTTTACTAAGGGAGATTATGCCTTTACTGCATCTTTAAACATTGTAATTATAGTTTCGCTGGTATTGGCTGTAAGAGGAATTAATAAAGATGAAAAATTAATAAAAGATAGTAACCGACTTAGGTAATAATTGAAGCCAAAAAAAGTCTGATCATAAATTTGTGATCAGGCTTTTCGTTTTACAAAAACCTTCCCGTATAACTTTCCTTACATTTTTTTAAGTCTGAAGGCTTGCCTGCAAAAACAAGATTACCGCCTGCATCTCCCGCTTCAGGACCAAGATCAATAACCCAGTCTGCCGATTTTATTACATCCGTGTTGTGTTCAATTACTAAAATAGTATGTCCCTGTTCTATCAGTGCATTAAAAGAAGTGAGTAACTTTTTGATATCATGAAAATGCAGCCCTGTTGTGGGTTCGTCAAAAATAAAAAGAATACTTCCTTGCGATTTTCCCTTTCCTAAAAAAGATGCTAACTTAACCCGCTGTGCCTCCCCGCCAGAAAGGGTATTACTACTTTGCCCCAGCTTTACATAGCCTAAACCTACATTACTTAATGGTTGTATTTTTTTTGCTACATCCTGCTCGTCTTTAAAAAATTCAATGGCATCATCTACACTCATATCCAACACATCATAAATACTTTTTGTTTTGTAAGTAACTTCCAGTACTTCTTCTTTAAACCGTTTACCGCCGCATACTTCGCAGGTTAAATGCACGTCGGCCAAAAACTGCATCTCAACAATTTGTTCCCCCTCACCTTTGCAGGCATCACACCTGCCGCCATCCACATTAAAAGAAAAATGTTTTGGCAAAAAGCCCCGCATTTTACTCAATGGCTGGCTGCTGTACAGTTCCCTTATTTCATCATACGCTTTTATGTAAGTAACCGGATTGCTTCGGGATGATTTACCAATGGGATTCTGATCCACCATTTCTATTTGTGAGATAGTGTCCAAATCACCGCTGATGGCTTTATGTATACCAGCTTTATCTACGCCTTCGCCCTTAATTTTTTGTAGCGCAGGATATAAAATCTGTTTAACCAAAGTTGTTTTTCCACTGCCACTAACACCGCTAACCACACAAAAAATATTCAATGGAAATTCTACCGTTATATTTTTAAGATTATTTTGTCGGGCACCTTCTACCTTAATACTACGGTTCCATTTGCGGATATTTTTAGGAGGATCAATTGTAAGTTCACCCTTCAGGTATTTTCCTGTCAGGCTATTTTTATCTGCAATCAGTTGCTTGTAATTGCCTGCTGCCACTACTTCTCCACCAAGGTGACTTGCCAATGGCCCCATGTCAATAATATAGTCAGCTTCTCTCATCATCATCTCATCATGCTCCACCACAACAACCGTATTTCCGAGGTTTCTTAATTCCTTCAAAACCCTTATCAATTTTTCGGTATCACGACTGTGTAAGCCAATGGAAGGCTCGTCTAAAATGTATAAGGAACTGGTAAGATTACTACCCAAACTTCTTGTTAATTGTATCCGCTGGCTTTCGCCTCCACTTAAAGAGTTAGCCAATCTGTTTAAGGTGAGATAGCCAAGGCCAACATCTATCAAAGTTTTTATGCGGTGATGAATTTCAATCAAAATTCTTTTTGCCACTTTTTGATCGTATGCACTAAGTTTTAAATTATCAAACCAAACCTGTAAATCCTTCACCGGCATTTCGCACAATTCACCAATGTGTTTATCAGTAACTTTTACATACAAAGCTTCTTTGCGTAAGCGGTATCCCTTACAATCAGGGCAAAGAGTTTTACCTCTATAACGACTTAATAAAACACGATACTGAACTTTATATAAATTTTGTTCTACCTCTTTAAAAAAATCATCAATGCCATTGGCATAATTATTACCCTGCCATAAAAGATCATATTGTTCTTTTGTAAGATCTATGACAGGTGTGTGTATCGGAAAATTGAAATTTTTTGCTGCTCTTATAAATTGCTCTTTCCACAATCCTAATTTTTCACCTTTCCAGGGAGCTACTGCTCCTTCATAAACGCTTAACTGTTTGTTGGGGATTACCAAATCGGAATCTATACCCAATACCAATGAAAATCCTTCGCAGGTGGGGCAGGCACCAAAGGGATTATTAAAAGAAAACAGGTTGGGGACAGGTTCTTCAAACTGAATGCCATCCAACTCAAACTTATTACTAAAATGCAACATTTTTTTCCCGTTTATCTCCAGCATCATAGCCCCTTCCCCTTCATAAAAAGCAATCCCAACAGAATCACTAATTCGATGTATATCATCTTCATCAAATTGTTTTACTACTAGCCTATCGATTAGCAAATAAGTGTCAGATGAAAATTTTAAAGTTGTATTTTCGAGAAGATCTTCTATCCGGTGTGGCTCTAAAGCAGTTCCTTTGGAAAGATTGGGAGAGGCGATTCTTGAAAAGCCTTTTTGCAATAAAATATTAAGCTCCTCCTTTATAACTCTATTTGCATGTAATTTAAATGGAACCAACACTAACACCTTATCACCTTCTTTTAAATTTTCTATTGCCTTAATCACATCCGCTACATCATCCTTCTTTACTTCCTTTCCACTAACAGGTGAAATAGTTTTGCCTGTCCTTGCAAATAAAAGACGCAGGTAATCGTAAATTTCAGTCATGCTACCTACTGTACTTCTTGGTGTACGGGTGATTACTTTTTGTTCAATGGCAATTGCCGGGCACAATCCCTTTATATAATCCACATCAGGCTTATTCATGCGCTGCATAAACTGCCTTGCATAAGCACTTAAACTTTCTGCATATCGTCGCTGCCCTTCTGCAAATAATGTATCTATTGTTAATGAAGATTTGCCAGAACCCGAAACACCTGTAACTACTACTAGTTTGTTACGTGGTATTGTTACTGTTACATTTTTTAAATTATGAACTCTTGCTCCCTTTATCAAAATTCCATCATCAATTGTGGATGAAATTTTAGTCGTCTTTTTTCTAATTTCTTTAGTTACTATCATGTTGTACTGTAAAAATAGTTAGTTCTTTGTATGCTGTGCTAATATAAGTTTTGTAAAATTATTCCCAAAAACCATAACTCTATAATAAACCAAAAAAAATCGGTTTATGTTCAAGAAATAAATAGTTTAAAAAAAATTTAAGAAAAATTTGGCAATTAGAAATTAATTCATATTTTCACAGTCCAATATCCAGTAAAGTGAAAAGCCTGAACGCCTATCTATTAGAACTTCTACGCTCAA
>JANXSK010000104.1 GCA_025352695.1 Ferruginibacter sp. | reverse complement strand
AACAAGGGATGATGTTGTAAAGCAAATGATTGGGATACGTTCAAAATTTCAGAATTATAAATCTTACGCAGAAGCTACCTTTGATCAGGTGCTAACAAAAGAACAGTTAAAGGATGCCTTAATTTTAAGAGCTAATAATTTTACATCCTGCTTGCTTAAAAATGACGGTAACAATAAATTTTCGCTGATCTCTTTACCTGCACAAGCTCAGATTTCTGTTTTAAATGGTATGGTGGTCGATGATTTTGATGGCGACGGAAATTTGGATGTATTGATCAATGGCAATGATTATGGAACAGAAGTATCTGTAGGCCGCTATGATGCTTTAAATGGATTATTACTGAAGGGAAAAGAAGATGGAAATTTTACTCCTCAAACTATTCTTGAAAGTGGTATTTATATTCCTGAAAATGGGAAGGCACTGGTAAAATTAAGAAACGGAAATAATAAATACCTTATTGCTGCATCTCAAAACCGTGGTCCTCTTAAAATATTTCAATTAAAAAGAAATATTAAAATGATTGCTTTAGAAGCTGGTGATTTTAGTGCCGAAATAAAATACAAAAATGGCAAAATGCAAAAACGGGAATTTTATTATGGTTGTTCTTTTCTTTCACAATCAGCCAGGTTTTTAAATGCCAATGATAGTGTTGCCACTGTAACCATTTTCAATGTTGGTGGTCAATCAAGAAAAATTATTTTATGAAACTTCCAACTAAGAGTTAAAAGGATGCTAAATTAACTGGTATCCTTTTCAATAGAATTTAACGGTCGGCTTTTACATACTGTTTAGCTACAACCTTGGGATCGGTTTTTCATTTAACCCTTATACTTTCTCGTCGTTTGCTATGCTGGAACCATGGGAGATATAGAAGGTAACGATAAAAGAAAAGTGTTCGTGGTAATTTTTCAGTGCAGCACCTTTCTTTAAAACCTTTAATTGATTGATAAAAGAACTGCGTTTAGGGTGTAAACAAACTTTCATGAAAAAATAAAATTGTGTTACTATTGCATTTGTCTGATTAATAACAATGATGTATGAAAAATGTATTTAAAATAATCTCTTTGTTTCTTTTTTTGCTAACCGGTTGCCAGCAAAAGAAATTACTTAAACTTTCCGATGCTGAAATACTGCATCAAAACCAGGATTTGTTAACGCAGATTATCATATACGATGTATTTACGCCTCCGGTAGCAAGTAGAATTTATGTGTATTCGTCCTTAGCATCTTATGAAGCCTTAAAATATAGTAAAGAAGGTACTTCTTCGATAACAGAAAAGTTGAAAGGTTTTGGAAAAATGCCCCAACCAGAAAAGGGCAAAAAATACAACTATACCCTGGCGGCTACTAAGGCATTTTTCACGGTGGTAAGAAATGTAAAAGTATTTTCAGTTGATTCGTTGCAAAATTATGAAGAATCAGTGTATAATAGTTTTAAAGAAAGCCTCGATGATTCAACCTATGAACGTTCAGTTGCATTGGGCGATACAATTGGAAAAGTTATCCTCGCAAGAGCTAAAACAGATGGCTATTTACAATCAAGGGGTAAACCCAAGCATCTTGGTAGCGAAGAGCCTGGTAAGTGGAGACCAACACCTCCGGATTATTTGGATGGAGTTGAATGGTGCTGGAATACAATGACACCAATGGTAATGGATTCTGCTTCTCAATTCATGCCACCAAGGCCACCCGAGTTTAGCAGTGATACTAACAGCGTTTTTTATAAAAATACCCTTGAGGTTTACAACATCGGAAAAAACTTAACGGAAGAGCAAAAAGCAATCGCCCGGTATTGGGATGACAATCCATTTGTAATTGAGCACTCGGGGCATATGATGTTTGGCAATAAAAAAATAACCCCGGGAGGTCATTGGATGGGGATTGCAGCAATTGCAGCACGACAAACAAAAGCAGATCCGTTGCAAATTGCAAAGGGGTATGCAATGACTGCGGTTGCATTGTATGAGGGCTTTATTTCCTGTTGGGATGAAAAATACAGGAGCAATGTTGTAAGACCAATTACTGTTATTAATGAATGGATGGACAGGGCATGGTCACCATTTTTACAAACGCCACCATTTCCTGAATATATCAGCGGGCATAGCACTATTACAGCATCAGCTTCTGCTGTATTAACCAAAATGTATGGTGATAATTTTTCTTTTCAAGATACTAGCGATCTAAGGTATATTGGTATGCAACGACATTTTAATTCATTTGTGCAAGCAGCAGACGAAGCGTCGATAAGCCGAGTTTATGGGGGCATTCATTACCGTGTTAGTGTAGATGAAGGGACAAATTCAGGAAAAAAGCTTGGTGAACTTATAGTAGAGAAAATAATAAAGTAGGTGATTTCCCAGTAAGGAAACAAGATGGAACTATGGGGAATTTTCAATTTAAATCTCCTAAAATTATGAGCGTTTTTGCGACGGCTGCAAAAACGAACGAGTTTCTTAATGCAACTACAATCACATTTCTATTGCCAATACCTTATTCAAACAAATATCAATTATTAAAAAATTATGAAATTGATAGGCAACAACTGCAAAATGCTCATTATCTGAGTAACATAACTGTTCCTTTCTTAACTATTTTTTTATTGGATGCGGTGATTATTTCAACATAATAAATATAAGGACCTAAAGGCTGAAGTTCACCTTTAAATCTTCCATCCCAGCCATTATTAATATCTCTTGTGGAATAAATTATTCCGCCCCACTTATTAAAGATCAGTAATTTAAATAGCTTATAACTATTAGCTGCTGTTATCCGGAACTTGTCATTTATGCCATCATCATTTGGTGTAAAAGCATTTGGAATAAAAGTGTTTTTATAAACTTTTATTTTAACAG
>JANXSK010000096.1 GCA_025352695.1 Ferruginibacter sp. | reverse complement strand
TAATGATGTTGGTAGGTATCATTTATATTTATCTGCACACCGCACCTATTTATGATGCTGCGCATGCAGTCATTTCTGAACATAGTTTTGCATTGAACTATTTTTACAATGCACAGCTTTCAGCCGAACAGCAAAACTGGTTATTTTGGTTATTTTTTGTTGCTTTTGCCATCAAAATGCCCGTGTTCCCTTTTCATACATGGCAGCCCGATACTTACGAACAATCACCTTCGGCAGTTACAATGGTGTTAAGTGGTGTTATGGTAAAAATGGGTTTGTTTGGAGTAATACGTTGGTTGTTACCAATGTTTCCACTGGCAGTTGCAAAATTTGATAATGTCGTTATATTTTTATCTGTGGTTGGTATTGTATATGCAAGTCTTTTGGCTACCGGCCAGGATGATTTAAAGCGATTGGTTGCCTATTCTTCCATCGCTCATATCGGGTTAATGAGTGCAACTATTTTTGCCACAAAACAAATTGGCCTCGAGGGGGTGATGATACAAATGTTTAATCACGGTATCAATGTTATTGGATTGTGGATTGTAATTGAAATAATAGAAAGGCAATTAGATGTTCGTAAAATAGCTCAATTAGGAGGTATTGCACACAAAGCACCTGTACTAACAATTATGTTGGTTATAATTGCTTTTGCAAATATTGCCTTGCCGTTAACCAATGCATTTGTAGGTGAGTTTATGATGTTTAGCGGGTTATTTCAATTTAATGTTTGGTTTGCAGTTGTAGCACTCGTAAGTATTATCCTTGCTGCAGTGTATACCTTAAATATGGTACAGAAAGTTTTTTATGGTACGGCCAATTTATTAACTGCTACCATTAAAGAAATTTCAGTAAATGAGCAGATTGCTTTAGGTATTATCGTGGTGGCAATATTTTTAGCTGGTATATATCCGCAGCCATTGTTTAATTTGACAAAGGATTCAGTAACTGATATTATAACAAGATTTAAGTAACTAAAATAAAATAGTCCAGCCTAGGCTGGATTAGGGTAATTATGAACGCAATAATAATAACAGCAGTCTGGGGAATTGTGATGATGTTTGGAGGTGTTTTTTTTAAACAAAAAAGCTCTCCAAAATATTGGGCCATCGCTGGTTTGATACTGGCTATTATTGCCAATGGCTTTGAGTTGATAAAGCAAAAGTCTTTATTCTCTTTTGATTTGAAAGACATGCTTGCTTTTAATAGCTTTAACCTGACATTTATTGCTGTTGTATTGTTTTGCACCTTATTACTTTTTTTATTAAACGGAAGAGATATAGAAAAAGTAGGTAATAATGTTTCTGAATATTTTGCGTTAATATTTTTTGTTTTATGCGGGGTATCAATTGCTGCAACCTATAATACCTTGCTTACGTTATTTTTAGGGATAGAAATATTGTCTATTCCACTTTATATTCTTACAGGAAGTGATAAACGTAATTTAAAAAGTAACGAAGCCGCTTTAAAGTATTTTTTGATGGGCTCATTTTCTACAGGCATCTTGTTAATGGGTATTGCGTTTTTATATGGCGGTAATCCAGTTGCACCTTCTTTTTATATTAGTAGCATCAGTATTGGTGTGGGCAAAATGCCTGTTATGATGGCCATTGGTCTTGTATTTATTCTTATTGCGATGGCTTTTAAAGTATCCGCAGCACCCTTTCATTTCTGGGCACCCGATGTGTATGACGGTGCTCCAACAGTTTTTACTTCATTTATGGCAACCATTGTAAAAGCTGCCGGTTTTATTGCCTTCATCCGTTTATTTTCTAATGCATTTGGTACCGCCTTAAATCAATGGCAAATATTAATTACTGTTATTATTGCAGCAACATTATTGATCGGTAATTTAACCGCAGTATTTCAACAAAGTGTAAAACGTATGCTGGCTTATTCCAGCATTGCACAGGCAGGTTTTATGTTATTTGCCGTATTTGCATTAAATGAGTTTTCAAAAGAAGGAATTATTTTATATACTGCAGCTTATAGTCTTGCTACTATTGGCCTTTTTGCAATATTAATTAAGATGAGCGATTATACTATTGATGGGTTTAACGGATTGGCAAAACAACAACCTGTACTGGCTTTTACAGCTACTTTATTTTTATTATCCTTAACTGGTATTCCTTTAACAGCAGGCTTTCAGGCAAAACTTTATATGTTGATTGCTGCAGTAAAAGATGGTCATCAAAACTGGTTGGTTATTTTTGCCGTGTTGTGTGCTGCTATCAGTGCATACTATTATTTTAAAATTATTCAGGCAATTTATTTTAAGGAAAGTAACATTTCTGCTACTCAGAATTGGGATGTTACACCTGCATTTAAAATTTTACTTATCCTTACAGCTGTACTGATTGTTGCTCTAGGAATATTTCCTACACTCTTAACAGATTGGTTGCATTATTCTCTCTAACAGGTAAGCAATTTGTATTTTTCCTGCAATAAATCCGTATAGATGAAAGCATTTTTATCCTATACTTATTTTGATTATTTTAAATCGCTTACCGCTTATAAATTTTTTAGTGGCCTTATAGTTTTTCAGGATTAACTTTAATTAGAATTTTAAAGGCATGAAAACAGGCGATTCTATTGCATTATCTTACCAGACAATAAAGAGTAATAGGCTAAGAACAGCTATTACAGTTATTATTATTGCTTTAGGCATCATGGCACTCATTGCTATTATTACTGCTGTAGAAGCAGTGAATCAAAGTCTCACACAAAGTTTTTCAACCATGGGTGCCAACGCTTTCAGCATCCGCTTTAAAGAAAGAAATGTTCGTTTTGGTGGTGGTCCAAACAATGGTGAAGCGAAAAAAACAAATCGCAATGCTGTTATACGAGCATCTAGCGAAGGAAAACTAATTACGTTGGAGGATGCTAGGGCTTTTAAGCAACGATACAGTTTTCCGGCAAAGGTTGGTATTGCATTATCAGGTCCTAGTGGTATCATTGTTAATACAGATATAAAGAAAACAAACCCCGATATCAGGGTTACAGGTGGGGATGAAAATTACCTGCAGCTCAATGGATATCAATTAACATTTGGAAGAGATTTTAATGAAACAGATGTAGAAACCGGTAGAAGTGTTTGCGTAATAGGTAATGTAATTGCACAAAAATTATATGGCGATAATACTGAACGGGCAATAGATAAAATAATTACTGTTGCCGGCAATAAATACAGGATTATAGGTATTTTAAAAGATAAAGGAAGTAGTGCATTTATGAATGCCGATAAAGTGGTAATAACCACATATAATAACATACGCCGAATATTTGGGGCAACAACGCAATCCTATAATATTGCTGTAATGGTACCCGACCTTAAAATGATGGACGTAGCTATAGGTGAAGCAAAAGGAATATTTAGACCGGTACGTAAACTTGATGTGAAAGAAGATGATAATTTTTACATAGATAAAAGTGACAGCATTGCACAATCATTAATGAAAAACCTGGGTTTTTTACAATACGCAACCATTGCCATTGCATTAATTACTTTAATTGGTGCAGCTATTGGGCTAATGAATATTATGTTAGTGGCTGTAAATGAAAGAACAAAGGAGATTGGTTTAATAAAATCATTGGGTGGTAAAGCTGCAGAAGTTAAAGCCCAATTTTTATGGGAATCAATACTGATAAGTCTTATGGGTGCTGTTGTTGGCATTATTGCCGGAATATTATTTGGTAATATTGTTGCGGTCATTTTAAGAACAGGTTTTGTTATTCCATGGCTATGGATAATTGCCGGTGTATTGGTTTGTACCTTGGTTGGTTTGCTAGCGGGTCTGTATCCCGCTTATAAAGCTGCAAAGCTAGACCCCATCGTTGCATTGCGATATGAATAAAACTTAATAATTTGTTCATTAACCTTATTCAAACTATAAAATTTACCTGCTAGCGAAAGTTCCTGATAAAAACTTATAAAAATTTTCACTGCCTGTTGTTTCATTCAATTATTTTATTAACTTGTGCTCCACCTAAAAGATTTCTAAATCATATTTGATTATTGAAATACTTTTTTCGGTACCATTGTATTGTAAATCTTTTTAACCAAGCATCTCTTAAATTTAACTCACTAAAAAAAATTGAACGTCATGGCAGAAACAAAATCAACTGCAACTGTAAAACCATCAACTTCGGTACAGGCAAAAAAAAGTGGTAATTCTATATCATGGATAGCACCTTTAGTGTGTATCCTGGCAGGTTATTTTATCTGGAGAATTGTATTAGGTAGTGCTTCGAATTTTTCTAGACCCGGAACCGGTTGGTTTTGGCCATCTCATGAAGGCCCTAAAGCAACACTTTACAACATGTATCTTGGAGGTATCATAGTACCAATTCTTATTGGAACATTTTTAACTGCTGTAACTTTTATCATCGAACGTTTTTTAACTATTTCTAAAGCAACAGGTACAGGAAACAATGCAGATTTTATTCGTAAAGTGCAATATCATCTTGCCAATAAAAATGTGGATGCTGCTGTTGCCGAATGTGATAAGCAAAAAGGATCAGTTGGTAATGTGATGAAAGCTGGCTTACATCGTTATAAAGACATGATTAGCAATACAGAATTAACTACTGATCAAAAAGTAATGGCTATTCAAAAAGAGGTTGAAGAAGCTACCTCATTGGAACTTCCAATGCTTGAAAAAAACTTAGTTTTCTTATCAACTATCGCATCTATTGCAACTTTGTTAGGTCTGTTTGGTACAGTATTAGGTATGATCCGTTCTTTCTCTGCCTTAGGTGAGGGAGATGGTGGTGGTGCCGCTGCAGGTAAATTATCACAAGGTATTTCTGAGGCATTATATAATACAGCTTTGGGTATTGGTACATCTGCTTTTGCAATTGTTTTTTACAATATTTTCACTACCAGAATTGATGGTATCACGTACGGTATTGATGAATCAGGATTTACATTAACACAAAGTTTTGCTTCTCTTTACAAATAAATGTATGGAAAAAAGCATTTTTTGTATCTTAAGTAAATAATTAAATGTAAAAAAATGGGAAGAGCTAAAATACCACGGAAAAGTACAAATATAGATATGACAGCAATGTGTGACGTTGCTTTCTTATTATTGTCTTTTTTTATTCTTGCTACAAAAACAAAACCACCCGAGGCTGTAGCAGTAATTACACCTTCTTCAGTATCTACTAAAGTAGCCAAAGAAGAAGCTATACTGGTAACGCTTACAAAAGAAGGTAAGGTTTATTTAATGCTAGGCGACAAAGCACACAAAAATGCTATTTTGGATGATATAAATACAACCAAGGCATTGGGTTTATCCGCTACAGAAATGGCAAAACTTAGAAAAACTGAATTTATAGGTGTTCCTTTTAACCAGTTGAAAAGTTTATTGAATTTGTCTGAACCAATGGAACCTGGTAAAATGCCAGGCATACCTTGTATTGATAGTACGAATAATGAATTGACAGATTGGATACGTAGTGTAACAAATGCTTATAAAGGAGAGAATATGGATAACCTTAACCTTTTGGTAAAAGGGGATAACGCAGCAAAGTATCCGGTATTTAAAAGTATTAAAGAGTCATTTAAAAGAAATGATATTTATAAATTTAAAGTAGTAACTAACTCAGAGGCTCCACCTGCTGGATCTGAACTAGCAAACGACAAAGCAATTGAGAAAAAATAATTGTAAACACTTTTGTTTTAATTTATTTTAAACAAATAAAATATTACTGATATGGCAGAAATGGATACCTCGTCTGGAGGCGGACATAAAAAAGGCCCCGGCGTTAAAAAGCCGAAAAAACAATCTACAAGAGTAGATCTTACACCAATGGTTGATTTAGGATTTTTATTAATTACATTTTTTGTGTTTACTACTACCATGAGTCAGGCAACTGCCATGAATATGAACGAACCAAAAGACGATCCTACTAATCTGTTGAAAGTTAAGAATTCAGGCGCCATGACACTTTTGCTTGGTAAAAATGACTTGGTATATTATTACATGGGCGAGTTATCGCCAACAGATGCATCTAAACAATTTAGGAGTAGTAACTTTAAAGATATCCGACAAGTAATTTTGGATAAAAAGAAAGCTACACCAATTGGGGATTTGATGTATATTATTAAGTCTGATAAAGAAGCTACTTTTAAAAATGCGATAGATATTTTGGATGAAATGTCAATTAGTGAAATACCCCCGGGACACTATGCAGAAGTTGATATGAGTGATACTGAATCTCAATTAATTAAAATGACAGAAGCTGCTAACGGAATTAAATAATCTTTGAAATTTGTTGAATTTAGAATCTAACTACAAATCATTTTACAATGGAGATAAACAAAATATTAAGCGCTGATATCCTCGACATCGTTTTTGAGGGAAGAAACAAGCAGTATGGTGCTTATGAGCTTCGTAAAACCTACAACAGCCGAATTAAAAAGGCGCTGTCAATTACTGGAGGGCTGATACTTTTAATATTTGTAGGTTCTATTTTTGCCAATTTTCTTGGTAAAAATAAATCTGATCAAATAGAAGTACTTGATACCCAAATGGCTGAAATTAAGAAAAACGATGTTCCGTTACCACCACCACCACCACCACCAAAAGCACCACCACCACCCGAAATTAACCAGATTAAATTTACTCCTCCTAAAATTGTAAAGGATGAGGAAGTTAAGGCGGATGAAAAAATAGAGGAAATAAAGGAAGATCAGGTAATTAGTACAAAAACTGTAGAAAGCGAAAATAAAGTAGCTATTGTGCAGGCTCCTGTAGAAGATAAAGGTTCACAAGTTGTTGAAGCACCTAAAAGCAATGATGAAGATAAGATTTTTACCAAGGTAGAAAATGAAGCTGCATTTCCCGGTGGAGAAGCCGCTTGGAGAAGATATCTAGAGAAAAATTTAAATGCAAGTACACCGGTTGACAATGGTGCTCCTGAAGGAACTTATCAGGTAATTGTTAGATTTATTGTAAGTAAAGATGGTAGTATTAGTGATGTGCAGGCAGAAAGTAAACATGGTTATGGGATGGAAGATGAAGCTGTAAAGATTATTAAAAAAGGTCCTAAGTGGACACCAGCTCTACAAAATGGACGTAATGTTAATGCATATCGTCGCCAGCCAATTACTTTTGTGGTACAAGAATAAAAATAATTAAATAATTTTATCCCTTTACATTTTTGTAAAGGGATTTTTTTTGGTCAACTTTTTTAATAGAGGGTATTTCAATAAAATAATTCCAACTTGATTTACGAACTGGTTCTAAAGACTATGTAAAAATTCATAGATCCTATTCTGAAGATAAAAAACAAGATGGGTTATTTTTTTTTCTTTGTATAGTGACTATAAATTAGTTGTTTGTTAAAATATGGATTAATAAACATTAGTCATCTTAATAAAAACAAATTAAGATGTCAGGAATAGAAAATAAAAGAGCTTCTGCCTGTCGCAAAAAAAAGTAAATATAAAAAATAGTACCAGGGTAGATCTTACGCCAATGGTAGATCTTGGGGTTTTGTTGATTACATTTTTTGTATTTACAACAACGCTCTCTACGCCTACCGTAATGAACATTAATATCCCTTTTGACAAAGTACTACCCAGCGATCTTATCTGCCAGACCTGCGTGTTAACTATTTTATTAGCAAAAGATAATGTGATAAAATATTATGAAGGTATGCCTGATTCAACTCCTGCAATAAAAGAATCGTTTTTTGGTAGTGAAGGAATCCGTAAAATTATTTTGCAAAAATGACAGATGGTATTAAAACTAAAAGGTTCAATGAATGATTTTGTGATGATTATAAAACCATCTTCGGAAAGTACTTTTCAAAACTTTGTTGATATTATAGATGAAGTGGCCATTAATGATGTTAAACATTATTATATTTCAGAAATTGAAGAAGCCGATAAGAAAGATTTACTTCAATTGACTGTAAAAAAATGACAAATTAATACCGTGACTTCAATAACCTTTAATACTAGTTTATCTTTGCCGCATGATAAATAAGTTATCCGGCTGGGACGATACAATTGTTGCACTTGCAACGCCACAGGGAATTGGAGCAATTGGCGTAATTAGATTAAGTGGAAATAAAGCCATTAAAATTATTAATGCTTTATTTCCATCCAAAGATTTATCTGTTAGTCTTTCCCATACGCTGCATGTTGGTTTAATTAAAGAATTAGAAACTCCAATTGATGAAGTTGTTGTATCAATATTTAAAAATCCTAAAAGTTATACCGGAGAGGATGTGATAGAAATTAGTTGTCATGGCAGCCCTTATGTTCAACAGCAGGTTTTACAGGCTTGTTTACACAAAGGTGCAAGAATTGCCAAACCAGGGGAATTTACCCAACGGGCATTTTTAAATGGCAAGTTAGATTTAACGCAGGCTGAAGCTGTTGCGGATCTCATTGCCAGCAACACATCCGCTTCGCAAAAGACAGCCCTGTATAATATTCGCGGAGGTTTTAGTGCGGTACTAAAATCGTTGCGTGAAGAACTGATTAGTTTTTCGGCTTTAATTGAATTGGAGCTGGATTTTAGCCAGGAAGATGTAGAGTTTGCTGATCGTAAAAAATTCTACCAACTTATTAAATCGGCGCAAACAACTACAACACAATTGTTACAATCTTTTCAACTGGGCAATGTTATTAAAAATGGTATAAGTGTTGCCATTATTGGTAAACCAAATGCAGGAAAATCTACTTTGCTAAATACTTTTTTAAATGAGAACAGGGCAATAGTTAGCGAAATTGCAGGCACCACAAGAGATACCATTGAAGAAGTATTAAACATCAATGGTATTTTATTTCGGCTGATAGATACCGCTGGCATTAGGGAGCATAGCACAGATAGCATTGAATTGGTGGGAATTGAAAAAAGTTTGGAAAAAATGAAGTCTGCAGATGTAGTGTTGTACATTTTTGATGTAAGAGAAATTACAAAGGAGGAGCTTACAGCAATAGCCAACAAGTTGAAAGAAAATAACAATACGCTGATATTGGTTGGAAACAAAGCAGATATTGGAAATGATGAAAAAGCTGTAATAGATAAATTTAGTGGTTTTGAAACTATTCATTTTATTTCTGCTAAAAACAATACGGGAATTGACGAATTGAAAAATAGTTTATTCAAATTAACAGTAAATGAATCGCCTTCATCAGAAAATGTTATCATAACCAATGCCCGGCACCAGGAAGCATTACAACAGGTTAAAGCTTCTTTAAATGATATTGAACTTGGGTTAGACAATCAAGTGCCGGGAGATTTGCTGGCGTTGGATATCAGAAGATGCTTATACTATATCTCCGAAATAACAGGTGATATTTCCAATGAAGATGTGTTGGATTTTATTTTTAGTAAATTTTGTATCGGAAAGTAATAATTCACCCTATTTTTACCACCAATGTTTAATCTGTTTTTTACCCATGTACAAGAAAAAGTGCTTCTTAGCACAGCGGAGCAGGAGCTTGTAAAAAATTATTTTATCCCTAAAAAGTTACGGAAAAAGCAATATTTATTACAGGAGGGGGATGTTTGCAAGTATCTGTCATTTGTTGAAAAGGGGTTACTACGTTCTTACAACGTAGATGATAAGGGCTTGGAACACATGATACAATTTGCATGGGAAGGATGGTGGATTGCTGATACCTACAGTTTTCTTTCTGGTGAAAGTGCGGCGTACAATATCGATGCAATTGAAGATGCCGAACTTTTAATGATTACCCTGCCACACTTTGAAGAAATGACATTGAAAGTTCCTAAAATGGAACGCTATTTTCGGATCTTATTTCAAAATAATATTATTGCTAAAGAAAGAAGGCTGATAAGTTCTAATACTTATTCTGCCGAAGAAAAGTATACTAAACTTGCAGAAACGCAACCTCAGCTAATTCAACGAATCCCACAAAATTTAATTGCATCTTATCTTGGTATTACTCCAGAAACATTAAGCCGCATTAGAAAAAATATTACGCTAAAAAAATAATAACACTTGATGTAGATCAACCAGATTTCTTATCATATCACAACCACTGCAGCTAACCCACTATGCTACCTTTGCATAATAAACAAAAGGAAATGGCATACAAAAATACTATTGCAATCATCGGGGCTTCCTATACTTTAGGAACTATTATTGCCATAGGTATTTCCAATGTTGACAACCGCCTGCTGCTAATGGATGAAGGTAGGCTGCCGCAATTAGTTAAGCTACGCAACGAAATATTCGCATTAAAGAGTGCTACAGAAATTGAGTTGCTGCACTGTTGTAAAGGTGCTTCCTGGGAAGCAGATATAATTATAGTAGCTGTTGATTCAACAAAACAAATTGATATAGCAGCTAAAATAAAAGAAGTATCAACCTGCAAGGTTGTTATCTTTTTTACTTCTTCTGCAAACAATGGAAACGAAATGCAAAAACTGCTTCCTCACTCAAAAGTTATAAATGTTTCAATTAGCGGAAGTATTAAAAATGTAGCATCTATGCATGCAATTGTTAATGGTAAGGATTTACAAGCACTACAAATTACCATAGAAATGATAAAAAAAATTGGGTTTAATTACCAGAATAAAATATAGAAGGTGAGTCATAAAGTAGAAAAATTTAAATGCTTCTTAAAAGTAAAGCAACCTCTGCAAACAATTATCGGCATTGTATTATTTAATAGTGGTATTAATAAAGTGAGTGTGATTGTTGCTTCTCAAATACTTTACAAGCAAAAAATTGGAAAATTATAACATATCCACAGTTTATAAACTTAAAGAAGTTGAATAGTTTCTAAAATTCATTATAAAAACTTTCCGCAGCTATAATAATCAAAACAATATCAACGAAAAAAATAAATAGAATAATATGCAAAATCAAGTTTTACAAACGCCTTATAATTTGACAGGATTACAATTAAAAAATAGAATGGTAATGGCACCCATGACTCGCAGTCGTTCAAACAATGATGGTAATATACCAACAGCCCTAACTGCAGAGTATTACGAACAAAGAGCTTCTGCAGGTTTAATTATTACAGAAGGTACTTTTGTAAGTCCTCAAGCCGTTGGATTTATTAATGTGCCGGGAATTTATAGTGCCGCTCAAATTGAAGGATGGAAACTTGTAACAGGAGCAGTACACAATAAGGGAGGGAAAATATTTGCACAGCTTTGGCACACTGGTCGTTTGTCGCACCCAGATTTACACAATGGAGCATTGCCGCTAGCACCTTCTGCAATTAACCCACATGCAAAAGCATATACAAGCAAGGGTTTTGTAGATACTGTTACGCCCAAAGAAATGACGATTGAAGAAATAAAAGAAACAATTGCAGATTTTGCAAATGGAGCAGCAAATGCAGTAAAGGCTAATTTTGATGGCATTGAATTGCACGCAGCCAATGGGTATTTATTTCACCAGTTTTTTAACGGTGTTTCTAATCACCGCACAGATAAATATGGTGGAACAATTGAAAATAGGGCTCGTATTTTATTCGAAACATTGGATGCTTTTAAAGGAATTATTGATTACTCAAAAGTGGGTATTCGCTTCAATCCCTCTATGCACAACGCACAAGGAATGATGGTAGATGAATTAACTATACCAACGTTTGAGCATATTATTAACCGGTTAAATGACTACGGTTTGGCGTACATACATTTAACAGAACCCTTTACACCGGTAGCGGATGTACCCTTTGCTGTAGTTGAAATAGCAAAACATTTTAGACCCTTATACAAGGGTACGCTCATCATCAATAAAAGTTTTAATAAAGAAACAGGTACAAAAGTTGTAGAAGATAACAATGCTGATCTTGTAGCGTTTGGTGTTCCCTTTATTGCCAATCCGGATCTTGTAAAACGCTTTGAGATAGATGCGCCTTTAAACAAACCTGATCAAAGTACATTTTATACCACAGGTGCCATTGGCTATATTGATTATCCTGAGCTCACTGCTTAAATAAATTATACGGAATGTTTTTTGTAGTAAGATTATATGTTACTATTGATTTATGCTAGCAGATAAATTCTTCACTTGTGTATATTCGTACTTTTACTAAGTAAAAAAAATGTACAAAAAGTTTAAAATATAAAATATGGAATCATTAAAAGGTAAGATAGCATTGGTAACCGGTGCAGGTAAAGGTATTGGTCGTGCCATTGCAATTGCATTGGCACAAGAAGGTGTACATGTAGGCTTGATGGCAAGAACTGAAAAAGATTTGCAAAGTCTGGCAGAAGAAGTAAAAGAATTGGGTGTAAAGGCAAGTATAGCCATTGCTGATGTAAGTGATATCAATTCAGTAAACCTTGCGGTTGAAAGCATACAAAAAGAATTGGGAAATATTGATATCCTCATTAATAATGCAGGCACAGGCACATTTGGTAAATTTTTAGAGCTGCAACCTGCAGAGTGGGAAAATCAAATAAAGGTTAATTTGTTTGGCGTATATTATGTTACCCGTGCAGTATTACCACAAATGATTGAGAAGCAATCAGGCGATATTATCAACATTTCTTCAACAGCTGGCTTAAAGGGAAATGCAGGAACAAGTGCCTATAGTGCATCAAAATTTGGAGTGATGGGACTAACGGAATCTTTAATGATGGAAGTGCGTAAACACAATATCAGGGTGAGCGCTTTAACGCCAAGTACTATTGTTACCGATCTTGCTAAGAGTGCTAACCTTATCAACAACAATGAAGCTAAATTAATTCACCCGGAAGATTTTGCGGAGTTAATAATTGCCCATTTAAAATTGAACAGGCGTGTATTTATAAAAGAGGCTTCTATTTGGTCAACCAATCCTTAAGCAATTACAATCAAAATAAAATTAACGTATGAAAGTAGAAATATGGTCGGATATTGTTTGCCCTTTTTGTTATATCGGCAAAAGAAAATTTGAAAATGCATTGAAAGATTTTGCGCAGAAAGATAAGGTGGAAATTGTTTGGCGGAGTTTTCAGTTGGATCCTGAAATGGTAGTAGTTCCTGGACAGTCTGTTCATGAATATCTTGGTAAAAGAAAAGGAACCACTGTAGCCGAAGGTAAAAAAATGAATGATTCAATGTCTGCCATTGCAAAAAAAATAGGCCTTGTTTACAACTTTGATAAAGCCATTATCAATAACACCCTTGATGCACATCGTTTATTGCATTTAGCTAAAAAAAATGGCTTGCAAAATGAAACAAAAGAAGCATTGTTTGCTGCTTATTATACTGATGGAAAAAACATAGCAGACATAGCATCATTGGTTGATATTGGAGAAAGAGTAGGCTTAAATGGTATAGAAATTAATACAATGTTACAAAGCGATGAATATGTAAATGAAGTGCAACTTGACCAAATATATGCACAACAAATAGGTGTACAAGGAGTTCCATTTTATGTATTCAACGATAAATATGCAGTATCTGGCGCACAACCAACCGATGTGTTTGCACAGGTTTTAAATAAAGTTTGGGAAGAAGAAAAACCAGTAATGGAAATTGTTTCAGCAGGCGAATTTTGTACACCAGACGGTGTGTGTAACTAATCTTTTTAAAAATTATAAAACTATAAAAATGAAAGTATTAATTGTTTTAACCTCACACAGTGCCTTAGGAAATACAGGACTTAAAACAGGTTTTTGGATAGAAGAATTTGCCGCCCCATATTACACGTTAAAAGATGCAGGTGCAGCTATTACAATTGCTTCACCAAAAGGTGGGCAACCGCCCATTGATCCAAAAAGTGCTGAGCCAGCAAACCAGACTGAAGCAACAAAACGTTTTGATAAAGATGAAAACCTGCAACATTTATTAGCCAACACTAAAATATTATCTGAAATATCAGCGGATGATTTTGATGCGGTATTTTATCCCGGCGGTCACGGTCCATTGTGGGATTTAACAAATGATGCGAATTCTATCAAACTGATTGAAAACTTCTGGTCTGCTAAAAAGCCGGTGGTGGCCGTATGTCATGCGCCTGCAGTATTACTCAAGGTAAAAGATCAAAGTGGAAATTCTTTGGTAAAAGGAAAAAATGTTACCGGATTTACCAATACGGAAGAAGCTGCAGTTCAATTATCGGAGGTAGTTCCTTTTCTGTTGGAAGATGAATTGAAAGGCAGAGGCGGCAATTATTCTAAAAAAGAAGATTGGGCCTCTTATGTTGTAAAAGATGGGATGTTAATCACGGGGCAAAATCCTGCATCTTCAGAAGAAGCGGCTAAGCAACTGTTGGAATTATTAAAAAAATAAGTTCTATCATTTATAAAAAAGATTAAAATATACTACAATGGAAAATACAAATCTTCCCGTTTGGTTTATAACCGGTTGCTCTACAGGTTTTGGAAGAGAACTGGCTAAATTAATTTTAAGCAGAGGTTGGAATGCAGTGATTACTGCAAGAAATATCGATCAGATTAAGGACATTGCCGAAGGGTATGAAAGTACCGCCTTGGTGTTGCCATTAGATGTAAATAATAAATCCCAGGTTTTATCTGCGGTATCAAAAGCAGCAGAAACATTTGGTAAGATTGATGTGTTGGTAAACAATGCAGGTTACGGTTATTTTAGTAGTATTGAAGAAGGGGAGGAAGATAAAATAAGATCGCAGTTTGAAACCAATGTTTTCGGGTTGGTCAATATGATACAAGCGGTATTGCCGGGTATGCGTAAACAACACAGTGGGCACATCATTAATTTTTCTTCTATTGGTGGATTGGTAGGTTTTATAGCAACTGGTTTTTACCATGCTACTAAATTTGCAATTGAGGGTTTGTCAGAATCTTTATCAAAAGAAGTTGGCCCTTTAGGAATAAAGGTTTTATTGGTAGAGCCTGGTCCTTTCCGTACAGATTGGGCAGGCCGATCAACATCCCGGACTCCGGTAAAAATTGCAGATTATGAAGCCACCGTTGGTACACGAATGGTAGCTAGTTTGCAAGGAAGTGGTAAACAGCAGGGAGATCCTATTAGGGGATGCGAAGCTATTATTGCGGCGGTTGAATCTGAAACTCCGCAGCTGCGTTTGTTATTAGGTAAGATAGCATATGATCTCGCTAACGAAAAGTTAGTGGCACTGACAGATAATTTTACTGCATGGAAAGAGCTGTCTTTAGGCGCTGATTATCCTGCATCAGAACAATAAATAAATTAAAAAATCAATTATTTTAAAGCCATTGTTATTAGTACAATGGCTTTTTTAACTAGCTGTAATTTTTCATCTTATTGTAATAGTTATTTAAGATAAATATTCAGCTTAATTTGCTCTCAGGATTAAATAAATTATGGAAAATAACCACAAAAAATTAAAAGATATTTCTTTATCAGTTTTAGATCTTGTTCCTGTACTTTCTGGTAACAACGTTGCACAATCTTTCAGCAACAGTTTAAACCTAGCACAAAAAGCAGAACAATTTGGTTACAAACGTTTCTGGATGTCGGAACACCATAACATGGAAGGTGTAGCAAGTTCGGCAACAGTTGTGCTGGTTGGTTATATTGCAGGTAATACCAAAACAATCCGTGTTGGTTCAGGTGGTATTATGTTACCCAATCATGCGCCATTGGTAGTGGCAGAACAATTTGGTTCGTTAGAAATACTTTATCCGCATCGCATTGATTTGGGTTTGGGGCGTGCACCCGGCACAGATCAATTAACCACAATGGCATTAAGACGAGACATGAAAGGTTCGGTAGAAGATTTTCCTTCAAATGTTATTGAACTAAAAAATTATTTTACCAACGAAAATCCAGGTAGGGTAAATGCCGTTCCGGGAAAAGGATTAAATGTTCCTATTTGGCTGTTAGGCTCCAGTACTTACAGCGCCCAATTGGCCGGTATGCTGGGTTTGCCTTTTGCATTTGCGAGTCACTTTGCACCTGCGTTATTACAAACTGCATTAAAAGTTTACCGTGAAAATTTTAAACCTTCCGAAAATTTAAAACAACCTTATGTGATGGCATGTGTAAATGTGATTGCTGCGGACACAGATGAGGCAGCAGCAAGATTGGTAACTTCTTTGTATGCGTTTTTTTTAAATGTTGTACGTGGTACTTCTTATCCATTGCAAGCACCTGTCGATAACATGGATGCAATCTGGAATGATGCTGAAAAATATGCCGTGCAGCAAATGCTGCAATATAGTTTTATTGGAAGTGCAGATAACGTAAAAGGGCAACTGCAATCATTTATAGAAAATACACAGGTAGATGAAATAATGATGGTATCAAACATATTTGATCATACAGCAAGGATAAGATCTTATGAGCTTGTTGCGCAGATGAAATAAAAAAGTAAAAAAATAATTTAGAACAAAAAAATATCATGGTTGCACTGCAAATAAAGCAACAGCTACGCAATAATTTTAAAGCCGTAGAAACAGCAGGAACTAACACAAGTTGTAGGTAAAAATAAAAAGTAGTCTATTATAAAGTTTGAGATAGGCTACTTTTTTAATTGGAAATTTAGAATTGGCTAATATAATATTTATAAAATTCTGCCAGTTGATTGCCTGTTATTTTTTTATAAACCAGCAATAAGCTTTAACCAGCAGAAGAAAAAGTTAAAAATTGAATTTTTGATTGATTTCTAGGGATTTTATTCAACAGAGAATGAGATTTTTGAGACTTTTTGCAATTTTTCCCCAATTACAATAGATATTTGCAAAATAATTCAAAAATTTTTAAGATGAGTAATACGCCAACTACTTTGTTTGATAAGGTGTGGGATGCACACGTAGTAAGAAAAATTGAAGATGGTCCTGATGTATTTTTTATTGACAGGCATTTTATCCATGAAGTTACCAGTCCGGTTGCCTTTTTAGGTTTGGAAACAAGAGGAATTAAAGTGATGGTTCCTGAACATACTTTTGCAACGGCAGATCATAATACGCCAACAATTAATCAACACCTTCCGGTAGAAGATCCTTTATCTGCCAACCAGTTAAAAGCACTGGAACAGAATTCTGCTAAATATGGTATTTCACATTGGGGATTGGGAAATCCTAAAAATGGTATCGTGCATGTAGTTGGCCCCGAAAATGGTATTACACTTCCGGGAATGACCATTGTTTGTGGGGATTCTCATACATCTACCCATGGTGCTTTTGGTGCCATCGCTTTTGGAATAGGAACCTCCGAAGTAGAAATGGTATTGTCTTCGCAATGTATTATGCAACCCAAGCCGTTGAAAATGCGGATCAACGTAAAAGGTACGTTGGGTAAAGCAGTTACTCCAAAAGATGTTACGTTGTATATCATTTCAAAATTAACAACAGCAGGTGCTACCGGATATTTTGTAGAATATGCAGGTGATGTGTTTGAAAAGATGAGTATGGAAGGCCGTATGACAGTTTGTAATATGAGTATTGAAATGGGAGCCCGTGGTGGAATGATAGCACCAGATGAAACTACTTTTTCATATATCAATGGTCGTGAGCTTGCACCAAAAGGAGAAGCATGGAATAAAGCAATAGCCTATTGGAAAACGCTGAAAACCGATGCAGATGCTGAATTTGATGTTGAATATAATTTTGATGCCGCAGATATTGAACCAATGATTACTTATGGCACTAACCCGGGTATGGGTATGGGCATTTCCAAATCAATTCCTAAAGGAGCTGATTTAAAGGGTGGCACAGCCACCTACGAAAAGTCGCTTAAGTACATGGGGTTTCATGAAGACGAACAGATGATTGGTAAAAAGGTTGACTTCGTTTTTATTGGTAGTTGTACAAATGGTCGTATTGAAGATTTTAGAGCCTTTGCTTCCATTATAAAGGGTCGTAAAAAAGCAGATCATGTTACAGCCTGGGTTGTACCTGGCTCTCACATTGTAGAAGCTCAAATTAAGGAAGAAGGTATTTTGGATATATTAACTGAAGCTGGTTTTCTTTTGCGTCAGCCTGGCTGTTCAGCTTGTCTTGCCATGAATGATGATAAGATACCTGCCGGTAAATATGCAGTTAGCACCAGCAACCGCAACTTCGAAGGTAGACAAGGACCTGGAAGCCGCACATTGCTGGCAAGTCCGTTGGTAGCTGCCGCTGCTGCTGTTACGGGATATGTAACCGACCCAAGGGATTTGATGTAGAAGCTGTTTTAACCACCAACTATTAACTTTTAACTATCAACTATTTTATGGCTTACGATAAATTTAATGTACTTACAAGTACTGCTGTTCCTTTACCAATTGAAAATGTAGATACTGATCAAATCATTCCTGCCCGCTTTTTAAAAGCAACAAAGCGGGAAGGTTTTGGAGATAATCTTTTTAGAGACTGGCGTTACAATACAGATGACACACCTCAGCAAGCGTTTATTTTAAACAATCCAATTTACACTGGTAAAATACTGGTAGGTGGTACAAATTTTGGAAGTGGAAGCAGCCGGGAACATGCAGCTTGGGCTATATACGATTATGGTTTTAGATGTGTTGTATCTAGTTTTTTTGCAGATATTTTTAAGAACAACGCCATCAACATGGGTATTTTACCTGTACAGGTGAGCCCTGAATTTTTAGAAAAAATATTTGCTGCTATTGAAGCAAATCCCAATACTCAATTTGAGGTAAGCTTACCGCAACAAACCATTGTCATTCTTTCCTCCGGAGAAAAACAGACTTTTAATATTAACGGCTATAAAAAGAATAACCTGTTGAATGGTTTTGATGATATCGATTATTTGCAGGCGATGAAATCAGATATCGTTTCTTTTGCAGCTACACATGCAATATAAATTAGGGTAAGCGAGCATTGATAATATTAAAAATATTAACACTGCAACATCTTTACATTATAAAATATAAACAGCCCTGGCTGTAAGCTATTGAAAAAGATACCACGACATATTGAAATAATGGATACAACACTCCGTGATGGTGAACAAACCAGCGGTGTGTCATTTTCTGCTTCCGAAAAATTAACCATTGCACAATTGCTGCTTACTGAAGTTAAAGTAGATAGGATTGAAATTGCCTCTGCAAGAGTATCTGAAGGAGAGTTTCAGGCAGTAAAAAAAATTACTGATTGGGCAAAAATCAATGGCTACATCAACCAGGTGGAAGTACTAACTTTTGTAGATGGGGATACCTCTGTAAACTGGATGCTGGAAGCTGGTGCAACAGTGATGAACTTATTAACCAAAGGGTCGTTAAACCACCTGACACACCAGTTAAAGAAAAAACCGGAGGAGCATTTTACAGATATTGCCAATACAATTAAACTGGCTAATGAAAAGGGTTTGCAGTGTAATGTTTATCTGGAAGACTGGAGCAATGGCATGCGTAATTCAAAAGAATATGTTTTACAATACCTCGATTTTTTACAGTATCAACCCATCAAACGGGTTTTGTTACCAGATACTTTAGGCGTATTAATTCCTTCAGAAACTTTTGAATATGTTTCAGCATTGGTAAACCGTTATCCTCAATTGCATTTTGATTTTCATGCCCACAATGATTATGACCTTAGTATTGCCAATGTAATGGAAGCCGTAAAAGCAGGTGCGCATGGATTACATCTTACTGTTAACGGAATGGGGGAAAGAGCAGGAAATGCGCCGCTAGCAAGTGCCATCGCAGTGTTGAAAGACTTTATGCCAATGGTGAAAACATCGGTGGTAGAAAAATCCTTGTACAGCGTTAGTAAACTGGTAGAAGCATTTTCAGGTTTTAGAATATCAGCCAATAAACCCGTGGTAGGAGAAAATGTATTTACCCAAACTGCGGGTATACATGCAGATGGGGATAAAAAAAATAACCTTTATTACAACGATTTAATGCCCGAGCGTTTTGGCCGCCAGCGTAAGTATGCACTGGGAAAAACAAGTGGTAAAGCCAATATAGATAACAATCTGCAGCAATTGGGTATTCAGTTATCGGATGAAGATTTAAAAAAAGTAACACAACGTGTTATTGAATTAGGCGATCGCAAAGAAATGGTTACTCAAGCCGATCTTCCCTATATTATTTCTGATATTTTAGATAGCAACAGCATTGAGCAAAAAGTGCAGATTATAAATTATGTGCTTACGCATTCAAAAAATTTGAGGCCTTCAGTAACTTTAAACATCAGCATTAATGGCGAGTTATTTGAAGAGCATGCGCAAGGAGATGGGCAATACGATGCTTTTGTAAATGCACTAAAGAAAATTTACAAGTTTAAAAAAACTGAGTTGCCGGCACTGGTAGATTATACAGTCCGTATTCCGCCAGGTGGTAAATCTGATGCGCTTTGTGAAACCATCATTACCTGGCTGCACAATGGTAAAGAATTTAAAACCCGTGGATTAGACAGTGATCAGACAGTGGCAGCCATCAAAGCAACCGAAAAAATGTTGAATATAATTTAGGGGATTTATACGTTATGAGTGATGTAATGTTTAAAATAAAAGTAGATAACAGCAGACTGTTTAATTCGTTTTAAATAATTCATACAACCCCCCTCTCGGTCGAAAGTTTCGTGCCTAATGAAATTCGTGTAATTAGTATTTTAAAATTCGTGTAATAAAAAATAAACAAAAATGGCAAAAAAACACATACTCATTGTTCCCGGAGATGGAATTGGACAGGAAGTTACTTTAGTTGGTAAAAAAGTATTGGATAAAATAGCTGCTAAATTCAATCATGAATTTACTTATGATGAAGCACTGATTGGCCATGTGGCGATTGTAGCAACCGGCAATCCTTTACCCGATGAATCATTGGAGAAAATGCGCAATTCGGATGCGGTGTTGTTTGGTGCTGTTGGCCATCCAAAATACGATAACGATCCTTCTGCTAAAGTTAGACCTGAGCAAGGTTTATTAAAGATGAGAAAAGAATTGGGCTTATATGCAAACCTTCGTCCTATTAAATTATTTGATGAATTACTGGGTGCGTCCAGTATTAAACCTGAAATTTTAAAAGGTGCCGATATTTTATTTTTTAGAGAACTTACCGGCGACATTTATTTTGGTGAAAAAGGACGCAAGAACAATGGTGATACTGCTTATGATGTGGCAGAATATAGCCGTTACGAAGTAGAACGTATTGGTCGCAAAGCTTTTGAAGCTGCACGTACAAGACGTAAAAAATTATGTTCGGTAGATAAAGCAAACGTATTAGAAACAAGTCGTTTGTGGCGAGAAGTAATTCAGAAATTGGCGTTGGAATTCCCGGATGTAGAAGTAGAGTACCAATTTGTAGATTCAACGGCCATGATGTTGATAAAAGATCCACGGCGTTTTGATGTGGTAGTAACAGCTAATTTATTTGGTGATATTTTAACAGATGAAGCATCGCAGATTGCAGGCTCAATGGGTATGCTGGCCTCAGCCTCTATTGGCGATGGTACAGGGGTGTATGAACCTATTCACGGTTCGGCACATGATATCACTGGAAAAGGAATAGCCAACCCGTTGGCGTCTATTCTTTCTGCAGCTTTATTGCTGGATATTTCATTTGGTATGAAAGAAGAATCGGAATTGGTGATTAGTGCGGTTGATAAAGTATTAAAAGCAGGCTATCGCACCATTGATATTGCAGATGCAACTACGCCAAAAGAAAATATCTTAGGAACAGAAGCAATGGGCGAACAGGTTTTGAAATTTTTATAAAGTAAGCATACAATTTATTGAAACGGCTTTAGCATCAAACGCTAAAGCCGTTTTTTATTGTGTGAATTAATGAATAATAGTTTTGATAAAATAGGCGCTATCAGGAGTTTTTATTACTGTAAGAAAATCAGCTAAATCTGAAACAAAGTTTTCAGGATGAAAGGAATGAATGTTATGCTCTGTATTTTTATACGACACATATTTAATCCAATTGGGGTGCTGCTTTTGCAATGCTATATTTTCCTTTTCAAATGGAAAAGGATCATTTTCTCCAGTAGGATCAAGTATCAAAACCGGTACATTTAAATTACGATAAATAATTTTTGGTTCTATCAGTGCCATTGATTCTCCAAATAATGAAGTACGGGTAGTGTGTTGAATAAGGTCTCGGTATTGATTACTATCTGCCATATTAAACAGCGCCATAAGGCCAGGACATATCGACCATTTTCCTGTTTTCATTTTTGTTATCCAGGCTAAATTTTCGAATTGATTTCCTTTATCGGTTGTATCGTAAATACTTTGGTACGCTTCCAATTGAGTATCATAATAACTTTCGCTAATGATATTTTTATGAAAGGCATTTATTTTTTTATCCAATGCAGCCTTGTCCAATTTGTGAAAATAGGTAATGGAAGAAACTGATCCGCCATCTTCCAATATTAATCCCAACACCTTTTGCGGATAAGCGTCATAAAAAGCAGCACTAATATAGCCGCCTCTGGAAAATCCACCAATTAAAGCTTTTTTAATTTTGAGTGTGTCCATCAAAAGCTTAATATCATCCGCAACATGATAAAGCGAAACTTCCTGCGTAGGTATTGGCGTTTGACCATGACCATAATAATCAATCGCAATTACATAATAACCCGCATCAGCAAGCTTGTTGGCTACCTGTTTTAATTCGTATCCATTGGTTAAGCTTCCGTGTGCCCAAATTAATGGAGTACCTGAAGAGTTTCCCCAGGTAAGATAATGCATCAGCACATTGCTTGTTTGTACAAATCTGCCGTGATCCTTTTCATACAATGCAAATTGCTTTTTAGCTGATTCAAATGCACTGCTTAAATCGGTTGGTTTAACTACCAATGGTTTATTTTGTCCTTTTAAAACGGTAGCAAATAAAAAAGGTAATAAAAAAATTATAATGGTTCTCATTGTTTATTGTCTATAAATTTTTACAACAACAGTCTAATTAAAAATACCGGAAAAAATAAATTTTCAGTAGTAAATACATGGATTGGTCTCAAGAGTTTTATAATTCAGTTGCGATATTTACAGGCTCGTTGATCTTCTCAAAACCAACGTGGATGGAATAATGATTTCTTCGTTTGCCAACTCAATTTTTTTTCTTCCTAAAGCTTTTACCAGTAGAGCTGCTGCAGTTTTACCTATTTCAAAAGCAGGTTGTGTAATTGTGGTTAGCGGAGGATTTAAAAAAGCTGCCGTATCAAGGTTAGAAAAACCAATCACCTGCACATCCCCAGGAATATTTAACCGAAGTTCTTCGCAAGCCTGGTAAACAGGTAACGCAAGTTTTTCCACAGAGGCTATAACACCATCTGCTCTTTTGGTTAAGTTTAATTTTTTCTTTAACAGCAGGTAATCTTTTTTAGAATCATTTTGAAAGGTTAAAATATTTTTTTCAATAAATGCTAACCGGTTATCCAGTAAAGCATTTTTATAGCCATTCAGTCGCTTATTGGAAATAGCCAGGGTATTTAAAAATGATAAAAATAAAATTTGTTTGCAGCCATTTTTTATAAGCAGTTCAGTTGCTTTGTAAGCACTTTCATAATCATTGGTTACAACTTTACTGGCTTTAACTTCATCTACCACACGGTCAAAAAATACAAGCGGCACACCTTTATTCATTAAAATATTGATATGACTGTGACTGCAGGTTTCTCTTGATACAGATAGCAATACGCCATCAACCCTGCCACTTTCAAAATCTTTTAATATTTGTTTTTCTTTTTCAATGCTTTCATGTGTTAAATAGATCAGCACATGGTAGCCATTTTCCTGCGCTATTGATTCAATGCCATTAATGGCTTTTGCAAAAAAACTATCCACAACTTCCGGTATTACCACCCCAATTGTTTTACTGTTTCTGCTTCCCAAACTACTGGCATAAGGGTTGGGGATATAGTTGAGCTTTTGTACCAGTTCGTTCACTCTTTTTTTTGTTGTGTCACTTATCTCATGGCTATCCCTGATGGCTTTTGAAATAGTAGAAACAGACAGGCCGAGCTGTTTGGCCAGCATTTTTAAAGTAAGGTTATTTATTTTTTGATTCATGCTTTTAAAAGTAGAAAGCTACACAAAATTTATGTGTATTTACGAAAACGGTTTCGTAAATAAAAGCGGTATTAATTTACTTACACAACTTTAAAATGCGCATTTTAGCAGTACGATTTTTTTTCTTTAAAAAAAGCTTCAAAATATGATACCTTCTATAAATAGTTTAAACCAAATTGAAATCAATCCTTTAGCTAGTCTTGATGTTTGGGAAGAGGATGTGCTGGAACGCTATCCAGACCCTGCTGCTATAGCAAATGAAAAATCTACAGAAGCTTATCGTAATTATGAAAGTCCGGAAAGAGACACCGTAAAAGAGTTTTACAGGTTGAATCATACCTACCAGAGTTATGATTTTGTAATGGATAAAAAAGCAAACTATTTAAAATTTGATAAAAAAGAAATGCCCGTTTGGGATGCATTCCAATTTTTAAATCAACTGGTAGATGATTCCGATCCGGATACTGACCTTGATCAATTTCAACATTTGCTGCAAACATCAGAAGCTATACGCAGAGATGGCCATCCTGACTGGATGGTGATGGTAGGATTGTTACATGACATGGGCAAAGTATTGTGTCTTTTTGGTGAGCCACAATGGGCTGTAGTGGGCGATACCTTCCCAGTTGGTTGCGCTTTTTCGGATAAAATAGTTTACCCAGAATTTTTTAAAGATAGTCCTGATTTTAGCGATGAGCGGTATAACACCAAGTACGGTGTTTACAAGCCTAATTGTGGATTAAACAATGTACAACTTTCCTGGGGGCACGATGAATATATTTACCAGATAGCGAAAGATTACTTGCCTGAGCCGGGTTTGTATATGCTGCGCTACCACTCTTTTTACTCACAACACAGGGAGCATGCATATGATCACCTAATGGATGCACATGACCATGAAATGTTTAAATGGGTAGATCTGTTTAATCCATACGACCTGTATTCCAAAAATCCAACTCCTCCAGTTTGGAGCGAATTAAAGCCATATTACGAAGCACTGGTAAGAAAATATTTACCAGCTACTTTAAAATTTTAGGATAAAAACGTTATTGATTTTACTATAAAATTTATTGATGGTAATAGCAATAAATTCTATAGTAACCTACAACTATATTATTGGTTAGTGCAACTAAATAAATACAATCATCTTTATAAATTGCAAAACCGACAGCATACAGCAACTAATTTTAATTAAAAGATTTTTGTATTTATAGCCTGCAATTTTGTCTTATCTTAACTCCAAATAAACCTACTAATTGCTAATGAATAGATTGCAGACTGCCGACTACATTGTTTTTTTTATTTATTTTATTGCAGTATCATCTTACGGATACTATATCTATCATAAAAAAAAATCTGCCACTACAAGCTCTAAAGATTTTTTTCTGGCCGAAGGTTCACTTACCTGGTGGGCAATAGGCGCTTCCTTGATTGCTTCAAATATTTCTGCAGAACATTTTATTGGTATGTCTGGTTCAGGCTTTGCATTAGGACTGGCAATTTCTACCTACGAATGGATGGCAGCTGCAACACTTATTATCGTTGCTATTTTTATTATTCCGGTATATCTTAAAAATAAGATATTCACTATGCCGCAATTTTTATCGGTACGATACAATGATAAAGTAAGTACCATTATGGCGGTATTTTGGTTACTCGTTTATGTTTTTGTAAACCTAACTTCAATTATTTACCTGGGGGCTTTAGCCATTTCTTCTATCTCTACCATTAGTTTTGAATGGAGTATTGTTGGGTTGGTTGTTTTTTCGTTGTTTGTAACATTGGGTGGCATGAAGGTGATTGGTTACACTGATGTGATACAAGTAGTAGTATTGATTATTGGAGGATTGGTAACTACTTATCTTGCTTTGTCCCTGTTATCAGAGCAATATGGTTTTGGTAAAGATATTTTTAAAGGGCTTTCAATTTTGCGAAAAGAAGCACCAGAACATTTTCACATGATATTCGATTCTTCTAATAAATATTATAAAGAATTGCCAGGCCTTTCTGTATTATTTGGTGGCATGTTGGTTAACAATTTAGCATACTGGGGTTGCAATCAATATATAGTACAACGGGCGCTGGGAGCCGATTTAAAAACAGCCCGTAAAGGAATTTTATTTGCCGCATTTTTAAAATTACTTATTCCTGTAATTGCAGTGCTTCCGGGTATTGTAATGTATGTGTTGCACAACAAGGGAATGTTTCAACAAGAGATGTCGGATGCTGCCGGAACATTAAAGCCGGATCATGCTTATCCAACATTAATGAACTTATTACCTGCCGGTTTAAAAGGAATTGCTTTTGCAGCTTTGACTGCTGCCGTAGTAGCCTCCTTAGCGGGTAAGGCCAATAGTATTTCCACCATTTTTTCACTGGATATTTATAAAAAATATTTTAATAAAGAAGCCTCTGAAAGAAAGATGGTATTGGTGGGACGATGGGTAGTTGTTATTGCGATGGTAATTGCAGCGATTGTAACGCCTGCCTTAAAATCCCTCGATCAGGCATACCAGTTCATTCAGGAATATGTAGGTTTTATTTCGCCGGGCGTACTTGCTATTTTTTTACTGGGATTTTTTTGGAAACGTACTACCGCCAATGCTGCTATGGCTGGCGCTTTATTAACTATACCTCTTTCAACCGTATTAAAGTTTTTGCCGGTGTGGACAAATGGAGGTTTTCCAGACTATCCTTTTTTAGACAGGATGAGCATCACTTTTGTTACGATCGTGTTGGTGATGATTGCAATGAGTCTTATTACTCCTAATAAGGAAAATGATACACATGTTATTGAAGTAGATAAATCAATGTTTCGCATTACAACAGGATTTGCAATTGGTTCTATAATAATAATGGGAATACTGTTGGCATTGTACACCGTTTTTTGGTAAAAAATAACTAATTGTTGATTTTAATACATGTGTAAGCTAAAATTGCAACACTAATTTGTAATAACCTGAAGAAGATAATTTTGCAAGGTAGTTTGTGAAAAAAGATTTTTAAAAGTGGATTAAGTTTTTATTTGAATAGAGCGTAAATCTGTAACGAATTCGTTGCAGTTAAAACGATATTTTTATTGGTTGATTTTGAATTAATAACTGCTTATTTGTAATGAGTTATACTACTGCACGGATGCATTTAAAATTGTTCTTGGCTGGTGGGGATACCAGCCAGGGCAGTAAGCCGTGGGCGGTGTCCTCACCGCCCACAGTAATAAACGCAGGGCGACAATTTGAAATGCACCCTACTGCACTGCATATCATCTTTTTTATAGGACTTGGATTATTAATGTCCTGCAGACATGCTGAAAATAAATTATTTACAGAAATTCCTTCTTCTCAATCAGGTATCAATTTTACCAATACAATAAAAGAAGATGAAGCGTACAATATACTTACCTACGAATATTTATATAATGGTGGCGGTGTTGCCGTCGGTGATGTAAACAATGATGGCCTGCCGGATCTTATGTTCACTGGCAACATGACTGCTAATAAAATGTACCTGAATAAAGGAGATTTTAAATTTGAAGATATAACCGACAAAGCCGGTGTAGCAGGAAGGCCTAAATGGAAAACCGGTGTAGTGATGGCTGATGTAAACGGCGATGGCTTGCTTGATATGTATGTGTGTTATTCTGGTCCTGGTACGGATGCTGAAAGGGCCAATGAACTGTACATAAACAATGGCATTAAAAATGGAATTCCAAACTTTACAGAAAGTGCCAAACAATATGGCTTAGATGCTCCCGGTACCTACACAACTACGGTGGCTTTTTTTGATATGGATAATGATGGCGACCTCGATATGTTTATGGTGAACCATGCAGATATGTTCTACAATCC
>JANXSK010000041.1 GCA_025352695.1 Ferruginibacter sp. | reverse complement strand
TTCTGCTATTTTAGGGGGTCAATTTGAGCCGGAATCAGGGGGTCAATTTGAAATGGCCGAAGGGGGTCGCTTTGCCGTGGCGGGAAGGGGTCAATTTGCGTGGATTTTCCATTATGATCAATGAGCCAATTACCACACGGGGATTAATGCCTTCTGCTCCTGTCTCACTATTTTTCAACTGCTTTTGATAAACATTTACCAGCGTATCCCAGGGAATCCTATGCGCTAAGACAACCCAACGGTTGTTGGAATTTAGTTGTCTTGTAAAAGGAGACTCAAAACCGACAAGGGGCGGTTGATTGGGACTAACGTAGGCCTGCTTGGATGCACGGCTTTTATGAGCTTTTGCCATTATTGTTTGCACTTGGTTAAAGTAAAAGTCCTGAAAACTATTGAAGTTAATGGAGTCTAAAGAAAATCAGCAGACCCTATTTAATTGGTAGTTGTAAAGCCTTCATTACATTGGTTACATACACCAATGGGGCATTATAGCACATTGCAATACAGTTGTATCCATAGTTTAGCCAACAAAAAATGGTTGCAAGGTATTAAACCAATACAACCATTTTTAAAAATATTTATTCAGCTTTTATTTCAATAAATTTTTTTTCATGTAATCGGCACTGGTTTTAATACATTCAAAAACCGAACTTCTATACTGTTCCTGTTCTACAAAAGCATACTCAAGGCCAGCATCTTTTTGTGCTGCAAAAATTGCTTTCCAGTCAATAACACCCTTGCCTACTTCACAGGTTTGTCCTTTTGGAGCCGCTGTGGTAGCTGCTTCCATATCTTTAATGTGCCACAGTGGAAAGCGGCCTGGATATTTTTTAAACCAATCTGCAGGTTTTTGTTCCGCATAGGCAACCCAATACAAATCCATCTCAAATTTTACCAGTTTTGGATCTGTGTTATTCAACAATATCTCATATTTGGTGATATCGCCTGCTTTTTCAAACTCAAAATTATGGTTGTGGTAGGCGGTAGTAATTCCCGCTGCTTTACTTAATTCGCCTCCTTTATTTAATCTTTCAGCAACTCTTTTAAAGTCATCGGCTGTTCTGTGCTTGTCATCTAAATAGGGAATGGTTACATATTTGTTTCCCAAAATGGTAGCATCTTCCAGTAAATATTTCCAGGTATCCCAGTTATAATCTGGTGAATGTAACATATCTGAAAGACCATAGTGACCACTTACTGTTTTAAGATTGTTTTGCTTTAATAATTCCGCAAATTGTGGAACGGTGTTTCCAAAAAACTGGCGATTGTTGTAGCCATATAATTCCAAATTGGTATAACCGGCTGCCGCTATCTGTTGAAGACTATTTTTAAGATCTTTAATTTCATTCCTTACGGTGTAAAGTTGCAATCCAAGATCTTTGTGCAGCTTGAATAAAGCTGTTTTATTTACCATTAAGGTAGCTGCCAATATTGAACTTTGCTGTAAAAATTTTCTACGTGTAACCATGACTGATATTTTTAAATGTTAAAGGATTAATTTAAGTAGTAGTACAGGTAAAATTTATTAAAAGTTTTTATTTAAAGAAGTAATATAGTTACTTTATGATTGAATTTTACATGCTGATTTTTTACGCTTTAAAAAAAATTCATCAAAGCTTTTTTTGTAAAAGAGGGCGATGCAACAATATTCCTTGTAGCTGTTGTTTTAGCCTGGACCCATTATTTTTATTTACGCATTATGGGTTTAACCAACCGTTGTTTTCCATCCAATTTTTACATCGCTCCATCCACTGTTCATTTTTATTTTTCAAATGCATTCCAAAACCATGCCCGCCACTTTCATACAAATGCATTTCGGCAGGCACATGATTTTTTATTAATGCCAGGTAAAATGCAATACTATTTTGCGGCTTAACTGCGTCATCATCGCTTGCATGAATTAAAAAAGTAGGTGGAGTTTTGCTATTTACCTGCAACTCATTGGAATATTCTTTTATTTTTTCTGCAGAAGGATTTTTACCGATCAGTTGATCCCGGGAACCCATGTGAGTAAGGCTATCCGTAAAACTTATAACTGGGTAAATCAGCAACATAAAATCTGGCCTGAGGCTGGTATTGTTTGTATTGGCAATAACTGCTTTTTCAAAATGTGTTCCAGCAGTAGCGGCTAAATGACCTCCTGCTGAAAATCCCATAATTCCGATTCTGTTAGGATTGATATTGTATTCTTTTGCGCCTTCCCTCACAATTTTAATAGCTTGTTGTGCATCTTGCAGCGGACCAATTTCTGAATTGATCATTGTTTCACTATTAGGAATGCGGTACTTAACCACAAACGCAGCCACTCCCATTTCGTTGAATTTTTTTGCAATGTCGGCTCCTTCATGACCGGCAGCAATAACCCCATAACCGCCCCCCGGGTAAATAATTACAGCGGTGCCATTAGATTTTTGTTTTGGAGGAAGAAAAATACTTATTGTAGGTTTTGAAACTTTGCTGATAATAAGTATGCCATTAGACAGCTCCGATTTTTCTTCGTCTTTCGCTGGCTTGCTATTCGGTATCTCTTTTTTATATAATGGTATTACTGTTTGTGGCATCACTAATAATGGCGTAAAATATAATAGGAATATGAATAAGGTAATTTTTTTCATAACATTTTACAAATTCCTGGA
Organism: Ferruginibacter sp.; assembly: GCA_025352695.1. GTDB lineage: Bacteria > Bacteroidota > Bacteroidia > Chitinophagales > Chitinophagaceae > Ferruginibacter. The sequence continues at coordinate 90,514 of JANXSK010000041.1, read as the reverse complement.
CATACGCCGTTAGCAGCAGTTAACGGCGTATGTTGGTGTTGAATTAATACAATCATTTTTAAACAGAAATACTACGTTGCCCAAGCTTTATCACCTTTTTTATAAGGATAAGCCCCATCATATTTACCAGGTACTGCTATGTAGCGCAATGCTTGTGTTGCACCTTCTTTTGAGGTAAAGAAACCAAACAAGGTTAACTGCTTCATCATGGTAAAATAATGACTTGGGTCTTCTGGCTTTTTAGCTTTTTGATAGTCTTTTGCTTCTTTATCCAATGCAGTTAGCAAGGCTGTTCTTTGCTCAGGAGTTGAGTCTAAGAAAGATTTTCCGTTTGCTTTTTTGCTGGCTTCATCTAATTTGCCAATGCCTGCATGAAATATTTTTTGATCCTTATCTTCATAAGTATCATTTACCATTACAACCATAAACTGTCCTACTTTGGCAGCTTTGGCACCGGGTGTTTTGGTTGCAGGTAAAATAGTTTCAGCTACTTCATCCAAAAATGCAGTGTCGGCTTCGCTAAATACCAGACCGCCAATTGATGAGCCGGACTTACAACTAGTGAGTAATTCACCTCCAATGAACACACCGCCTGTTAAGGCTGCAATCATTTTTAATAGTTCTCTTCTTTCCATATTGATAGTTTTTATATGATTATTATAAATTTCCTTTTTTTAATTCGATAACAGCAAAATCTGCTGCCCTTGCTGTTAATGCCATGTAAGTTAACGATGGATTTTGGCAGGCAGATGAAGTCATACAAGCCCCATCAGTAACAAAAACATTTTTACAATCCCACAGTTGGTTGTGGCTATTAAGAACAGCAGTTTTTGGATCTTTTCCCATTCTGGCTGCACCCATTTCGTGAATGCCATGCCCCATTGAGTGCCCTTTATCGTAGGTAGTAATATTTTTTACACCTGCGGCTTCAAACATAGCCACTAAATCTAACTTAATATCGTTGCGCATTTTATATTCATTCTCTTTTATTTCGGCGTCCATAGCAAGTACCGGCAAACCCCATTTATCTTTAATGGCTTTATCAAGCGTAATTTTGTTTTCGTGGTAAGGAAGAATTTCTCCAAAACCAGTAGCGCCGATTGTCCACGAGCCAGGTTCAGAAAGTGCTTCTTTAAAGTTAGCTCCAATATTTAGTTCAGCAATTTCTCTGCTCCACCCTTGTCTTGATGCGCTACCCTGGTAACCGAAGCCCCGGAGGTAATCTCTTTTATCACCATATAGGTTAGCAAACCTGGTGATATAAAAACCATTCGCTCTTCTGCCAAAAGTAGTAACATCATCATATCCTTCTACCGTACCTGAGGCTCCAAGATTATAATGGTGATCCATAATGTTGTGCCCAAGTTCGCCACTGCTGCTTCCTAACCCTTCTTTCCAAACATCCGTTGCGGAGTTCATTAACACCCAGGCCGAGTTTAAAGTAGAGGCATTTAAAAATACAATTTTACTATAAAATTCATACGTCTTATTCGTTTCTGCATCCAGCACTTCTACCCCTGTTGCCTTTTTTGTATCCTTATCATAAATAATTTTTGTTACAATAGAAAAAGGCCTGACGGTTAAATTACCTGTTGCCTTTGCAGCTGGTAAGGTTGAAGATTGTGTACTAAAATAACCTCCAAACGGACAACCTTCCCAACAACGGTTTCTATATTGGCATTGCGTTCTTGCCTGTAAGGGAGCTGTTAAATTTGCCACACGACCAATAATCATATGACGGTTTTTAAACTGTTGTTTTATTCTTGCAGCCACATCCTTCTCCACAATATTTAAATCCATCGGAGGTAAAAATTGACCATCCGGTAAATGTGCCAGCCCTTCTGCAGAACCACTAATGCCGGCAAATTTTTCTACATAATCATACCAAGGTGCAAGGTCTTTGTATCGAATAGGCCAATCAATGGCAATACCATCTTTAGCATTTGCTTCAAAATCAATATCACTCCAGCGGTAGCTCTGCCTACCCCATAAAACAGACCGGCCTCCCAACTGGTAACTGCGCCACCAGGTAAAGGGCTTTACCTCAGTATAAGGGCATTCCTTTTCATCAACCCAACTATTTATTACAGCTTCGTTTGCAGCCCAACCACGATGAACTGCCGGATAACGCTCTCTTTGTTTTTCGGTGGTATGACCCCTATGCTCAAAATCCCATGGATATTTACTTGCTGTAGCATAATCTTTTATGTGTTTGTAATTACGCCCACGTTCCAGCATTAAGACTTTTAATCCCTTTTCCGTTAATTCTTTTGATGCCCAGCCACCACTAATGCCAGAGCCTACTACAATTGCATCGTAGGTATTTTGCGTTGTCGCCTTATTATTAATTTGCGTTGAATCGCCTGGCATAAATTATTGTTACTTAAATACTATCATTCAATAAAATTAAAGATTCCTTTTTTTTAACTCAGTTACTGCATAATCGCAGGCTCTTGCAGTTAAAGCCATATAAGTAATTGATGGATTCTGACAGGCACTTGATGCCATACAGGAACCATCAGTTATAAAAACATTTTTTACCTCATGCAGTTGGTTGTTACCATTCAACACAGATGTTTTTGGGTTACGCCCCATTCTTGCTGTTCCCATTTCATGTATGCAAAAACCCGGGGCTGGAGCACTGTCATAACTGGTAATATTTTTTAAACCAGCTTTCTCCAGCATTTCTACCGCACTATTTTTCATATCGTTCCGCATTGCTTTTTCATTGTCTTTAAACTCACAATCTATGTCTAAAGTAGGTAGTCCCCATTTATCTTTTTTATCTTTATTAAGGGTTACTTTATTTTCATAATAAGGCAAATGTTCCCCCCAGCTGCCTATGCCAAATGTCCATTTACCAGGTTCTGTTAAGGAGTCTTTGTACTCTCCCCCTAATCCGTCTTCAATACTTATTCTTCCACGGCCACCACCACCCTGGTAACCAAAACCACGAACATACTCTTTTTGCTTAGTTGTTTCGTTTATGTTTCTAAATCTTGGAACATAAATACCATTGGCCCTTCTGCCAAAAACATACTGATCACTAAAATCATCCGATTCGCCGGATGCCCCTACGCCATAATGATGATCCATTAAATTATGTCCAACCTGTTCACTTGAATTACCCAACCCATGAGGAAAAGCATCCGAAACAGAATTCAGTAATATATGTGTAGTTCCTAAAGTTGATGCATTTAAAAATATAATCCTAGCATAATATTCTTGCGTCTTCATTGTTTCTGTATCCAGAATACGTACACCAATAGCTCTTTTTTTATCCTTATCATAGAGTACCTCTTCTACTACAGAAAAGGGGCGCAGCGTCATATTGCCTGTTCTTGCTGCGGCAGGAAGTGTGGCAGAATTACTGCTAAAATAACCACCAAAAGGGCAACCTTCATGACATTTATTTCTATACTGACATGGGCCACGATCACCAACTTTTGCTGTATGATTGGCCGAACGACCAATGATTATTCTTCTGCCATCCGCAAAGTTTTTCTTTATTCTTTCTGCAACCTGTTTTTCAATACAATTCATTTCCATTGGTGGCAGAAATTTTCCATCGGGCAACTGTGGTAAATTCTCAATTGATCCACTTATACCAACAAATGGCTCTACATAATCGTACCAGGGCGCAATATCTTTATATCGGATTGGCCAGTCAACGCCATGGCCGTCTTTTGCATTAGCTCCAAAATCTACATCGCTCCACCGGTAACACTGTCTACCCCAGGTTAAACTTCTGCCTCCCACATGATTACCCCGTACCCAATCAAAAGGTTTTACCTGGTTGTAAGGATTTTCAAGATCGTTTACAAAGTACTTTTTTGACACTTCATTCCAGGCATAGCATTTACTTTGCGTTGGACTATTAACCCTATCCTGTTGGGTATGTTCACCATGATGTGTTAGTTCCCAAGGATCTTTTGTTGTATCTGTATAATCTTTTATGTGCTCAACATTTCTACCCCGTTCCAATACCAATGTTTTCAACCCTTTTTCACACAATTCTTTTGCAGCCCAGCCTCCACTTATACCGGAGCCAACTACAATTGCATCGTAGGTGTTTTGCTTTACCGCCTTATTATTAATTTGGGTTGAATCGCCTGGCATAAATTATTGTTAATTAGATACTATGATTTTAAAAATTAGAGATTACCCTTTTTTAATTCGTTTACAGCAAAATCTGCTGCTCTTGCTGTAAATGCCATGTAAGTTAATGAAGGATTTACACACGCGGCTGATGTCATAAATGAGCCATCGGTTACAAAAACATTGGTTGCATCCCATAGTTGATTGTGACTATTGAGTACCGATGTTTTTGCATCTTTGCCCATGCGGGCAGACCCCATTTCATGAATACCTCTTCCCAACGTTCCGTCACCTTCACGGCCTTTTACATTTTTTACACCGGCAGCTTCCAGCATTTCGATGGCATCAGCAAGCATGTCTTTACGCATCTTTTTTTCATTCTCTTTGTATTCAATATCCATCGATAAAACATTGAGCCCCCATTTATCTTTTTTAGTTTTATCCAGCGTTACAAAGTTTTCATGGTAAGGCAATGTTTCGCCAAAGCCACCAATATTCATTGTCCATGAACCTGGTTCTGATAAAGCATCTTTTAAATCTGCCCCTAAAGAAATTTCTTCTGCAGAACGGCTATAACCTTCTCTTGTACCACCACCCTGGTAACCAAAGCCACGCAGGTAATCCCGTTTGTCGCCAAATAAATTCTGGTATCTTGGAATGTAAATACCATTAGCCCTGCGGCCAAAAGTATATTTATCTTCAAAGCCTTCTACATGTCCGCCGGCACCAACACCTAAATGATGATCCATAATATTATGACCTAATTCACCGCTGCTGCTTCCAAGTCCGCCTTGCCAAACATCTGTGGCAGAATTCATCAATACCCAGGCACTATTTAAAGTAGAGGCATTCAGGAAAATTATTTTAGCATTGTATAAGTAGGTTTTATTGTTTTCGCCATCCAATACTTCTACACCAGTTGCTCTTTTTTTATCTTTATTGTACAAAATTTTTGTTACGATACTCCAGGGGCGAACCGTAAGATTACCTGTTTTTTGAGCAGCAGGCAATGTAGAGGATTGCGTACTGAAATAAGCGCCAAACGGGCAACCCAACCAGCATTTATTTCTATACTGGCAATTGGTTCTTCCTGGCAATGGTTCGGTGATATTAGCTGTACGCCCAATAATCATTGATCTTTTACCTTTGTAATGTGTTTTAATTCTTGCCGCAACATCCTTTTCTACAATGGTCATATCCATCGCTGGCATAAATTGCCCATCTGGTAATTGTGCAAGACCATCTCTTGATCCACTGATACCAGCAAATTTTTCAACATAATCGTACCAGGGAGCTATTTCATTATAACGAACTGGCCAGTCTATTGCAACCCCATCTTTTAGATTGGCTTCAAAATCAAAATCACTCAACCGGTAACTTTGTCTGCCCCACATTAATGAACGACCACCCATGTGGTAACCACGGAACCAATCAAAACGCTTTACCTCCGTGTAAGGACTATCTTTATCGCTTGCCCAATAATCAAGGTTGGTTTCATTTAAAGGATAATCTCTTTTTAACACAGGATATTCTTTTATCATTTCCTGTGTACGTTTACCCCTGTGCGGATAATCCCATGCTTCTTTGTTAGCATTTACGTAATCTTTTACGTGTTCAATATCACGACCACGTTCAAGCAATAAAACTTTTAATCCTTTTTCAGTAAGTTCTTTTACTGCCCAGCCTCCGCTGATACCTGAACCCACAACAATTGCATCGTAGGTATTTTGTATGTCGGCTTTGTTGTTAATCTTGGTTGAATCCTGCGGCATATTTACTTTTTGTGGCTTCGATTGCATAAAGCAATTGAAACGGATTATAATTATAAATTCATTTTTTTTAATTCACTTACTGCATGCTCGGCAGCTCTTGCGGTAAAAGCCATATAGGTAAGAGATGGGTTTTGGCAAGCTGCGGATACCATAAAAGATCCATCCGTTACAAATACATTTGGAGCATCCCATACCTGGTTAAAACTATTAAGTACCGATGTTTTTGAATCCCTTCCCATGCGGGCCGAACCCATTTCATGTATTCCTCTGCCCAAGGTTCCATCACCATTATAGCTGGTTACATTTTTAACGCCTGCAATGGTTAGCATTTCTTCTGCATCTCTCTGCATGTCTATTCTCATCTTCTTTTCATTCTCTTTGTATTCAATGTCCATTGCAAGAACATTTAAACCCCATTTATCTTTTTTTGTTTTATCAAGGGATATTTTATTTTCGTGATAAGGCAATGTTTCTCCAAAACCACCGATACCCATTGACCATGCGCCAGGTTCACTTAGTGCATCTTTAAATTCGCCGCCAATATTAAATTCAGGAATATTTCTTCCCCATCCATCCCTGCTTGCTCCACCCTGGTAGCCAAAACCACGCAGGTAATCTCGTTTATCGCCAAATAAGTTACGGTACCTTGGAACATAAATTCCGTTTGCCCTGCGGCCAAATAAATATTTATCTTCAAAGCCTTCTACTGTTCCGCCTGCTCCAACACCAAGGTGATGATCCATAATGTTATGTCCTAATTCACCACTGCTACTTCCTAAACCACCTTCCCAAACGTCTGTAGCAGAATTCATCAATACCCATGCACTGTTTAAAGTAGATGCATTAAGAAAAATTATTTTAGCATTGTATACATAAGTTTTGTTATCTTCTGCATCTAACACCTCCACACCAGTGGCTCTTTTTTTATCTTTATCGTATAAAATTTTTGTAACAATACTCCATGGTCTTAATGTTAGGTTACCAGTTGCCCTTGCTGCAGGTAATGTAGAAGATTGGGTGCTGAAATAAGCACCAAAGGGACAACCGAGCCAGCATTTATCCCTATACTGGCAATTGGTTCTGCCAGGTAATGGTTCAGTTATATTGGCCGTTCGGCCGATAATCATTTTTCTAAAACTGTTGTAATGTTTGTTCATTCTTGCACTCACATCCTTCTCCACAATGTTCATATCCATAGCAGGCATAAATTGTCCATCCGGTAATTGCGGTAAACCATCTCTTGAACCACTGATGCCCGCAAATTTTTCTACATAATCATACCAGGGAGCAATATCCTTATATCGTACCGGCCAATCAACAGCTATGCCATCTTTAAGATTTGCCTCAAAATCAAAATCGCTCCAACGATAACTTTGTCTGCCCCACATTAATGAGCGGCCACCAACATGGTAACCACGAAACCAGTCGAAGCGTTTTATTTCTGTATACGGACTGTCTTTATCACTAGCCCAAAAATCAAGGTTGGTTTCATTTAAAGGATAATCTCTTTTTAAAACAGGATAATCCATTATCATTTGCTGGCTACGCTCGCCACGATGAGGGAAATCCCATGCTTCCTTATTAGCATTTACATAATCTTTAACGTGTTCAATATCACGTCCACGTTCCAGCATTAATACTTTTAACCCTTTTTCGGTAAGCTCCTTTGCAGCCCATCCGCCGCTTATTCCTGAGCCTACAACAATTGCATCATATATATTATTTGGCATTTTCTGTTATATCAATTAAAAATTATTTGTCATTATCACTCTTATTTTTTTAAAGCAACTTCTTTTTAATTTGTTACAAATAAGTTCAGTAAAAAACTACACATCACATATTAAAATGGCTTTTTTTAAATCGGCCAGTTTATCTTTATTTTTTTTTGCAGATGGTATAAATTCCTGTGCTACATAATCTTTAAATCCAGTAGCTAAGATTGCTTTCATAATGGCAGGATAAAATAATTCCTGTCTTTCATCGATTTCGTGCCTGCCCGGAACACCTCCCGTATGGTAATGACCAAAATATTGGTGGTTATCTTGAATTGTGCGGATCACATCTCCTTCATCAATCTGCATGTGGTAAATATCATACAACAATTTGAAATTTTCTGACCCGGCACGTTTGCACAATTCTACTCCCCAGGCAGATTTATCGCACATATAATCTTTATGATCAACTTTGCTATTGAGTAATTCCATTTGTATAATGATGCCGTTTTTTTCTGCTATTGGTAAAATTTTCTGCAGTCCTTCAACACAATTTTTTAGACCTGTTTCATCATCCATGCCATTGCGACTTCCACTAAAGCAAATTACGTTTTTGTAACCTGCTTTAACCATCAAAGGAATTACTTCTGTATAATCTTTAATCAATTGTTCATGATATTTTTTATTGTTGAACCCATTGGTTAAACTAATAGAACCTCCATGATAGCACATGGAACTAAACAAACCATATTTCTGCAGTATCGGCCAGTCTTTAGGCCCGATTAAATCAACGGCACCAAAACCAATTTCTTTTACCGCCTGGCAAAGTTCCTCCAGCGGAATAAAACCGTAGCACCACTGGCAAACGGAGTGATTAATATTGCCTTTTAATTTCACTTGATTTTCTATTGTTTTTTCTTTTGTTGAAAAAGAGGATAACATGGAAGAAGAGCCCAGTGCTGCTGAACCAACTAACATATTTTTTATGGCATTGCGCCTATTTTGATTATCAGACATATAGGGTTAAAATTTAAGCAATTGAATTAGAAAATGATTGAACCTGGGCTTGTTTTTTTGAACGCATGTAAAAAAATAAAGCAGTAAAAGCAATAATTAAAATGATGGGTATTGTGAGTGTTGCATTAATGATTTCTGGACCAGCGGCTTTCTTAGCTTCATTTAATGCAGATACCATAGCAGGTGTTGCTGAAGGATCTCTATAAGCTTGAAGGGTAGAACCGGCGGGCAATTGAGCGGCCTGCAGCTTATCGTAATAACCACCCATAAAAATCATGTAAAGCGATACTGCAAACATACCTGCACCACCAATTAGGTTCATCCCCACGGCACCTGTTTTTGGTAAATTTTCAGATACAAAACCCAGCATTGTAGGCCAAAAATAACATACCCCGATGCCAAATACAAAAGCACCAACAAACAGCATATTTCCTGTTGTATGCCCAAGAAGATATAAACCTATTGCTGCAAATATTGCAGACAATAATAAAACACCGGTAGGGGAAAGTTTATGTACTACAGGACCTGCAAAGGCTCTGCCCAAAACCATTACACCAGTTTCGATGGTCAATAATAAAATGGCATTGTCGGTAACATTTTTTAACAATACATCAATCCATTGCCCTGTAAACAATTCTGTGATAGCGGTACCAAACATTAAAATCATCATTAATAAAAACAGTGGATTAAGAAGTGATTTATACATTTCTGAAGTTGATATACCACTTGATACTCTTTCAGTAACCGGAAATTCCAATTTGTTAAATAAGAAGCCATATATAAGTGTAGGAATAATCATTAACCCAACCTGAACTTGCCAACCAATACCAATTTTATCTAAAAAGAAAACCAGGAGTGTTCCAATTACAATGCCACCTGGAAACCATAAATGAAAGTGATTTAGTTTGGTAGTTTTATTGTCGCTGTGTATAGTTGCAACCAGCGGATTACATGCTGCTTCAACGGTACCATTTGCAATACCTATAAACAGTGTTGAAATAAATAAACTCCAGTAACCTGTTGCTAATACGGTTAATACAATACCTGCTAAATGAAATACAAATGCACCAATCAATAATTTTTTCATGCCTATGGCATCCACTATCATTCCGCCAATTACAATAGCTAAGGGGAAGCCCCAAAAAGCTGTTGCCGCAATTGTTCCAAGTTGCTGGGCATCTAAACTAAATTTTTCTCCAAGGCGACCTAGAATTCCGGCACGTATGCCAAAGGAAAGTGAAGTCACAAGAAGAGCAAGGCAACTTGCTAAAAACAGTTGTTTTTTTTGAATATTGGCAGGCATAGTCGTTAGGTTTTTTTGAACAATGAAATGACAAGTTAAGTATTTCTCCAACTAAAACAACCAATCGTTAATAAAAATATTGATAATTGGATATTTATTATAATTGGGAATTTTTTATTTTTATTTTTTTGCTGTTGTGTATTTACCGGCCAGCCTTTCTTAAATTTACCATCTTAAATATAATTTTAAAACTGATTAAAGTTATCTATAAAATAAAAATGATAATTTTAACCTGATAAATAAACGAGATGCCATTACCTTTTATAAGAAAAACAACTTAAATTTTTATAGCCACCTTGTTGTTTTTAATATTAGTTGCATAATAAAAAATCAATCACTTTTAATTAAAAAAATATGAACAGAAAATTACGGATGGGAATGATTGGAGGTGGTAAAGACGCTTTCATTGGTGCTATACATCGCCTTGCAGCTAACATGGATGGGCTGATAGAAATAGCAGCGGGGGCATTAAGTATTAACCCTGATATTGCCCGTGAATCAGGTGAAATGCTTTTTTTACCAAAAGAACGGACTTACCTTACTTACGACGAATTGATAAAAAAAGAAAGTGAATTGCCTGCTGATAAAAGAATTGATTTTGTAACCATCGTTACACCCAACTTTGCCCACTTTGCACCTGCAATGATGGCGCTGGATCATGGCTTTCATGTAGTAATTGAAAAGCCAATTGCCTTTACATTAGATGAAGCAAGGCAATTAAAAGCCAAAGTAGAAGAAACTGGTTTGATTCTTTGTTTAACACATACTTATTCAGGCTACCCAATGGTAAAGCAGGCAAAGGCTATGTGTGCAGAAGGTACGCTGGGAAAGATAAGAAAAGTATGGGTAGAGTATCCGCAAGGATGGCTTAGTAAATTAAGTGAAAGAGAAGGCAATGCACAGGCTGCGTGGAGAACTGATCCTACAAAAAGTGGTAAAAGTGGTTGCATGGGCGATATAGGTACGCATGCTGCTCACCTGGCAGAATACATTTCGGGTTTGCAAATAACACAATTGTGTGCCGATTTAAATATTTTAGTAGATGGCCGTGCCCTGGATGATGATGGAAGTGTATTGCTAAGATTTAATAACGGAGCAGCCGGTGTTTTAATGGCATCGCAGGTGGCAGCGGGTGAAGAAAATGCACTAAAGATTAGAGTGTACGGAGAAAAGGGTGGTATTGAATGGGCACAACACGAGCCTAACACATTGCTGGTAAAATGGCTTGATCAACCTACCCAAATATTAAGAGCCGGAGCCAATTATGCAGCACTATCAAGCTTTGCAAAAAACAGTTGTCGCACACCTGGCGGTCATCCGGAAGGATACCTGGAAGCTTTTGCAAATATCTATAGAAATTTTGCACAAGCTTTATCTGCTAAAATTGACGGAACAATACCTTCTAAAGAGGCATTGGATTTTCCTTCAGTAGAGGATGGTATTAGAGGCATGGCGTTTATTGATAATGTAGTAGCTAGTAGCCAGTCGGATAAAAAATGGTTTGCACACACTGTATAAGGCAATGTCTGATGGCTGATTTATGATGTTTGATTTCTTTCTATTTGTGAACTATGCACTTAATTGGTTGTTCGTTGCTGTTGTAAAATATAATAAATAAATACGGTAGCGAATTTAGAAAGAGTACCAAAAAGTTGAAAAGGTACAAGTCCCGATTCAAGTGTAACATCGGGATGCCGACAAGGTCGGCAAGTGACACAACAATGATTCACATAGCCACTTAGCCCGGAAAATAGTATTAAAAATTAAATTTTTTAACAACATAATTATGACAACATTAAAAGGACCCGGAATTTTTCTTGCTCAATTTATGGGTGATACTGCTCCCTTTAATTCGCTGGAGAGCATTTGTACATGGGCCAAAAGCATTGGGTTTGTTGGCGTGCAAATTCCAACCTGGGATAGCCGCCTGATTGACTTGCAAAAGGCCGCTGAAAGTAAAACTTATTGTGATGAATTAAAAGGCATTGTAAACAGTTGCGGATTAGAGATAACAGAATTATCAACGCACTTGCAAGGGCAACTGGTAGCAGTTAACCCGGCCTACGATGCTTTGTTTGACGGCTTTGCGCCGGAAGCATTTCGCAACAATCCTAAAGCAAGAACTGAATGGGCGGTACAACAATTAAAGTATGCCGCTATTGCTTCTAAAAACCTGGGATTAAGCGCCCACGGCACTTTTAGCGGCGCTTTGTTGTGGCACACCGTTTACCCATGGCCACAGCGCCCCACAGGATTGGTTGAAACTGGTTTTACTGAACTGGCAAAAAGATGGTTACCAATATTAAATCATTTTGATGAGCAGGGTATTGATCTGTGTTATGAAATTCATCCCGGTGAAGACCTGCATGATGGGGTTAGTTACGAAATGTTTTTAGAGAAAGTAAACAACCATAAAAGAGCTTGTTTATTATACGATCCCTCTCATTTTGTGTTGCAATGCCTCGATTATTTAACATACATAGATCATTATCAGGAACGCATTAAAATGTTTCATGTTAAAGATGCTGAGTTTAACCCAACAGGTAAGCAGGGTGTTTATGGCGGTTATCAAAACTGGATTGACAGGGCAGGCCGTTTCCGTTCGTTGGGCGATGGACAGGTTGATTTTAAAGCAATCTTTAGTAAACTTGCCGCCTATAATTATAAAGGTTGGGCAGTAATGGAGTGGGAATGTGCCATTAAACATCCGGAAGATGGTGCAAGAGAAGGTTCTGTATTTATCAAAGACCATATTATTAGGGTAACAGAAAAAGCATTTGATGATTTTGCCAATACGGGAAGCAACGAAAAATTTAACCGTACTATTTTGGGATTAGATTAGTAATTTTATCAATTATAATTTTAATTAAAAAACATTTTTACATGAAAAGAATTATCACCATTTGTTTGTTAACTACTGGCATCTATGCATGCAACAATGGTACCGGCGATGCAAAAACAGTGGCTAAAACTGAACCCACTCAAATTGCCAAAGCCGATCCTACTGACAGTCCTGAATTTCAAAAAGGCCTTGAACTTATCAAGAATTCAGATTGTGCTACCTGTCATAAAATTGATGAAAAATTAATAGGCCCTGCATTCCGGGATATTGCCAATAAATACCCTGATACGCCTGAAACTATAGATACCCTGGCACACAAAATAATTAAAGGTGGCCAAGGTAACTGGGGAAGTATTCCTATGGCAGCACACGATAAATTATCTATTGAAGATGCAAAATCACTTGCTAAATATGTTTTATTGCTAAAAAATAAATAAAGAATAAGTATGAAAATAATAACGATTGCCCTGCTTTCTTTTTTATCAACAAATAATGATTCGGCTCTGCTAAAAACAATTATACCAAAGCCTGCTGTTGATTGCATGATTCCGATCTCGGGCAAAGAAGGTTGGATGCCATTATTTGATGGTAAAACAACAAAGGGCTGGCACACTTATGGAAAAAGTAGCGTTGGTCCACGCTGGAAAATAGTTAATGGTGCAATAATGAATGATCCATCTGTAAAGGAAGGTGGTGATATAGTTACAGACGCTGAATATGAAAATTTTGATTTGAAATTAGAATGGAAAATCTCTGCAAAAGGTAACAGCGGTATTATCTTCAATGTAAAAGAAGATGCTGCGAAATATCAGGAAACTTACAAAACAGGACCAGAAATTCAGGTGCTGGATAATGATGGACATCCGGACGGAAAAATTACTAAACATCGGGCCGGTGATTTATACGATCTTATTAAAAGTTCATCAGAACCAGTAAAGCCAGTTGGTGAGTGGAATGCTGTAGAAATTATCAGTAATAAAGGCAAGTTGGAAATATTTTTAAATGGAACCAACGTAGTTACAACTACTATGTGGGGTGATAACTGGAAACAATTAATTGCCAATAGTAAATTTAAAGACATGCCCGATTTTGGAACTTTTAAAAAGGGAAAAATCGCATTACAAGATCACGGCAATACCGTTTGGTATCGCAATATCAACATTAAAAATTTATAAAAATATGAAACTGCTTACCAATTTATTTACCCGTTTACTTTTTTTAGGACTAATTGTCGTTGCCTCTTTTGCTTTTCAAAAAAACACAGCACAACCAGCTTCCGTTAAAAAAAATAATGTGCTTATTTTTTCAAAAACAAGTGGCTTCCGGCACGAAAGTATAGAAGTGGGCATTGCCGCCATAAAAAAATTAGGCACAACAAATAATTTTGATGTTGATGCTACGGAAGACTCCGCATATTTTACGGATGACAATTTAAAAAAATTTAACACAATTGTTTTTTTAAGTACTACCGGTACCGTTTTAGGCAAAGAGCAGGAAGTGGCATTGCAAAATTTTATACACAATGGAGGTGGGTTTGTAGGCATACATGCTGCAACTGATTGTGAGTACGAATGGCCATGGTATGTAAAAATGGTAGGGGCAAGTTTTTTATCGCATCCGCAGCAGCAGGAAGCTAAATTAGTAGTAGTTGATAATACGCATTTATCCACCAAACATTTATCCGCTACCTGGACAAGAAAGGATGAGTGGTACAATTTTAAAAATATGAATCCCGATGTAACCGTTTTAATTAAGATTGATGAAACATCTTATACTGGAGGAAAAAATGGCGGTAATCACCCAATGGCCTGGTACCATAGTTATGAGGGAGGAAAAGTATTTTATACTGAATTAGGACATACCACTGAATCTTATAGCGAGCCATTGTTTTTGCAACATATACTTGGGGGTATTAAATATTCGATGGGAGTAAAATAAGTGAATGATGCATTACATGTGCTTACAAAAAAATAGGTTTGTTGCAACAGGATAAATTTTCTTTTATAAAAAAGGGTAGTCAATTTGACTATCCTTTTTTAATGTCATTTCATTTCTACAATTCTCTAATCCATATATTGCGAAAACTGATAGGTTCACTTTTGTCGCCATGAGCCTGTAGTTTTATGGGCGATGGACCATGTTTTTTATATTTTGGAGCGCCAATATAAGCAGTCTCTCCTTTTAGTTCGAAATTATTTTGTACTAACACCCCATTGTGAGAAACAGTAACTCGGGCAGGTGTGTTTATTGTACCATCATCATTAAAACGAGGTGCAGTCCAGGCTATGTCATACACCTGCCATTCGCCTGGTTTTTTACAGGCGTTTGCCAATGGTATAGATTGTTTGTAAACACTCGCTGTTTGTCCGTTTACATAAGTGGAATTGTTATAGCAATCCAGTATCTGTATTTCATACCCTGCATCTCCAGAACCCGTACTGGCTAAAAAAACACCACTGTTTCCACGTGCCTGACCTTCGCCGGTTATGTTTGCTGGAATGCGCCATTCAATGTGTAACTGATAATCTGTAAATGATTTTTTTGTTTGTATGTTACCTGAATTCTTATTTACCGTTAATACATTTTTAGCCACTGTCCATATGGCTGCTTTTGTAGTATCATCGGTAGATACCCATTCATCTAAATTTCTACCACCAAATAAAATCATGGCATCAGAAGGAGGATCAGAAATAGTTTTACCCGGTGTAACTATTTTTGGAACAGGACTATAAAATTCGGTAGCCTTAGGATCACCTTGTTGGGCAAAAGTTGTGGCTGTAATTAAGACTGCGCTTAGCAGCATTGAAATGTTTTTTACTTTCATGTGGTTGCTTAATCTAATTTAATAATACTATAAATGTGTCAATTATTTAATCTTTCTAAAAAAACAAGATTAATAATCTGAAAAATCAGTTGGTCTTAAAAAAAATATATCCGCTTTAGAAACTGTATTTAAATATTCGGGTAAAACTGAAATCCTTTTCCAGGTAGTATCGTTTACAAAGTTTTTCCAGTGTTCGTCCCGCTCTGTCTTATTATTAAAGCTAGTCATGTACATAAGGTTAGGCATGTGGCTGCCACTTAATACTTCAGAA
Organism: Ferruginibacter sp.; assembly: GCA_025352695.1. Classification (GTDB taxonomy): domain Bacteria; phylum Bacteroidota; class Bacteroidia; order Chitinophagales; family Chitinophagaceae; genus Ferruginibacter. Next base: position 74,675 of record JANXSK010000041.1, on the reverse strand, counting down.
TAAAAAACTGCATTAAATTGTAATCGATTAAAAAGATCCACTTCACCGCCTTCGTTAAACATTCTTACCTTTTGGCGATATAATTTATCTGTTGGTCCTTCGTAGCTGCGTAACTCGTACACCCTATCGGTTCTGGGTGCAGTTAAAACCGGTGTTTTTAAATGCAACATATCTTTAAATGCTTTTAAAAAAATTATTTCCACTCTTTCGTAAGGTGCATTATTAAAAGCTGCATTGGAATAAACAGTGGTATCATTTTGTAATAATGTGCCTGCTGTTAATGCACTGGTAAATGATTCATATTTCTGTAAAGAAGCAAATGGTATCAGCACATATATTTTTTTATCAATTGCCGTATCATTATCTATTGAGTCAAATACACCAATATTTTTTAACCCGCTTTTATGTAAAGCTGGTAAATAGGTGCTTTTTAGATAGGCGTTTGTAACAGCTAATTGATCAGAATTTTTAATGTGATAAATTGATAGTTGGTAGTAATCACCAACCGGTATTTTGCCGGCAGTTGAAAAACTGCTATTTAATAAAAATAAAAAAGAAAGAAGAAGTCCTAAAGAAGAAGAAAAGTGTTTTTTCATACAAAACAATTGAATAATTTTTTTAAAATAATGAATGCGTAAGTTAGTTCTTAAAAATGAATGGTGTAAACAAGCTTTAAAATTACAGACAAAAAATCCGTTAGACATCTTCGCCTTATGAATGCTATTATGGAGGTAAATATTTGATAAGTTTTTATAAATGTGCTATTGATAAAAACACTTAAATAATTATTTTGTAACCCTATTTATTTATTACAAAAACTATACAAAGTAAACTAACCTGCTTTTTGGGCAGTTTTATCGTTTAGTTGTCTTAAGCGTTTGCTAAGAATTTTTATAAATCCCATGGCAACTTCGGGCCTTGACTCAATCAATTTATAAAAAGGCTTCTGGTCCATTTTAAAAAGGAAGCAATCAGTTTTTGCTGTGGCAGTAGCACTCCTTGTTTCAGCATCTAGTAAAGAAAGTTCCCCAAACACCTCTTTCGTTTGCAGGATAGCGAGCGCAGTTTTCCCTTTGTGAATTTCTATTTCGCCGCTAAAAATTATATACATACAATCTCCTGGCTCACCTTCTCTAAAAACCAATGTTCCTTGTTCAACTTCAACTTCTTGCATTAAGGGTGCAAGTTCTGCCAAAATTGTTTCAGGTGTTTCACTAAAAATACTGAGTGATTTTAAAAGCAATACTTTTTCTATCAGCGATAAACTTTGATTACCAGATGTTGACATAAAAGAAAGTTTAATTTTTCTGTAAATATTATTATAAAATAAATTTACAAATTTAGTTTAACATAGTAGGCAGTTTGTGTAAGTAATATATTTTCGGTATCTATAAAACTATCAAATAATGAATTAATAATTTTAATTTGTTGCTATTTTGCAGTATATAAAGAATAAGCCATTGTTCAGTTATGATAGGGAAAATTTATGCTAGCATATTTCCTTTATTTCAAGTACTATTTTTAAAATCGTTTTTATTGGCATATTTATGTTCCAAAATATGTCCCGATTGTCTTTATGTTTATAAAAAAAATGAATAGAAGACAACATGTTCAATTCCGTCGCAAAAGCAGATTAATGATCCAATATAATCTACCATTAGTAAAGCCAATGCATAACCAATAACTTTTTTGTGTTGGCATACCCATAAAGGCTAAAGTAGGGCCTTGTTTTTCATTTTATCGGCCATTATTTTTTGTAAATGTTTTATCATCCCTGGCATTCGTTTTTTTTGCGATGATTGAGTAAAATAATTATGTGTTTGTAAAAAATAAACCTGGCGTTCTTCCCATTCATTTTTACTACTTACTATTTTATACTCCAAAACTTCTGTACATAAATTTTCGCTGATGTTAAAAAAATCTTCTCTGCCCAGGTAATCCAAATCTGCGTCACAAATAATTTGTTGTAACAAATTTTTGGGCGATTGGGGTATTTTAGTTGCCATAATAATGTCACAAATGTTTTCAATCATCTTGTCATTGACTCCAAAATTTGGTAACTCATTTTTTGCTATTTCACAGCCTTTTTCTTCATGACCTACATACACAAATAAAAAACCGACATCATGGTATATGGATGCAATTTGCAACTCTAACAAAATATCTTTGTTTGTTATTCCTTCGGCAATTGCAATCTCCAAACATTTAATGTTTACATCTAAAGTATGATTGATGTTATGGTAGGTGAGTTTTGGAGATAGCCCCTCTTTCAGTGCAGACAGAACATGTTCCTGAATGGCAGTTACATTAATCATGTTTGGTAATATTAATAAAATACAATATTTCTATTTCTCAGGGTTGGTTTTAAAGAAAAGTTATTTGAAAAATAGATGAGATATAAAAGTACTATTCAAAACCTAAAAATCATTAAGCTACTAAAAAATAATAGCACTTTATATTGCTTATAATTATGTTGTGGCCTCGTCAGGAATCGAACCTGAATCTGGGGCTTCGGAGGCCCTTATACTATCCATTGTACTACGAGGCCGAATTATTCATCATTTTCCAAAGTGGCTAATGTTGCTTCCAAATATCTTTACTGCAATAGCCAACAATATTACACCGAAAAATTTTCTTATTATCATCATGCCATTAAAGCCTAAACCTTTTTCTATCCATTTTAAAGATTTAAGTACCAAATAAATTACCACACAGTTGATAAGAATACCCAAAAAAATATTACTATCAGCATAATTTGCTTTTAAACTCATAATGGTAGTGAGTGTTCCTGAACCTGCAATTAAAGGAAAAGCTATGGGTACTACACTACCGCTTTTAGCATTGCCATCAGATTTAAAAAGCTCATGGCCCAAAACCATTTCAAGCCCAATTATAAATATTACGATACTACCTGCAACAGCAAATGATTGCACATCCAGCCCTAACAAATCCAAAAACTGTTTTCCAATAAATAAAAACAAAATCATCAGAGCTCCTGAAGCGAAAGTAGCCTGGGCCGACCGAATTTCGCCCCCCATCTTTACCCTAAGTGAGGCAAGTACTGGAATATTACCTACCATATCAATTACTGCAAACAAAGTAAATGATACAGTTAGTATTTCTTTTAAAGCGATACTGTGAAAATCCATGTTGTTTAAACATTTTTGCAAATATACATTTTCAAAAATGGGTAACTATTATAAATAAGAAGGTTTATGTGTTTCTTTTTCTTGGGGAATATTGGATAGCACCTCATGCCTTAAACTACCATTGACACTTGTTACTTTTATTACACAGCCATAATGGAGTGTAAATATTTTAAAAGAATCTTCTAGTGGTATATCGGTTAAATAAGATAAGATACTTCTTAGTACACCGCCATGCGCAACAATTATAGCAGGGGTTACTTTTTTTTGTATGTCTATAAATGTATGTTTCACTCTTTGGTAAAGGTCTTCGTAACTTTCGCCATTGGGAATGGCTACCCTCACTAAATCATTCATCCAAGTGTCAATTTCTTCTCTTGGAATACTGTCCCAAGCCTTCATTTCCCATTGGCCACAATTAATCTCTTTAAGGTTATTGTGCAGTTGTATGGCATGCCCTGCAAATAAATGCTCTGCCAGTTTTTTACAACGTTTTAAAGGGCTACTGTAAACAGTACCGATATTTTTGGGAAGATATGTTTGTATAATGGCTGCTTCTGCTAAAAAGGTTTCTTTTACATCAATGTCTGACTGCCCGTAACAAATACCTTTATCAATATCTGGGGCTGTGTGTCTAATAAGATAAATTTCCATAACATTTAAACTTACAAACAAGCACCCATTTTAGTTGCCTGTTAAAAAGTATGCACATTATTTTTCAACAGATCTTTTTATAAATTGAATTTTAATTTGAGGCCACCATAATAATTTTCGGGTGCTGAAGGATTAAAATAACGGTTCCCTGCTGCATTCAAATCATTGCCAAGACTGTAAGGCGTATTAAACGATCTATCGAAAGAAAAATAAATTTCTCCTTCAATAACTTTACAAAGTTTTCTTTTATATCCAACCCTACCTATTAATAAATTATACTGCGATGCAAAAAAAGTATTGGCATCATTTAATGGAATTATATCAGTATAACTATACGTTACATTTGCGTACAGACCTCTTTTGGTAATTACATCTGTACCAAATAAAAATACTTTGGGTGGTGTGCCAGTTAGCTTATTTCCACTGTAATCATTGATGGTTTGTTTATATTCTTTAAACCTGGCATTGATACCGCTATAATTACTCCACAATTTTAACTCCTTTACAAAGCCGGTTGCAAAACGGATAGGATAATAAATTACAGCCGCCTCAAAGCCACGCTGTTTAGTTTTTCCGGTGTTTACAAAATAGTCTGCCCCACTTGCATCCCTTCGGGTAACAATAGTATTATTGAGATAAAAAATGTAATAAGATGCATCAATAAATAATTTATTTTCTACCAGTTCTCCTCTAAAACCCAGTTCGTAATTCACTGCTTTTTCCGCATCCAATAAGGGATTAAAAATACCGGTGGAAGGTACTATTTCATCTATTGTTGGAGGAGAATACCCTTTACTAACGGTTGCATAAACACTATAATTTTTATTAATCTTTTTTAGTAAAGAAATACGGGGACCAACAGCAGGATCAAAGGTTTTAGTGATTGTTTTTACCGGCCGTTGATTATACCTTGTAAATCCATAATTGTAATTATTATAACTAACTCCCGCATTAATGATAAAATTTTCTGGAAGGCTAATATCAGTTTGTAAAAAAATATTGTACTGCTTTGCGGCAATCTCATCATCTAACTGTAAAGTGTCTGTTACACCAAGTTTATTACCAAAGGTTCTGGAACTGGTAAATCCATATTGGTATTCTCCACCCAAATGTACCTTAATACGATTGTTTTGATATTGGGTAATACTACGACCTCCAATACCCTGCTCTGTTTTACGTTGGTAATTTAAAATACTGGGATTGCTAAAGCGAGTATTGGAGCTGTAGATACTGGTAGTATTATTCCAATTGTTATTAAACTGGTACAAATGACTAAACCCTGCATAAAATGTTTTTATAAATATAGCTGCCTGTTGATCTTCCGCACTTTTAAAAGGGCCGGCGGCCGGCCTCGACTGACGAGGATTGGCAGCCATTTGAGCAGTAGTTAAACCTCCAGGTGTTTGGTAATAAAGATCGCTGTAAAAAATATTTGCAGCAATATTTTCCTTTTTATTTATAGTAAAAAATCCTGTGTAATTTGCCACATCCCTGCGCATATTGGTATGATTGCGCCAACCATCAGTTTGCTGGTGTGCGTAGCTAAAAGCAACATTTAAATTATCCGTATTTTTTTTATACGCCACATCTGCTGCAGTCGTTCCCCAGCTTCCCGCCAATGTATTTATTGAAATACTATGCTCATCTTTATCCGCTACCCTGCTATCTAACAACACTACACCGCCCGTGCCTGCGCCATACAAACTACCACCTGGCCCTTTAATAATTTCTATTTTACCAATATTATTAAAGCCTAACTGGTTAAGATAGGTGTTACCACTAGCATCTGTAAATGGAATACCATTCCAGTAAACTTTTACATTGCGTACGCCAAAAGGAGAACGTAATAAATTACCCCGGATAGATAACCGGTAACTACCCGGACTGCGTTCATCCATCTTAACACCAGGCACTGTATTAACAGCCTGTAAAAAGGAAGTATTGCTATATCGTTCCAGATCATCTTTACCCAACACACTTACCGAAACGGGGATATTTTTTAATGAAGTATTTCTTTCAAAAGCCTTTACCACAGCGGTTGACAATACAGTGCCGGATGGATTCAGTGTTACTGTAATTGTTTGTGCTGCTTTGTAATTATTTAATTGCGAAAGATATCCAATATGCGAAAACCCTATAACTACTTTACTATTACTATCCGTAAATTGAAACACCCCTTTGCCATTTGTTATAGCAATTGGTTTGTTGGCAATACTAATAGTAACGCCTGCCAGCGGCTGGTTATTTTCGGTGCTTATAACAACCCCTTTATAATTATTTTGGGCTAAAACCAAACTTCCGTAAAAGCTGATAAAAAAAATACTAATAAATTTATATCGCATGTTACCTGGATGTAGATTAGAATATAATTTATTAGCAGTCAACCAATTTAAAATGGCTTTTCTTATAATAAATCATCAATAATTACGCTTACTTTAATATCCCTTATTTGTTTTTTTGCACACATAAAAAAGTTGATTTTTTTTAAAAGCAAGGATACAACCTATTGTTAATATATACAAAATTTTGTGGAATTTTTGAAATTATGCAGCAATTTCCAGCTCGTAAGCAATATAGTTTACCAATTTTTGATGTATGTTAATTATTGGTTTTATAATTATTTTGCAAAAATACAGTTCTCCGTTTTTACGATAATTCTCTAATATTATTTCTGAAGTTTCGTTGTGATTTAATTGCTCTTTTAAAACCCGGGTACTGTTTCTATTGGTGGCTTCTCCCTGCAAAAATTTAGGATTTCTTCCTTTTACTTCCCCAAAAGTGTAGCCTGTCATTTCTTGAAAACCTTTGCCCGTAAAAGATATTTGTTGCAACTGGTCAGTAATTATTATCACATACTTATGAATATTTTCCAGTGCTTCCTTCGTTTGTTCTTTCCCCCACTTATTGCTTTTGGCAATTTGTTTTATTTCTTTAAAAGATTGCTGGTATTTTTCTGCATCTTCCATTAATGAATTATATGTACCACAAAAAATATCCCAACTTAATAAAGGCCCTCTAGTATTTAAACGTTCCTGTTCCATAAAAATAAATTTAAAAAAAATGGTATGAATAAACATATTCAATCACCGAATTATATAATGGCGAAAATTATTTTATTTTATTAAAACACTGGCAGTTTGTTTAATCAATTTATTAAAATGAATAGTTTATCCCTGTTGTCCAGTTAAATTGTCGGCTATTGTACCCTACAATATCAAAATATTTTTGATTGGTTATATTTCTAAAGTCAATAAATACACGAACCTGTTTTGCAAAATTATACCCCGTATAAAAATCGATTGTATAATATTGAGGCATTGTAGCAGGCCCTGCATCATATTGCCCTTTTAACCTGGTACCTACAAAGCGAAATGCAGGCATGATTGTTAACCCTTTTACAGGTTGCAAGGTGAGTATACTGTTAAAAGTAAAATTAGGGCGGCGATAAAAGTTTTTTATTTTTATGTTGTCTGCTTTCCCTTCGCCATCAACATAAGTAAAATTATTTAGCCAGTTTCCCTTTTTACCAATCGCAATATTATTTTCGACTTCAAATCCATAATCGTTTTGTACATCCCGATTAATATATTTACCATAAGGCGCAACTGGTAGATCTGAAAAAATAATAATGTTTTTGATATTTCTTACAAAGCCAACTATTCTAAAAGAGTTGCTTTTGTTATTTGTAAAAGATTGCAAACCTATTTCGTAATTATTACTTTTTTCCGGCTGCAGATTTTTATTACCATATTCACTATACAATTGATATAAAGAAGGCACTTTGTAAGCCGAAGAAATATTGATAAAAATTCTTGTATTATCATCAATATTATAAGATGGATTTAATGAATAAGTTGTATTACTTCCATAGGTACTGTGGTTATTGTAACGGATGCCAGCTTCTGCATTAAAGCCATTTTGGTTCAATAATAGCAACGAAGCGTACACCGCATAATTGGTGGTTTTAGTACTGTCTTTGCCAAGTACAGATTGATATCCAAAATCATAATCTCTGCTATATCCAGTAACGGATTGGTTTGTATTTTGCCCCAATCTCTGAACACCACTTACCAAAGAAAGTTTTTTGCTTAAAGAAAAGTTGCTATACAAATCTGTAACATTTGATCGCCCTGTATAATTTGCCTTCAAATAATCGCCATTACCTACAGCACTTGTTGTATCATTTAGCAGCGTTCGTTTTGTATTAGTTAATGTATACAATAAATGAACAGTACCTTTTTTTAATTTATAAATTGCACCTAGTGAATTAATAAAACTTGTATTAACACCTGTATAATCTTTATCATCTTTAAATGGGCCTGCATCAAGATTGCTATTGTATTTTCCATAATTGGTAAAAGCGGAAATAGAAAGATTTGGCGTAAGAGTGTAAGAAAGATTTGTTTGAAAATTATGTTGCTTAAATCCATTTTTACCAAATCCCTGTATACCCGTGCTATCGTAGGCAGACGAAAAACCTTTACTATCGGTAAAATTATAATGCACGTTGTAGGTAAATTTATCAAGTTTACCATTGATACCGACATTGGCCTTGTATGTATTGTAACTACCGTAAGAAATACTTGCTTCAGGAGTTATTTTACCAGCACCTCCTTTTTTAGTGATGATATTGATAACACCGGCAACTGCATCGCTACCCCACAAAGTACTTTGGGCTCCTTTTAAAATTTCTATTCTTTCAATTTGGTTAAGATTAATATTGTTCAAGTCGAAGGAGTTATTTATCAGCGAAGGATCATTTACCGGGATACCATCAAGTAAAATAAGCGTATTACCTGAAGAAGCGCCACGTAAGTAAACATCAGGATTAGTTCCCAAAGTATTGTTGGCTCCGTTTATATAAAGCCCTGCCTCGTAGTTTAAAATTTCTGTAATGGTTTTACCCCCACTGCGTTGTAAAGTTACCTGATCAATTACGCTTACAACTTTGCCCGTTTGCGATTGTTTGATGGGAGTTTTTGTAGCAGTTACAACTACTTCATCCAATGTTTTTTTTGTACTGTCTTGTGCGTACAGCTGACTACTGATAATTACAGCAGTCACCAATAAAATTTTCTTTTTCATTTTTTGAAAAATTTTTGTGACTGCTTCCGGAAAATTACAATGCAGGTAAAATGATACCCAACATTGATTAGAAATATAAATGCCTTGCAGCTTTTACACTCCATGCCTTTCGCCCGAAAGCCGTGAATGATAAAATGTAAAACCTGGCAGGTCTTCTGGCTCAGCTTCTGTTGAACACCTTCCCGGACATTTTAGCGCCTAGTGGTATGAAGATTCAACAGTGTGAATGGGCAGTGGTGAATAGATAGCGGAGAATGGATTGTGGTGACAGGTAATTGTTAATGATGGATCCTTCAAAGATTTCACCATCCACTTTTTCACTATTCACTTTTTCACCATTCAATTTTCACTATTCAATTTTCCCAAATTCACTATGCCTTACAGCTACGGGGATAGCGCCGGAATTACACCAGCTTCCCTTTTAATTCTTCGCATTGAAGCAAAAAAACCAAATTCGATGCAAATGTAGGGAGAATGCTTTTTACAACCGAAAATATTCAGCAAACTGAAACGCTGTTTATTAAAAACAGCATACATAAAATTGTAAGATAACAATACTTTATCCCGTTATTTTACAACCAAATTTTGTATTGCCGTCTTGGTTTCAACCGTTTTATAATTAGCAGAGATAGCAGCAGCCTGCCAAATTTTAATCATAATTGCAAAGCTATCGGCTTGTTATTTTAGTGGTGCCAGACTACCCTCATCTAAAGGATGAAGCGTTACCAACATAAAAGAGTAAAATATTTTCATTGCTTCCAAGGCTACCTTTTTAGTTTGTGCAAACCCTATCGATGATAAAAATAAAATGAATGCGAATATTATTTAAATACTTTTTGAACATATAAATAAACTTTTTATAGATAACTCATTTTATAAAAGGCTTTCTGTATCTTTTCGTTTATGCAGCATGAAAAAAAATTAAACCTGTTTGATTTTACAATGATTGTGGTAAGCCTTGTAATTGGCATGGGTATTTTTCGTACTCCCGCAAATGTTGCTGCGGCATCACCTACTTCTTTCTTATTTTTTGCAGCATGGATTGCAGGCGGACTGGTTGCCCTTTGCGGAGCACTAACCTATGCAGAAATTGGTAGCCGTTTTCCGGTAGCCGGCGGATATTATAAAATTTTTTCTTACGCATATCACCCTTCCATTGCATTTGCGGTTAACTGTATTATCTTAATTTCCAATGCTGCATCCCTGGCTGGTGTAGCATTGATAGGTGCTGAATATATCAGTAGGGTGATACTACCCAATGTAGCCGATAGTTCTTCAATACAAATCATCATTGCTATTGTATCGATATTAATTTTTTATAGTGTAAATCTGATGGGATTAAAAATGAGTGCCAGGGCACAAAATATATTAACCATCATTAAAATTTCGATGGTATTGTTATTAATAGCCCCATTGTTTTTTTCATCGCACACTATATCAGTTACTCATTTAACAGATCATCCGGTAAACATGAGTATTAAAGAATACCTGAAGGCATTTGGAATAGGGCTTGTCGCTGTATCTTTTACCTATGGTGGCTATCAGCAAACAATTAACTTTGGTGGTGAGGTAAAAAATGCTCCAAAAAATATTCCCAGAGGTATCTTCATCGGAATATTTATTATTATTGCTCTATATCTGACCATAAATTATGCGTATTATAAAGTAATTGGTTTCGAAGAATTAAAAAATGCAAAAGGTATTGCTGCCATCATGGCCAGTCATGTTTTTGGCGAGGCTGCCGGTAATATATTATCTGTCTTTCTTTTCTTATCTGTACTGGCATATGTAAATGTATTATTGATGAGCAATCCAAGGGTAATGCAAGCCATGAGTGAAGATGGTATTTTGCCAGCCTCTTTTAAAAAAAGAACAACTAAAACAGATGTATTGCTTACTTCATTAAGTGTATTTGCAGCCATCTGTATCATTATTGTTTTTTATGCAAAAACTTTCGATGAGATACTTAGTTTTACCATTTTTTTAGATTGTTTTGGTATGGTACTTTCTGCTGCAACTATTTTTATTTTGCGTAAAAGAACCCAACATTTAGAAGGTACCGGCATTTACAAAATGAAATTGTACCCACTAATGCCAGTCATATTTATTCTGTCCTATTGTTTTGTAGCTATCAGTATTTTTGTTGATAAACCAACTACCGCATTAACCGGATTAGGGATTCTTTCCGCATTTATTGCCGTCTATTTTATTGTAAAATCATTCGCTAAAAAATAATATCAATGGATATCTCTTACATCATCAATGAGCTTGCAGAAGACAGAGAAAATTATTACAATGCCATTGCGCCACCCATTGTGCAAAGTAGCAATTTTGCCTTTAAAACGGTTGATGAAATGCGCAAAGCTTTTGCAGATGAATATTCCACCTATCTCTACAGCAGGGGCTTAAACCCAACAGTAGATATTTTAAGAAAAAAATTAGCCGCACTGGACAATGCCCAGGATTGCCTGGTATTTAATAGTGGTGCTGCTGCCATTTTTGCTGCTGTATTGGCCAATGTAAAATCAGGTGACCATATTGTATCCGTTAACAAACCTTATACCTGGGCACAAAAAATGTTTAATGATATTTTGCCCCGGTTTGGTGTAACAACCTCCTACATTGATGGAACTGATATTGAAAATTTTGAACGGGCCATTTTACCCAATACCACTGTTATTTATTTGGAAAGTCCGAACAGCTGGGATTACGCCCTACAGGATTTAAAAGCCGTGGCCGACCTGGCAAAATCGGAAGATATCATAACCATTATAGATAATAGTTATTGCACGCCAATTTATCAAAAACCGATTGATTATGGCATTGATCTTACTTTACAATCTGCCACCAAATATATTGGTGGCCATAGCGATACTGTAGCAGGCGTATTAAGTGGCAGTAGTGCAATGATTGAGCGAATTTTTAATTCGGAATACATGAATATTGGAAGTGGTATTTCTCCTTTCAACGCCTGGTTATTAATACGGGGATTGCGTACTTTACCCATGCGGCTTGAGAGGATTACCCAAACAACACAACAGGTGATTAATTATTTAAAGGAACACGAAAAAGTTGAAGCCATTATTTTTCCTTTTGATGAAAGTTTTCCACAATACCAGTTGGCAAAACAACAAATGCAGGGTGCCTGTGGCTTGCTCACTTTTATTATTAAAGCAACTACCGTAGAGCAGATTGAAAAATTTTGCAATAGCCTGCAACATATTTTGATGGCCGTAAGTTGGGGTGGGCATGAAAGCCTTATTATTCCTAAATGTTCCGGCATGGCAGCTACAAAATTTAATGCTCTAAATAAAGAACATAGAATGTTGCGCCTGTATGTTGGATTGGAAGAACCGGATTATATAATTAAAGATTTAGCACAGGCGTTTGAAAAATATGAGTGACTTCTACAAATGGTAACTAAGTAAAAAGTTTTTAAAATGATAAGCATGCCTGTATAAATTACTACATTGGTAAGCATAATAAATTGCCAATAATAAAGAATAAGTACTTAATAAATCCTAATTAACAAGAATGGAGTAGCTTTTTAATTTGAAAAGAAAATTTATAGCTATAGCTTTTAACACAAACAAATATTAAATCTATTTAATAATCAGCACATAAGCCATACAATAAATTGTGGCAAAAAATATAGCTGGATTGCGCTAACTGTTTTACACATAGATAAATAACCACACATCCGCCTAAACAGCATCGTTATAAAAATTTCTTTAAATAATATTATGTAAGCCATAATTTTGGTAGATGAGGAAAATATATTTTTTAGCGCCCTTTATTTTTTTTAGCACAATTGGCTTTTGTCAGGAAAAATGGGACCTGCGTAAAATTGTAGATTATGCAGTAGCTAATAATATCAGTATTAAACAGGCAGATATACAGGCTGCTATTACTGGGTTAACCTATACACAAAGTAAACTTGGCCAATACCCATCTGCAAGTTTTAATGGCAATTCAAGTCTTAACAGTGGCCGCAATCAGGATCCTACATCTTTTAACCTAATTACCCAAAACTATCTTAGTGCAGGAATGCAACTGCAAACCAGCATTGACATTTTTAACTGGTTTAGCAAAAAAAATACCATCCTTGCCAACCAATGGCAGTATGAAGCAGCGAAAGCCAGTACTGATAAATTAAAAAATGATATTTCTTTAACTGTAGCCAATAATTATCTGCAAATATTATTAAGTAAAGAACAGGAAAATATTGCCCAGGTGCAGTTAAAACAAACACAGGCTCAACTAGGTAATACCCGTAAATTGGTAAATGCGGGCTCTTTGCCCGAGTTAAACGCTGCCGAACTGGAAGCCCAGGAAGCGTTGGACAGTGCCAACTATATTAATGCAAAAGGAAATACTGTACAGGCCGTATTACAACTACAAGCAAACATGAATCTAGATGTTGCTTTACCTTTTGATGTTGCCGTACCACCTGTAGAACTGATTCCAATTGAACAAATTGCAGACCTGCAACCAGATGCCGTATATCTCTTAGCTATTAAGAATTTACCACAGCAACGGGTAAACGATTTTAAATTAAAAGCAGCGCAAAAATCAGCAGAGGCTACAAAAGCTACTATGTATCCTTCTATTGGTGCTTTTGGAGGATTGAGCAGTAATTTTATAAACACTAAAAATTCTATATACATGCCGACAGGCTCTTATAGCAGTACTTTTTTAAGTCCTCAGATAGATATTGGAGGCACCATTTATAAAGTCAATTCGCCTAACTATGCTGTTATTGGTAAAGAATCAACTCCTTTTTTTAGACAGGTTGATAACAACTTTCGCCAGCAAGTAGGAATGAGCATTAGTGTACCTATTTTTAGTGGTGGCTTGTTACGTACCAATTATGAACGTAGTAAATTGAATATTAAAAATGCCGAGCTACAGCAGGATGCGGACAATCAAATTATCAAACAGAATATTTACCAGGCTTATAATGCCGCTACAGTTGCGTTAGAAAAATTTAATGCTAGTCAAAAAAGTGTAGCTGCTTCTCAACGTACATTAGATTTTTCTCAAAAAAGATATCAGGTTGGCATGCTGGGTACATTTGAATTAATTACTCAACAAAATAATTTTTTTAAGGCAAAGTTGCAGGCGGTTTTAAACCAGTATGATTATGTTTTTAAAATGAAAGTGTTAGAATTTTACAGAGGCCAGGGTTTAAAATTATAACCAACTAACACCTATTAATCGGGTGGATTAGGAAGTATTTAGAAACTTTATTAATTACATTTAGCAGAATATTGATAAAAGAAATGTTGGATAAAATAGAAGACGATCAAAATTGGTATTGGTACAAGAGTGCGACGCCTGTGAAGTGCATAAAGGATAAAATGTTGGGCCAACAGTTGTTATTATTAAAAATTGCTTTTTATTAAGAATACTGATTTTAAACTGGAAGGGATACAATAAATAATATAATATCATCTTCTAAATTGATTATAGGAGTAAAATAGAATAAACATGAGCAAGACCGTTAAATGGATATTGATTGGGTTGGTAGCATTGGTACTACTACTGGTTGGGTTAAAAGCTGCCGGTGTTTTTGGTAAAGATGAGGGAACAAAAGTTACAGCGGAGAAAGTACAGAAACGTACCATTACCGAAATAGTAAATGCCAGTGGAAAAGTATATCCAGAGATAGAAGTAAAAGTTAGTCCGGATATTAGTGGTGAAATAACCGAACTGATAGTGCAGGAAGGAGATAGTGTAAAAAAAGGACAAATTGTAGCTCGTATTTATGCAGATATTTACAGTATTCAGGCTACACAGGCTGCTAGTGGTGTAACCCAAAGCCAGGCGCAGGTTGCCAACTCCCAGGCTGCTTTAGATGCATTAAAAGCGCAAATGGACCAATCGGAAAAGACCTACAAAATGCAAAATCAATTGTATGGTGATAAAGTGATTAGTGCCAATGAATTTAACGTGGCAGAAGCAACTTATAAAGCTGCCCTTGCAAATTACAATGCTGCCAAACAAGGCATACGTGGTGGGCAAGCTGCGGTACAAAGTGCACAAAGCAACCTGGCTAAAGCCAATAAAGATTTAAGCCGAACAGCCGTGCTTGCACCTATGAACGGAGTGGTAAGCTTATTAAGTGTAAAGAAAGGAGAACGTGTGGTTGGTAGCAACATGATGGCTGGTACTGAAATGTTGCGTATTGCAGATATGAGCAAAATTGAAATAAGGGTAGATGTTGGAGAAAGTGATATTCCAAAAGTGCTGTTAGGCGACAGTGCAATTGTAACAGTAGATGCTTACACCGATAGAAAATTTAAAGGTATTGTAACACAAATAGCAAGCAGTAATAACGGTGCCAGTACGCAAAGTGCATTAGCCAATACCAGCACAGATGTAACCAATTACAAAGTATACATTCGTTTGTTACCAGAAAGTTATAACGATCTGATGGGTAAAACGAGTTACCCTTTTAGGCCGGGTATGAGCGCCAGTGCGGATATACAAACAAAAACCCACATCAATGTTTTAAGCGTACCAATAAATGCAGTAACCACACGTGAAAAAATTGACAGCTCAAAAACGGTTAAAAAAACAGCAGATGGAGTAGCTGTTGCAGTTACTGCCGATGATCTTGATGTGGTAGTATTTCTTTTAAACAAAGATGGTTTGGTAAGTAAGGCAAAAGTAAAAACAGCTATACAGGATATTAACTACATAGAAATTACTGAAGGCTTAAAAGAAAATGAGGAAGTAATAACAGGCCCTTATGACATAGTAAGTAAAACCCTGAAAGAAAAAGACAAAGTAAAAGTAGTAGATAAGAAAGAGTTATTTACGCAGAAAAAATAGACAACAACTAAAATATATTTTAAACCAACAAACTGCAAGCACCACTTTTTCTCTTTTGAAAAGTGGTGCTTTTTTTTATAAAAATATTTTTTCTGCCGCTGCAACACTTTCAGGTTTACCCACATCCACTAAATGATCACCGCTATGATCGTAGCCAAGAATTATCTGTTCGGCAGCTAAATCCAGGTAACTATCCATTATAGAAAATTTTCCTTTTTGTTTGATTAAAGAAAATATTTCGGGCTGATAAATTACCACACAACTATACGCCATTGCGTGAAGAACGGGTTTTGGTATTTCCTTTTCGAAAGCTTTTAAATGTGGCCCATTTTCTTGCCCACTTTGTAAATTTTTCCAACCACGCAATTGGTTATTATTATCCAACAATAAAACACGGGATGATTTTCTATTTGTAACACCAAAACTTACTAATGGTTTATGCTGTTGATGAAAAGCCATCAGCTTATTTAAATTTAAGTTGGTAAGAATATCTACATTTAAAGAAATGAATGGCTTTTCACTTTCTAATAAATGCCTTGCTTTCATTAATCCACCACCAGTTTCCAGCACTTCGTCGCTTTCGTCACTGATAATTATTTTACTTCCCCAGCCGTTATTTTGCTGAATAGCGTCAATTATTTGTTTGGGGAAATGGTGCACATTTATCACTACATCTGTAATACCGTATTGCTGCAGGTATTCAATGTTGCGTTGCAACAAACTCTTTTCATTTACCAATGCCAAGGCTTTAGGATGTGCGTCAGTCCAGGGTTTAAAGCGAGTTCCAAGCCCTGCGGCAAAAATGATTGCTTTCAAATTATTTTCCAATTTTGTTTGTTTGTATGTTGCAAAACAATCTTCACTTTAAACTTATTTCTTAAATGCCTCGCAATTGCCTCTGCTGCATACACACTGCGGTGCTGTCCGCCGGTACAGCCAAAATTTATCGTTAAATGTTCAAAGCCTCTTTTAATATAGTCATGTACTGAAATATCTATAACACTATATACACCGTTTAAAAATTCTAGGATCTTGGTTTGTTGTTCCAAAAAATCTTTTACAGGTTTATCCATACCGGATAAATGTTTATAGTCATCAAACCTACCAGGATTTAAAATACCCCTCATATCAAAAACAAAACCACCTCCGGTTTTTGTTTCATCTGCTGGATACCCAGTTTTTATAAATGAAAAACTATTAACTGTAACAACCAATAGAGTTTCATTGTTAGCCTGCACGGGTGTAAACTCAGTAATAACCTCATCGCTAATACACATCTCCAACACCTTTTTAAACTCGGGCAACGCAATCCCAATACCGTGGTTGTTACTAAACCATTTTAAGTTTTGCAGTGCTGATGGAATGCTTGTTAAGAAGTGCGCCTTACGCTCAAATAAACCCCGAAAGCCGTAAGCACCTAAAACTTGTAATATACGAATTAACACATAGCCATTGTATTGGCTGTTAAAAACATCTCTGTCTACTGTTTCGCTGATGGTTTTTTCTAAAAAAATTATATAGTCTTCAAGCAATCTAAGTTTCCATTCGTCGGGTAAATTAGCTTTGGCCTGCCATAATAATGAGGCTACATCATACTGCGGCGCACCCTTCATGCCGCCTTGGTAATCTATAAAATGTACAACCTCCTCCAAACTATTTTCAGCAGAAGGAGTTACCATAATATTCCTACTCTGAAAATCACGAAACATAAAAAATTCATATGCTGTATGCGACAGATAATTACTCAATGCATCAAAATCTTCAATCAATTTTTGTTTATTATATGGCCTGCGTAAAGCATCCAGAAAATAATATTTAAAGTATAGCAAATCTGCCATAATAGCTTGTTTGCCAAAAGAAGTATTGGTGAGGCATTTATTATAATTCAGGTCATCATGGCCTTTTACCTGTAGTAACGCTAACTGTTGCAAACTCGCTTTATATAAATCATACACATAAGCTGTATAACCCTGCGCTTCGAGCTTATTCAATAAGGATGTATCACCAAAATCTTCTTGTAAATACAAATCCTTTTCCTCGTTGATACAAAATATTTGTGCTGTAGCCAATCCTTTCTTTTTAAAGTGTTCCGAAAAATAAAGGAAGGTTTCATTTTCTTTTATATTGGCGCCATAAGTAGCGATAAAGGATTTATCTACAGTAAAAAGACGAAAGTAATGCCGCTCACTACCAGCTGGCGGCAACTTGTCAATCGCTGTAATTTCAGCAGTTGAAAAGGTTGCAAAAAGTTCTTTTATTTTATCAGTTGGTATAAGCATTAAAATAAGTTATTGCGGTAAAAATAGTTTAAAATAAAACAGTTCCCAAAGGGTTGCAGTTTGGGAACTCTTTTATTTAAATTTAATAATTATTCCAGATGTGGCGAGGGCATCATTTTTTTTGATAAAAAACCTGTGTTCGATCCTACAATATCAAATAACTACCCGCTTACTTTAAGCAGCTTTTCAAAATCTTTTTTTTATAAATACAGTAATAGCAAATCAAAAAACATTAGCATTACGCATTTCACCAGGTTCATAAATTGCTTTTGATAAAATATAATTTTATACACATGTAACAAAAAAGGTATTGTGCTTTTTAGATGATTTACAATGATTACATGATTTGTTTAAATACTTTTCCATTATTTATATTTTCTGGAAATTTTTTATATACTGTTATCCTACTTTGTTGGTTAGTTAATAAATTATAATTAAAATAAAAATGAAATTAATGTTACCGATTTAGGTTGTGGGTGCATCCTGTTAATCTTTTATCACTATAAAATTATATGATTGCACGGTTAAAATCTTAAACAAAACCCACATAAGTCCATCCTTGCCATTTTTTATACTAATAAAATAAATGAAGATTAAAATACTTCTTCCGCTTCTTTGCGCAACACTGTTTTTATTAATAAACAATTCTTTTGCACAAAAAAAGTTGTTATAATGGGTTCTTCTACTGCAGCAGGTTTAGGGGAAAGCAGCTATCAATTATCGTGGGCAGGCAGGTTAGAAGCCAGCTTTAAGACCAATACGACAGATGGTATTGATACTACTTTTTATAACATAGCAATAGGTGGCTATACTACCTACCAGGAAATGCCATCCAGCTATATACCACCTGCCGCAAGACCAAGCCCTGATGTAGCACACAATGTAACCAAAGCTTTAAGTTACAGCCCCAATATAGTTATTATGAGTTTGCCTAGTAATGATGTTGGCGCAGGATATTCAATAACCGAAACAATGGATAATTTAAGGTTAATGTATAACAGTATCACTGCAAGCGGAGCATTGTGTTATATAACTACAACACAGCCAAGAAACGATTACAGTGTTTTACAACGAAAGGCATTATTTGATACTAAAGATTCTATCAATATTCAATTTGGGGTATTTGCGATTAATTTTTGGTATGAACTTGTAACATCTGATGGCTTGAATATGCTACGAGATGATAGAAGGGATCCCACAAGGGCAATAAATCCTAATGACATTGGACATGGTTTTTTATTTGGCAGAGTGAGGGATAAAAATATCTTTATCCTAACACCACTTCTTATAAAAATTACCGACTTTTGTGCCGAAGCAAACGATAATGCCATCAGTATTAAATGACACACTGAAATTACAGGAACCGAATACCCTTTTTGAAATGTAAACAAGTACGAACGGCATAGATTTTAAAAATGCACTTAGTTTAAATATTAAGAATACTACTCCATTAGCAGACTATTCGGTGATTGATAAAAATCCACTTACTGGAAAAATTTTTTACAGAATAAAAGTAACGTATTTTGACCACCTACTTTATTCAAATACAATTAGTGTCTCCAATAAAAGCAGTGCACTAAAGATTATAAAAATATATAAAGACAATAGTTCGGAAAATTTAATTATTGCTATAAACACTGAAAATGAAGAAAATGCATTGATTACTATTTATAGCATTATGGGTGTAAGGCTGCAACAAAAAAAGGAACATATTTGCACTCCATCTACAAGCATACTTTTACCTATTAATAATTTAACAGCCGGGCAATGTTTTTTAAAAATTATTACGGATGACAATAAAATATTTAATAAAAACTTTTATTAAATAGTATAGAAAAAGCTACAAAATAAAGCACCCTAAAAGTTTATTTTTTAGGATTCTTTAGTTTTAATTTAAAAATTCCATGTCTTTAAAAAGCGTTCCTATAACATCTCAGATGAAACGCTTCTCCTCTCCTTTGATAGCTCTTTATTTATCTGTTTATTGCTATTTAATTAAAAAAGATTAAATGATATCTAAAAAAGATGTAGCAGCCAGTATCATTTTCCATATTTTTTTATATTCGGTACGATTATTTTATTGCATAAAAAAACGCAACTTTTTTGTCGAGATTCTTGAGCAGTAGTTAGTAAAGATGATATACAGTTTATCCCCGAAAATATATAATCCGATAGCGGAGTACTCCATTTTTATGTTGTCATATTTTTATTAATTCGAAACATTTATTATTGTTGATTAAATTTTTTTCATTCTGCAAAATATTTTTATTAAATTAAAAATTGATTGACTGAAGTATCGGTAAAATAAATAGGCTTAGGCAAATAAAAAACTAATTTGAAACTACTATTTTTTTTGACGGCATTTCATTGTAAGTGTTACCTCCTAACTCTCTTCCCGCCTTCTTTTTATTGGTTCCGCCCCACTGTTTAAAGAAGAAGGCTACTTTATTTTTTGCACATTGATCTTGAATATTCAGTACCCAGTCTGCATCCATTGGCCTTGGAGTTCTGCCACTTTCTCCACCAACAATTACCCAATCAATTTTTTTAAGATTCATTTTTGGTAAAGGACCAATGAGCGGTTCGCAAGAAAGGAATTTTGTTTTAGCATTCGTCTTCCTCAAATAATCAATCCTATGTGTTACCCTGTTATCTTCAACAGAAACACCCATCCAGATATTTTTTGTCCAGTTTAATTGTTCGTGTACTTCAAAAAGGCGATCGGCTCTTTTTGTTAATACCTGATAAGTATGTTGTGGGGTTTTGTTCATTACCTCAAATACTTTTTTTATAAACTCTATTGGCACTTTGGGATGAAATAAATCGCTCATGGAATTTACAAAAACTACTTTTGGTTTCTTCCATTCAAACGGTGTATGTAATGAGTCTTCGTGTGTTCTTACTTTAAATCCTTCTTTATATTTATCAATGCCCATTGCCATTAAACGCCTTGTCATTATTTCGGCATAACAGTATTTACAACCTGCTGATATTTTATCGCAACCTGTTGTTGGGTTCCAAGTCATTTCTGTCCATTCTATTGAGGATTCTGCCATGATTATTTATACTTTGGTTTAATTACATCATTTGCAATTTTAATTGCTGTCTTATTATTTGTAGCCATCATGAAATGGTACATCACCGAATTTGTAGTGTTTTTCATAATGAAAGGTTCTGAAACAAAATCAAAAATTTCATTTAGTCTAGTTCTATACAATTTTGCTGCTTTATCAGTTGCCTTTTTTTCTTTTTCAAAAAGAGTTTCATCTCCAAAAAGAGTAAAACTTGTTTTCTCTTTATAAAAAAAATCCAATATGCTTTTAGGATTCATTCCAAGAAATTTTTCTAATTTTTGAAGCCATGCATCTGAAATTTTTCCGTCATTTTTTAAAAGTCTATTAACTCCTATTCCCGTAGGTACTAAAATCCATAAATCAATTCCCAAACCTTTTAATGCTTCAATTGAATTCCAATTTACTTCCATACCATAAGGATCAACAAATGCTAAAACTCTATAGTTTAAATTTTTTTTCAAAAAATTTGCTAAGTCAATCATTTTTTTATTACAATCCTCACAAACAATATGTGTGTCTTTTTGTGGAAATTTTATCCTTATTTTTTGTTCTAATTGCTTCTTATTATTTTCATTCTTTTCTACAAAGTAATACATATCAAAAGATCTAGGACTATCAATTTCTAAAATCTTCATTGTTGTACCTACTATTATCTCAAAGTCATATTCGTTCTCTTTAAAAATATCTCCCGAACCAGCAAATCCATCGAAATAAAGTAATTTAAAGTAAAGTCGGTCTTTCATAACAGTTAAGTATGCTTTAGCATAAGATGCCACAATCTCTATTTTTTGTTGAGTCCAATTACCTCCAAATTGATTCATAAAGGATCTATTAATATTTTGAAACAAACTTAAGTACTTTAAAAAGATGAATCCATTTCTTTAAAAAATTTTCTATAAAGATTTGATTTCTTAAACGAATTAGTACAACTATATTACGCTCGATTCCTATTAACCCATTTCTTGCCTTTGAAATAAAATACTTACATAACTTTCAATAAGGCAACCTCAAAAATACCCTTTCTTTATTTATCCCACTCACATGTGCCTCACTCAAAAAATAATCATTGCCATGTAGCCATTCAAAGCTCTCTGCCCACAACTTTACGTTTTTTATAAATTCATTCTCCCATGTTTGGCTAATGATGATGGTATCTTCTGCAAGGTTACCCAATAAAAAATCCTTTAATTTTTGATCGAAGTACGGAATGGTTATTATAAAATCCAATACCTCTTCATCCGTTGCGCCGGGGTAAGGCACATTATCAAACTGGTGTTGTTTTGACTCCCGGTATTTGTCAATTGTTTCACTGGTTTTTTTAAAAATAATTTCTGTTAAATACTTTTTGGTAATAGAGTTCATACTATGTAATTTTTATGATTAAAAAAGTTTGCCTTGTTCGCCTGGTCGTTTAAATAAAGTTGTATTCAAGCTCCACTCTTCGGCATTCATATTGTATAACTTTCCGTATTTTTTATACTGCTGCGCAACCATTTGTGCAATATGCCCTTCGCCACGCATGCGCACGCCAAAACGAGTATCGTTTACCTGACCATCATGACTTTGCTCTATCAGGTGCCATACTTTATCAGCGTGGTTAGGAAAGTTTTTATATAGCCAGTCGTGAAATAAAAATTTGATGGCACCGTTTAACCGCACAAAAGTATAGGCGGTGAAGGTGGCTCCGTTGTCAGCGGCCGCTTTCATAATGCGTTGCATTTCATGTTCGTTAAGGCCGGGTATCATGGGGCCCATCATTACGCCCATGCGTACACCGGCACTGCTGAGTTCGTTGATTACTTTTAATTTTTGTTTAGCAGTGGTAGTGCGTGGTTCCATTATGCGACGTAAATCTTCGTTAAAAGAGGTGATGCTTACCATGGCAGACACAATGCCCTTCTTAGCCGTATCCTGCAACACATCTTTGTCTTTTAGTATCCACGAGTTTTTGGTGAGTATCCCTACCGGCTGGTTAAATTCGTTACATACTTCTAACAAGCCTCTTGTTAAACGATACTTTTGTTCGGCAGGTTGGTAGCAATCAGTATTGCCGCTGAGCATGATGGGAGTAGCATCCCATTTAGGATGCATCAAGAATTTACGCAGCAGTTGCGGTGCATTTTTTTTTATGATTATCTTTTGTTCAAAATCCAGTCCGGCACTATAACCCCAGTATTCATGCACATTACGGGCATAACAATAAATGCAGCCATGCTCACATCCGGCGTAGGGATTCATACTGTAGCCCATGCCTACGTCTTTACTTTCTACTTTATTTACAATTGTTTTGCTTTGCTGCTCTATGTATTGCGTGGGTATATTGCTTTCTTCCCAATCGTCTATGCCTTCAATGTGTTCCCTGGTGGATTCATTTTTAAGGAACCGATTTTTAGTATTGTATTGTGCACCACGACCTGATAAATATTGTATCGATTCCTCTTGTGGTTTGGCAGACACTTTATGATGATCTTGTTGAAGTTGTTGCCCTTTTTCTTTAAAAGGGAATGTTGATTCGTTGTCCATGCTATTGTTTTTTATGGTGATTTATTTTAGTAGGAGTATTCGTTTCACCTCCTCCTCATTTTTCGTCCATTGTTTCATCCGAGCTATCGGATTGTACTTTAATAATCTAACTTTACAAAGTTGTTATCGGATTGAATTAAAAGCTATTTCGAATACAAAGCGTCCCTAAATGGTATACAGTACAAGAGGGTGATGCAACGATGCTGACCATAGCTGTGTATTTGTTTGGATAATATTTTTATTGCTCAGGTAAACAAGGCTCCTTGTACAGTTGTAACAGGTAAATTTTGAAATTCAAACTGCTGAACAATCTGGTATTTTAGTTCGCCTATGGGTCGTTTTAATAACAGCATGGCATCTGCTATAAAGCGGCTACTAAAATTTTTGTTACTGTATTCAAGCCATCCTTTTTCGTATTGCCAGGGTTGTAATTTTCGAGCAATTGTTATATGTGGCTCCATCATAAAATGGGCTTTGTTGTCTTTGTTCAATTTCATTAGATGTTGTGCTTCTGTACGAATCTGTCTTACCAGATCTTGTATAGGTACCTTGGAAGTGATATTGATATAAATGGTGTGCGAAGGAAAACTGCCGTAATCTTTCAATTCTATTTTTATGGGATGATAGCCCATGGCGATGGTATTTAAGCGGTTCAGCAACCGCTCTTCTACCATGCCGTACTGTACAAAATTTGCCAGCGGCAGGTGTGGCTTACTGTGCACGGCTGTGGCTGATTTGTACTTATCCGTAAAATGTTTTTTTACTTCTATAATTTTATTGCGCAATTCTTCGTGTGGGTTTAGTACCAATAAGTATTCGTATATTTTATACCCGGGTATGGCATTGATGCTATTTTTCATACAATAAGATTTAATTAAACAGAAAATTGATTGCTTACTATTTTAGCATAAATTTACTAAATAATTTAGTTAACAGTCAAAAATAATTTTATGGAAGTTGAAAACTTTTTTGGGAGTACTTATACAGGCAGTAAACGTTTTACCCAACACGATGTGCCAACTGCGAATGCTACCGGCTTTGGTGCTGCAGCAGATGATTATATGGAACGGGGTATTGACCTGAATGAACAACTGATTCGCAATAAACCGGCTACGTTTTTTATGAAAGTAAGTGGCAGCAGCATGATAAATGCAGGCATTTTTGATGGAGATATTGTAATTGTTGACAGAAGTGTAAAACCGGTTAATGGTAAAATTGTGATTGCAGTAATTGATGGTGAAATGCTGATACGTCGATATGAAAAAACAATGAACCGTTTACGGCTAATTCCTGAAACACCTAAGCTGGCAGCAATTGATGTGGGCGAATTTATGGATTTTAAAATTTGGGGTGTGGTAATTTGTGTGATACGGAATGTATGACCCCCTTCGCCCCCTGAAGGGGAAACCTGGAGCCTAAACATTTACAGCACTATTTTTTGTTTGAAGAGTGGGCTTACGGTGGTTGAAATAAGTTAAATAAAATATGATGGAGATAGAATGCATTTTGAACAAGCATGGTCTTAAAGTTCCCCCTTCAGCGGGCAGAGGGGGTATGTACGCCATTGTAGATTGCAACAGTTTTTATTGCAGTTGTGAAAGATTATTTATGCCGCACTTAGATAACAAACCTGTTGTTGTACTAAGCAATAATGATGGTTGCATTATTTCCCGAACTGATGAAGCAAAAGCATTTGGTGTAGAGATGGCTGGCCCTTATTTTTTGGCAAAGCCATTGATTGAGAAATATAATATTGCTACCTTTTCATCTAACTATAATTTGTATGGCGACCTTAGCTGGCGGGTGATGGAAACACTAAGAATACTGATTGGTAAAGAAAACGTAGAAGTATATTCGGTTGATGAAGCATTTTTAAATTTAGATGAATTTTGCAACAGCAATCTACAGGAAACAGGGCTAAGAATAAGAGAGACTGTAGAAGAATGGACCGGTATAAAAGTTTCTGTAGGTGTAGCTCCTACAAAAGTATTATCGAAAGTAGCCAATCATTTAGCTAAGAAAAATAAAATTGCCACACAATGCGTGGTGGTACTGGATACAAAAGAAAAAATTGCCAAAGCATTGCAGGATACGCCCATTGGAGAAGTGTGGGGCGTGGGCAGGCAGTATGCTCAAAAATTGATAGAGCTGAACGCCGTATTTACTGCATTCGATCTTACTAAAAAAACAGCAGAATGGGCACATAAAAATTTAGGTGGTGTAGTAGGCGTCCGGTTGTTGAAAGAACTTAAAGGCGAACCAGCCAATGAAATGAAGCAGGAACTAACCATAAAGAAAATGATTGCTACCACCAGGATGTTTGGCAGTCCGGTAAAAAATATTGATGACATTAAAGAGGCGGTAGCTACTTACACTTCTAAAGCTGCAGAAAAATTAAGGCGGCAACATAGTGCCGCTACTATCATTAGTGTATTTGTAGTACCTAGAGAGCAAACACATACTACCCACTTTAGGCACGGGCCTACCATTAGCAGCTATGTTACTTTGCCTGTGGCTACTTCTGCCACCAATGAATTGATAAAACCT
Source organism: Ferruginibacter sp. (assembly GCA_025352695.1). GTDB lineage: Bacteria > Bacteroidota > Bacteroidia > Chitinophagales > Chitinophagaceae > Ferruginibacter. The sequence continues at coordinate 48,530 of JANXSK010000041.1, read as the reverse complement.
GCCGTGCAACTGGTAGACAAATTGTTTGAAAAAGGAAGACTGTATAAAAAGGCGGGTGTACTGCTTAGTGGACTGGTACCTGACACAACCATACAGGGAAATTTATTTGTAACAGAAGCAACTAATAACAAACGGTTACTGATGAGTATGATAGACAATGTAAATTTTGCCATGCGAAATGATGTTGTAAAATTTGCTGCCAGCGGAACCACCCGTGACTGGAAGATGCGGCAAGAATTGAGAAGCCCGAGATATACTTCCCGCTGGAATGAAATGAAGGAAGTACACTAACAGCAGTTATTTAAACATTTCTCTGATAGCAATTTTTGTAAATAAGCACCTTGGTACAGTATTCATAATTTTTAATTCTTCAATAAAAGATGTTTCATTGTCGAGGAATTTAAAAATAGCTGCAGCCGTATTGCGCCGGTACAACTGTGCAAAAAAAGTAGCGCCGTCTAAATGCTGGTTGGATAAAATATTCAACAGGGTACTGTCGTATAATTTAAAACGCTTATCAAAAAAGCTAACCGGTGCAAACGGTTTTTTATTTTTCACTAACTGCGCTACAATGGAGGCGGATTGTTTTTGAATAAATTGAAAGGTATAACCTGTAGATGCTTTTGTTTGTCCACCTGCGGTACCTATATTATGCACGCCATGCTGCAGTGATGGAAATACTGCATTGGTCATTGGTATTACGCCAAACTCTTCTTCAATTATTATATAGTTTTTTAGTTGCAGCGTATTGCTGATGTAATCATTCAGCTCAATATCGTATTGTTCCGGTATTAGTAATTTGGAAGAAAATAGTGTGTATTCAATCAAAGCTTGTGTTGGTGATAATGGCATGATGTAAACAAAAGCGGTTCCATGGTTTTGGTGTACCCTAAAATCCATAAGGGTTGCTTTTTCAGGATCAAAAAAATGTTGTGCTGTTTCAATAATCTTTCCTTTAAAATGCTGCAGCAGGTAATGTTTATCTTTTTGCTGGGGAAGATTTTTATAAGTAGTATTAAAAACAATGGCATTGTCACATACAATTTCTGAATTTAACAGCATTATTTTTTTCGATGAAAATTCTATAATATCATCGTAAATAATTTCAACATTTGACTGCTGATTAATTGTGTCAAAACAATAATTATAAAAATCAATCCCCCGGATCATTTTATACTGGTAAGGCGCAATAGTAAGCGGTGCTGAATATACGTTACTTTCAAAAGATAATTTATCCCATTTTTTATAGACGATACTGTCGAAAAAGCCATTTTCATTCTCCCAAAAGCACCAGGTACGGTCATTGCTTGTTTTAGATTTTTTATCAATTAAAACTATCTTTTTATTGTTAAGTTTAGGGGTATGCAACAAACGCATTAATAAACTTAGTCCGGCACAGCCTGCACCTAAAATAATATAATCATATGTGGTTTGATTGTTTTGCAATTTAAAATACCTGTTAAAATAATACCGCATAAAGATATGCGGTACAATAATATTTATTAAAAAATTAAAAGGTCAATTAACCTGTTTATGTATTTTGTTGTTGAAACATTTTATCCCTCCGCACTTTATCCCAATATTTTTTTGCTACTATCAGCATACCAAAACTTTCGCCCTCTTCTTTATTTAAATGTTTGTGGTGCATTTTATGTGCCCACCGAATCGTTTTTACATACTCATTGTTGCTACGTGTAAACCATTTAAAGCGCTGGTGAATAATTACTTCGTGTATAACAAAATAAGCCATCCCATACATTGCAATCCCAAAACCAATAGCTGCCACCTGATAATACCCGTTTTGTAAACCAAACATAATACATAACCAGCTTGGTATGGCAAATATCAAAAAAAAAGCGTCATTTTTTTCAAAAAATCCAGCGTCTTTTTGATGATGGTCTTCATGCAAATACCATAAAAATCCATGCATCACATATTTATGTGTAAGCCATGTAACGCCTTCCATAATAAAGAAGGTAGTTAAAATAATTATAATAAAAAATATCCAATGCATCTTGATTAAATAAAAATAAACTGAGAAAATTATTTTAAAAATGTTCTTAATAAAAGAAAAAACATCATTTGAATCAACAACAAATTTACAGCAAATTTGTTTCTTTTATCGAATTTGCAAAAGTGGAATAATGTAAGTAATGCTATACTTACCACAAACCAGCAGAGGTAATTATACAAGGGAATAGATCCGTCTCCTTTCCATTGCCAAAAGCCAAGTTTTACTGCTACAGGTTCCATCATCCAATCAAAAAGTACTGCTAGTGTGGCGCCATCTGCAATTACCGAAAATGCTTTTAATATCATGGGAGGTTGTTGCGCCTGTACAGAAACCTTATTAATAGCTTTCATTAATAAAGTGAACGTACTAATACCACTGCAATAAATAATTACAAACCAATTTAAACCAATCAATATAGGCACTTCTAACCATTTTATACCGAGTGCATTTCCATAAACATAATTACCAAATAATAAACCTGTATTTACGCCAATTACTTCTGCCAGAAATCCTATAATAAAAGCAATTAAAGAAAATATAACAAAGTGCTTATTTCTGTCATCATGCGTCCAAACCAACAAAACAAACATTAGTAAAAGGTTCACAGGAGTTGATTGTACAAAGAAATCCTTATTCCAAAATAATATTCCAATTACTCCAAACAAATGAAACAATACTGCCAGTCCTGTTGCTATTTTATATTTTAAAAAAATTTTTATCACTGATTATTGAAAGTTTTTTAGAACAATTATGTAGCTTAAAGAGCTAGTAAAAATAGGCGCAGCGTTATGAAATGTAGTAAATATATTTTACTACCGCAGATCCTGTTGCTTTATAAGTTCACTTACAATTTTTGCACTTTTTAAACAAAGCGGAATGCCACCACCAGGATGCACACTACCGCCACAAAAATATAACCCTTTAATAGTATCAGTAAAATTTGCATGTCTAAAAAATGCAGCCAGTTTTGAATTTGAACTTGTACCATACAGTGATCCCATGTAAGAAGCTGTTTGCTCCTGTATTTGCAAAGGATCTAACGTGTGCTCTGTGATAATAAATGGCTCAATATTTTCACCTAACATTCTACTTAATTTACTGATAATATTTTTTCGTACAATTATTTTTAATTGCGCCCAGTTTTGCCCGATATTAGCAGGTGCATTTACCATTACAAACCAGTTCTCTTGTCCTTCGGGGGCCTGGCTACTTTCCATTTTAGAAGTAATATTGATATACACTGTAGGGTCATCTATCAATTTTTTAAGCGTGAAAATATTATCAAATTCTAATTTATACTCCTTACTAAAAAAAATATTGTGTAGCTGTAATTGGGGAAATAATTTAGTTACACCCCAATAAAAAATAACAGCGCTGCTACTACGTTCCTGCTGTAATATTATTTTAGCCGCATCTTCATCCGCTAATAAATTTTTATAGGTAAAATAAGCATCCGCATTACTTACTACCACTTCTGCCAATTTGCTTTTATCATATACCACAACCCCTTTTACCAACCCTTTTTGATGAATAATGCGCTGCACTGGCGAATTAAAATAAAACTGAACTCCTTTTTTTATAGCAAGTTGGTACAACGCATTGGTAATACTAATCATTCCTCCCAATGGATAAAAAGTACCTTGATTTTGTTCAAGATGCGGTATTAGGCTCAACATGGACGGAGCCTTGTAAGGATTGCTGCCATTATATGTAGCAAAGCGGTTAAACAATTGTACAGCTTCAGGCGAAGTAAAATGTTTACTATTATGTTGGTGCAATGTTTTAAATAAATAACCGTACCTAAGCGTTTTTAAAGCAGGTCCAATCCTTTTATTTAGCCAGGTTTTTTTTTTGTGTAAAGAATTATTTAAAAATACAGTTCCAATATTATTGTATATTTTTTCAGATTCTTTTAAGTAAGCTATTACTTTTTCCGGCGACTCATTTAATTGCTCCTTCAGTTCCTGTGCAAACAGTTTTGCATTAGTATATGCTTGTACTATTTTACCATTTTCATAAAAATATTTACAGGCAATATTTACAGGCTGGTAACTAAAATATGCTTCAATTGGTTCTTGAGCTAGTGCAAATAATTCTTCAATATTTTTTGGTTGTGTAAATAAAGATGGACCTGCATCAAAAAGAAATCCATCTTTTTTAAATGCAGATAATTTACCACCCGGCTGGTCATTTTTTTCATACACTTGTACCTCAAACCCCTGCACAGCCAAACGAATGGCTATTGCCATACCCCCAACGCCGCTTCCAATAATGATTGCCTTTTTTGTACGCATAATATAATAAAAATTATATTGCCTAAATTTATGCCCTATAATACAAAATATAATTTAGTATTTTATAATCCCATTTATGGCAGTACCTAATTTTTGAATCAACTTAATAATATGCAGGTTTTAATTCAAAGTTAGTTTTTAGCGGCAAGATATGTTTGCAGTTTTGGAAAGGCAATTTTAAACCACTCCGTATAATTTTGTGGATGAGATTGCAAAGAACTTTCTATTTGTTTAAGCGTTTTATAACAATACTCGCTTACTTCCTCCTTGTTTAAAATAATAGTATCATCATAGGTTCCCACATATACATGATCAAATTCATGCTCCGTTAATCCATTATCAAAAGATGCCTTGTAAATAAAATCAAATGCCTTTTTCAGCGTTGTGGTAAAACCCATTTCTTCCATCAACCTTTTTGTTGCTGCAGGCAAAGTCGGTTGTCCGGGTTCTGGATGGCTACAACAAGCATTTGTCCATAAATCAGGACTATGATATTTGGTAGAAGCTCTTTTCTGCAACAGCATTTCGTCATTACTATTAAAAATAAAAACACTGAAAGCCCTGTGCAACAGAGCTTTTTGATGAACTTCGATTTTTTCCATTGTACCCGTTGGCACATCGTTAATATCTACTAAAATAACATTCATGATACCTAGTCTTTATAAAATATTAAATTGACTTCTTACACCTGCTTTTGCCACTATAAAAACCTTACTATAATTCGGTATACGTATTCGTTGTTCTAAAATATTTGCAGGCGCAGTTTGTTTGATTTTTTTAAACAAGGATAAATAATATTTATAGGCAACGTACACTCCAAACCTTGCTTTAATAGGCAATTCAACAATGCCTTTGTAAGCACCCGAAAAATCCCGGGCAATTTCTGCTTCAATCTGAAACTTCATGTCAGATGTAAAATTTTGAAAATCTACTTCAGGAAAATAAGTTCTGCTTAGTTGTTCATAATCAGCTTTTACATCTCTTAAAAAATTTACTTTTTGAAAGGCTGCTCCCAGCAATTGTGCAGAAGGTTTTAATTTTGCATACATTTTTTTATCTCCTTCACAAAAAACATACAAGCACATTAACCCAACAACTTCGGCACTTCCATAAATATATTCTTTATAGCCATCATAATCATAAGATGCTTTGCTAAGATCCATTTCCATACTCTTGAAAAATGCATCTACCAGGCTGTGTGATATTCCGTATTTATTTACTGTTAATTGAAAACTATTTAAAATCGGATTTAGACTAATCCCTCTTTCAATTGCTGCATAGGCATCTTTTTTAAATTCTATCAGCAGTCCTTCTTTATTATGCTGATGAAAAGTATCAACTATTTCATCAGCAAAACGGACAAATCCATAGATATTAAAGATGGGTGTACGCAAACTCGGATGTAATAATTTTATAGCGCTGCTAAAAGATGTACTATACATCTCGGTTGTTGCTTTACTGCACTGTTGGCTTAGTTCATGAAAAAGGTTCATCATACCTCTTTGCTTATTTAATGTGTGATTATATGTATTAAATTCAACAGAGTTGTAATCTCAGTCATTACCAATCACTCAATTAATTTTATATTAAATTAATTTAATTTTTTTTATTAAAAAATGAGAATTTGTCAATTAAACTAAAAATATTTTCCAATTTCTTTAGCCACAACTTCTCCGCTAATTAAACTTGGCGGTACACCGGGACCAGGAACTGTTAATTGACCAGTATAAAACAAGTTCTTAATCTTTTTACTACGACATGCTGGTTTTAAAACAGCAGTTTGCATCAAAGTGTTCGCTAAACCATAAGCATTTCCTTTAAATGCATTATAATCTTCGATAAAATTACTAACCGAATAAGATTTTTTATATATGATAGCCTCTTTTATAGTTTGTCCAATTCGCTTTTCGTAACGATTTACAATATCTTCAAAATATTTATCCCGTAAATCTTCGGTATCGCCTTGCAAACCTGCGGCTACGGGAATAAGAAAAAATAAATTTTCACATCCGGGCGGAGCTACACTGTCATCACTTACAGAAGTAACACTTACATAAAACAATGGTTTTGTCGGCCATTGTGGTGTGGTATAAATTTCTTTGCCATGCACATCAAAACTTACATCAAAAAATAATGTATGATGCAATACATTGGTTAGTTTTTTATTTAACCCTACATAATAAATTAAACAGCTTGGTGCCATTACTCTTTTGTTCCAATATGCATCACTATAACTTCTATACTTAAGCGGCAATAATTTACTTTCTATAAAATGATAATCTGCACCGCCAATAATTACATCAGCCTCAAATACAACCGTTTTATTTTCATTGTTACTATTGATTGTTTCTGCATACACTTTATTTATAAAACTTGCTTCAACATCCATTTTAACTACGTTGAAATTAAAATTAAACTCTACACCTAATTCGATTGCCAGTTTGTACATGCCTTCAACAATTTTATACATACCTCCTTTTGGATACCAGGTGCCGGATTTTATATCCGCATAATTCATCAGGCTGTACAGTGCTGGTGTATCTTCTGGCAGTGCTCCCAAAAATAAAACAGGAAATTCTAATAATTGTTGCAGCTGCTTATTTTTAAAATGTTTACCAATGTGTTTTTTTATAGAAGTAAACACATCCAGTTTTAATATACCTTTTATAAGATCAATATCTGCAAACTCGGCAATTGACTGACCTGGCTTATGTACCAATTTATTAATGCCCACTTCATACTTGTATTGGGCTTCATTGATAAACTTATCCAGCATAATACTACTGCCGGTTTCTATATTTTCAAACAAGTTTTTAAGGGTATTGTAGTTGGCGGAGATATCCATTACATCTTGTGGCCAATAAACTCTGTAGGAAGGGTTTAGTCTGTCGAGGTTATAATAATCACTTACTTTTTTTCCAAAGCAATTAAAAAAACGTTCAAAAACATCGGGCATCCAATACCAACTTGGCCCCATATCAAAAGTAAATCCTTCCGCATGCAATTGCCTAGCTCTTCCGCCGGGGGTTAATTGTTTTTCCAATACAGTTACGTTGAAGCCTGTTTTGCGTAAAAAACATGCTGCTGATAAACCAGCAAACCCACTTCCTATTACAACTACTTTTTTCAATTTTATATGGTATAATTATTTGCACTTAAAACAATAGTAAGGTACAAGAAAATAAAACCTATCAATATCTGGAGAGTTGTTCTTTAAGCAATTTACGGGCAAAATGTATCCTACTTTTTATGGTTCCCAAAGGTTCGTTTAACATATCTGCAATTTCATAGTATTTATATCCTTCAAAATATAACATAAAAGGATTGCTAAAAATAGATGGCAACTGATGAATAGCCACTTGAATATCCTTCATTTTAAGGGCGCCTTCTGCTTCGTTAGTAGTAGTAATCTGATTGTAGTTTAATAAAAACTCATTGGGCGTATTATCAAAAATGGTATTTTGTTTTGCTTTGCGTCTATAATTATTAATAAAAATATTTCGCATAATCGTATATAACCATGCTTTAATATTTGTACCTGTATTATACTTTTCTTTGTTAGCCAATGCCCTAAACATTGTTTCCTGCAAAAGATCTTTTGCAATCTCATTATCTCTTGTTAAGGTAATAGCAAAGGGTTTTAAAAATTCTGTGTTGCTTATTAGCATTTGATCAAAATCGACTGTAGCCATTTTAAAAGTGTTTAATTATTAGAATATAAAGTTAAACAATTATGTTTGAAACAAACAAATAAATGTTTAGTTTTTCTATATTAAATATTAAACAAAATAATTTTAAAAGAATTACATCAAAATCATAATTCGGAAACAAATTTCATTACTTCTGGAAAAGACTTTTTTAAAGTTACATGTGAAGGAATCTTCTTTTCGTAACTATTAGTTAATAATCCAGATATGATAATGGGCGTACCATTGAATCTTTTTATAATATTAGTTATAAACTTATCAAAATTAAAACTGTGTCCCACCGAAGTAAGATGGGAATATAGATAATCTGGTTTTTTTAAATTTACTACATATTCAACATCCTTCAAAGGGATATTAGCACCTAAATAGATAGTTGAAACACCCCTGCTTTTTAATAAATAATACATAAAAAGCATTCCTAGTTCATGGTATTCACCTTCTGGTAAAAATAGCAGTACGGTCTTATTTACTTTTAATGAAGTAACAATTCCTTCGATACCAACTATTAATTTTTGGCGAATGATATTAGATACAAGGTGCTCCTGTGCAGGATTTATATGACTAGTAAGCCACAAAATTCCTATTTTTTCCATGTAAGGAAAAATAATTTGAATGATCGTTCTTTCAATGCCACGTAATCTTATATGATCATCTAAGATATCTTCAAGCCTCTCAATGTTTAAATCTACCATGCATTGAATCAAATCATTTATTATTCTTTCCTGCTGGGCCTCTGCCTGTGTTAAAGATAGTATTTTTTCTTTTATCGCTACTTCGCTCATTTTATCAATGTGAGATATCTTATACCCATATTTATTTAGTAAAGCGATATTTAGCACTTTTTTTAATTCATCATTACTGTAAGAACGGATGTTGGTATCGGACCGGCTAGGTTTTAAAAAGTTATAACGTTGCTCCCAAATACGTATGGTATGCGCCTTAATGCCAGATAAATTTTCGAGATCTTTAATTGTGAATGAATTCATGTTTTTCTTAATTTCAATTTTTATCAATAACAAAATTCTATTGATTATTGTTTAAAGATATTGAACAAAAGATTAACAGTATTTTATTTTGAATTAATTTAAAAAATAAATCATGCATTAAAAAGGATGGACTATAATTTGTAATTTTTTTATTTAGAATACTACTCTAACAAAAAAATCCCTGTCAATATTAATAATTTCCACTTTGTTTTGCCAACCAACTTTCGCAAATAATAATTCTAAATCGCTTTTGGAATAGTAATATAACGGGCAATTTCTCATCTTATATCTAACCTTTCTTTGCCAGCCTAAAAAGCCTCCCGATTTTGGAAAACTCATTAATAACTCTTTTGAAGTTTCTTTCTCTAATTTTATAAAAACATCAAGCGGCTCTTTTATATAATCAAAAAAACCTACTAAAGCTGCTGTATCAAATTTCTCTTTAAAATCGTACTCAAGGTACCCGCTATGTATATATTTTACCTTGCCTTGTTCAATAAATTTTTTAGTTTTTTGCTTGGCAAGCTTAAGCATGCCATCTGCAATATCCAACCCCGTAACTGTTTTACCGGCACTCAGCAAAGCTTCGCAATATACCCCGCCACCGCAGCCTACATCTAGTATTGTTTGAATTTTTTTATCGGCAGTAAATTTCATTACTAGGTCGTATCGTAACCTCATAGACCTACGAAAATATTTATCTAAAAATTTATCCCATACACTTCTTTTTTTGGTATGGCCATAAATACTGTCAAAGTCTGCAGCATAACCGTGAAAAAATGTTTCAACATCTTTTGTTTCAGAAACCGAGTATGTTTTATTATTATTCATTATAATTAATTATTATTAATTGTTTAAAATATCTGATACTGTTGTACACTCAAAATCACTTAGCAATTGCTTAATCTTTTTTTCAGTAGAATAAAGATTCACGTAGTGTGTAAACCTTATTCGTCGATTTATACCCGGTACCTTGGGCTGTTTAATATCAAACTCCCATGGATGAATATAAAATATAGTGTGTCGCTCCTTTAAAATTTTTTCCAGGCTTTCTTTAAAAAAAGTATAAGGTAGCAATCTGAAATAACCGCCGCCCATACCAAAATCAAAATTAAAAACCTTTACTGTACTAATCGGAAATTCTATAAGTCCGTTTCCAAGTTGCTGAATTCTAGGATTAAAACCAGGAATTCCTGTGCGTTTGGCATCTCCCGGAAAAATACTGGAATCAAAAGTAAAACCTTCATCCTTTAGTATATCCATAGCCCAAAGGCTTCTTGAATCTATTGAAAAATAAGGTGCTCTAAATCCGGAATAGTTAATGCCAAAAGATTGTATTAATTGTTTAGATTTTTGCAATTCTTTCCTAAACTCTGTTGGTGTTAATTTATAAATGAAAGGATGAGAGTAAGTGTGACAGGCAATTTCATGCCCTTCATTTATTATTTCGCTAATCATTTTGGGATGATCCTCAATAGTTTTTCCCAATAAAAAATAAGTTGCTTTTACATTGGCTTTTTGAAATAATTCCAATAGTTTATAATGCCCTATGTGTAACCTCTTTTCCAAATTTTGCCAATTTGAAAAGGGCAGATCAATGCCCTGATACCAGTCTTCAAAATCGATTGTAAATGCAATTTTCATTCCCTTAATTTCGGTTGTAAATTTTGTACAACTTTTGAGCCATAATCCGCATATCCCATAATTGAATAACATGATCATATGAACTTTTACCAAAAGTTTGTCGCAATGCCGGATGTAAAATTAGCTGTTCTGTTTTTGAAATTAATTCATCTAAATTAGTCTGTGGCACAATAAATCCACTTTTTTCATTTTCCAACACTTCTTTAGCACCTTCAACTTCAAATGTAACTACCGGTACTTTAAGTAAAGATGCCTCCACAATAACCCTAGGTAATCCTTCTCGTAATGAAGTAAAGATAAAAAGATCACTAATGGATAAATACTTTGGGATATCCTGTTGGTACCCCAAAAAATAAATACTACCATCAAGTATTTTCAGTGTTTTTACAAGGGCTTTACACTCATCCAGCATCTCCCCTTCACCAATCAGTAAAAACTTTAGGTAGGTATACTTTTTTTGTAAAGCTGCAAAAGCCTGAATGGCATAGCGCTGTGCTTTTGAATTAGAAAATCTGCCTACTGTAATCATTACAATATCTTCCGCATTCATTCCTAGCTTCTTTCTAAACTGCAATTTTCCTTCTACCGTCTGTATTGCCTCGCTTAAATAGCCATCAATATCAATACCGCTTCTTACTACCTCAAAAGGGATATTTTTTCCTATGTTTTCTTTATGATAGGCTTCAATAGTATCATTACCGACAGCTACAATAATATCTGCGCAACCAATGGTTAGTTTTTCCAACAATATGTAAAACTTTCTTTTAAAACTACTCATTGGATCATTAAAAGTAACGCCATGCAAGCCATAAATTACATATGGACAACGTGCGAGCCAGGCAGCTAATTTTGTAATAAAACTTGCCTTTGTTTCGTGGGTGTGAACAATGTCATACTTCTCCTTGCGAATAAGCCAGTAGTAAAACCAAAGTGCTTTTAAATCTTTTAATGGATGAATGGAATTTATCAGATATGGACAAATAATAATTTTAACTTCCGGATGATTCTCAAACAAATCATCTTTAAAACCAGCACCACAACTTAGATGAAACTCAAAGTCATCAGCAAGTGTTTTAACTGTGTAATAAATATTTTTTTCTACACCTCCTCCTAAAACCAACCGGGTAGTGGTATGCAAAATTTTTTTCTTCTTAACAAGGGGGTAATTCATTTATTGCAAATAAGTCTTTTTATACCATATTTCCATGCTCAACAGCGTCCATAAAATTTTTGCCCTTTTTTCTGCCGAAATTTTTATTGTATTATTTAATAAGCCGTCTAAAAATTGGTGTTTTATAAACTGTCTGCTAAGCGCCCCTGGCGAAGTAAGGTAATCGTATACCACTTCTTTTAATTCCTGTTCTACCCAGTTTTTTAAAGGTATTTCAAAACCTCTTTTTGGTTGATTGATTAATTCCTGCGGCAGGTATTTTTTCGATAACTGCCTTAATAAGTATTTTGTTGTGCTTCCTTTTATTTTATATCCATCGTTCATACCAGGAGCATATTCCAGCAACTCTTTACATAAAAAAGGACTGCGGCCTTCCAATGAATTAGCCATATTGGCAATGTCCATTTTCACTAACAAATCACTAAACAACGTGGTATTAAAATCCATGTTCATTATCTTTCGTAAACCACTAATATTTGTATGAGCGATTGTATTAAAATCAGCCCGCATTGTATGCAAATAATCAATTCCATTTGCTCGGATATTGGTCTCATAATTCTCCATAATATCCACCCCTGCAGACAAATAAATTTCAACACTATTTTTAGATGCCAAAGAAAGAAGCCTGTAAAAATAATTATATCCTGATTTTTTATTATTACCCGGAGATAATAGATTTTTAGCAAGCATAGCTACATTTTTAATGACTATATTACTTTTAAAAAAATCATACTTTGCAAACGGTACATACCGTCTATACCCTCCAAATAATTCATCTGCCCCATCGCCATTTAAAATTACTGTAAGGTATTTTTTTGCAGCAGCACTTACATAATAACTGGGTATAGCAGAACTATCAAAGAATGGCTCACCATAATTACAACAAATTTTTTCAAGGTCATTTTTAAGATGATCAAAAGAAATCTTTATTTCAGTGTGATTGGTTTCGTATTTTTTAGCTACTAGTTTTGCCAATGGCGCTTCATCATATTCTCCATCAAATGAAACTGTAAAAGTTTTTATATTACTTTTATATTGGCTGGCAATGGCAGTAGTTAAACCACTATCAATACCGCCACTTAAAAAACTACCTACCTCCAAATCACTCGATTCTACTCGCCTTTTCACTGCAGTATTTAAATAGCTATCTACCTTTTCCAGACTCTCTTCAAAACTATCTCTATGCGTTTGTAAATAAAAATTATTTATACTCCACCAGCATTTTTTTGTGATGTGCAGTGTAGTACAATCAATTATCAAAAAGTGTCCTGCACTTAATTCCGTAACATTTTTATAAGGCGTTAGTGATCCGTAAAATGAACCCAATCGCAGGTAGTGATAAAAATGGTCAGTCTCAATCTGCACTGGCAATAAGCCCTTCAAACAATTTAATTCGCTGGCAAAAATAATTTTTTCACCATCACTAAAATAATAAAGTGGCTTTTTTCCTGCTCTGTCCCGGGCGATAAATAACTTTTTTTCCTGCCTATCATAAATTGCAAATGCAAACATTCCTTCCAGGTACTGCAACAAATCAATCCCATATTTTTGGTATAATAGTAAGATGGTTTCTGTATCTGAAGTACTATTACCTTTTAGATGAAGGCTTATTCTTATTTCAGCATGATTATAAATTTCTCCATTAAAAATGATGGTGTACCGATCATTTAAGTGCATCGGTTGCTTGCCCCCTTCAATGTCCAAAATAGATAAACGCAGGTGATAAAAGTCAACATTATCCACCATAAAACCATTTTGTTCATCTGGCCCACGGTGAAACAGGTTTTGATTAATATTCTGATAAGATAATTTAAAATTTATTGAGCCTGCAATACCACACATATAACACTATCTTTAGTATGGGCAAAATAACTCTATATTATTGAATAGCAGATGATAATTTGGGATAAATTTGTTGGTAAACATCGTTCATGCTCACTTAAAAACAGTATTCTGATTAAAAAAGAATGGGTTTTACAGACTTCATATTATTTCCACTCTATGTTTTTATTTTTCATTTGTTTTTTTCGACCAAACGAAAAAATATTAACGATCCATATTTAAAAAAACATCTTACCCATGGCTTTTGGATAAGGGTATTTAGTAGTATCGCTTTTACCATCTTTTTTGTTTACATAACACCCGGCGATAGCACTTCGTTGTATTATCCCGAAGGGTATCATTTATACCAACTAATTTTAAAAGATCCGGTTAATAATATACATTTACTTTTTACGCCGGGTATAAATTACGATGAAAACCTTTTACTTGATCCGGAAAATATAGGCGCTTTTAAATTAGAAAGTAATTTTCTTATAACCAGATTGGTGGCAATACTTTCCTTTGTAACGTTTGGAAAATACCTGCTTATTAACCTTTGTTTTTCTATGATTGCTTACAGTGGAATATGGCGTTTATACAAATTCTTTAACGAGCATTATCCACAATTACATAAAAAATTAGCCATTGCAATTATTTATTTGCCTACACTTATTTTTTGGAGTTCGGGTGTACTAAAAGATCCCATTTGCATTTGTATGCTTGGATGGCTAACTTATGCACTCTATTGCATTTTTGAAAAAAGACAATCATTGATTAAGAATATAATCATTGCTATTGCTGCAACTTACATTCTTTATATTGTAAAAATGTACATCGTTATTTGTTACCTGCCGTTTTTTGGTTTATACCTAATTTTAAACAATCTAAAACTACTAAAAAGCAACATTTCTAAAATTACATTGGGGATTATAATACTGTCTAGTAGTATTTTTGGACTGTTTGCATTAGCTGATACTTTAAAAGAACAACTTGGTTTTTTTGCCATAGATAAAATAACCGAATCTGTTAAAACCCAGCAAACAAATTTTATAAATATGGCCGACGGAGCTGAATCTTCTTTCTCCTTAGGTGTGGAATATAATGGCACTATGAGCAGTTTATTAAAAATGACGCCTGCTGCAATAATTGCTACTTTTTTCCGCCCGTTTCTTTGGGAATCTAAAAAAATCTCTACGCTCATGTCTTCTGTAGAAAGTCTTGCTTTAATGTTACTTACTCTCTATGTATTTTTAAGAGCTGGCCCTTTAAGATTTTTCAAAACAATATTTACGAATTCGATGGTGTTTTTTTGCTTTTTTTATTCTATCGTATTTGCCATATTTATAGGTGCTACAACACTTAATTTTGGTACACTGGTTCGATACAAAATTCCTTGCATGCCTTTTTATATTATTGCAATTTTTTTAATATTAGAGGCTATTCCAAAAAAGAAAAGTAAAATAAAAAATGTAGTTGTTAGCTAATTGAATTTTGTAATAACTAAAAATAAAGATCCATTTAAAGCATTTCTTTTCTAAATAAATTAAAAGAAAAGGTTTTAATATTTACCAGTTTACGCCAATAAATATTTGTTGAATAATTTGAAGGAATGATCGTAAGAAAAGCTGATTCATTATTATTAAACAAACTTAAAAAATTATTTTTATTTGATTGCAGGCTGTATAGATCAATTATTTTTTGCCTGCCTGCTAATCCCATTTTTTTTCGTATATCAATGTCCAGCATTAATTTTTCAATGCAGTTATACCAATCCTGATCAACATCAGCAAAATAACCATTTACACCTTGTTCAATAATTTTTTTATTTACACCTACAGAGGATGAAACTGCAGGTATGCCCAATGACAGGTATTGAATTAATTTAAAGCCACATTTTCCTTCGCTCCATTCATCATGGGTTAGCGGCATCAGTCCTATTTGGCAAGCTGCTAATTCAGAAACTTCATTTGCTTCAGTCCATTCAACATATTGTACATTTTTAAGGTTAAGTGAAGGTTTTTGATTACAAATTATTTTTATATTAAAATCATATTTTTCTTGTAATTGCTTTAAAACATTTTCAACAATGTTTAAATATTTTAGGGTAGAAAAGCTTCCCGTCCAGACTATAGTAATTTTTTCCACATCGTGATTGGCTAATACATTATACCTATTTTCAGTATCTAAACAGGTAGGATTATAAACAACGTTGTTGTTATATTGTCTCGCATAATTACATAGATATTCGTTGCCTCCACTAATTTTGTAAGCCCATTTGCAGATATCTTTAACTTTTTGTGCATTTTTAAAATTACCTGCTAAACTGTTTTGTTCAGAAACTGATGGAATCCATATTGCATCATCAAAATCGTAGATTAGCTTTTTGTGAAATAGCTTCATAAACAGCCATTCAAAAATTGGTGGACCAACAGGTGCAAATTCCCTTTGTAGTAATATAAAATTATATTTACCCATGTGGAATATTAATAAAAAACGACCAATAAACCCTTTTAAAAGAGCCATTATTTTTTTAAAGAAAAATCCATACTGGTGTACAACTTCATATCCTTTTTTATCTAGAAAGGGTTTTGTAGTAACCGAGTATCCATTTTTTGCAAGTAAGTCTTTGTACAATTCAAATCGAAAACGTTGGCATGGGGAAACATTTTCCGGATACTGAACGATCATTAAAATTTCCTTATTACTATTTTTCATTACTTGTAATCTAATTCGATACGGTATAACCAATTGTAAAATAAACTGGTACTTTTAAGTACTTTTTATACTATCCTAATAGTAAAGCTCATAATAAAAAGTGCGTACATCTTTTATTTGGTTAGCTATACTTTGTAAAAACGTTCTAAAAGGTCATTTATTATTTAAACTGCAAAGGAAAAAAGAAAAATTATAATAAGCTGTAAGGCATTAGATTTGAGCAGTCACTTTCGTGATGCAAATATGTGATCATATATCTTTTTATATCTTTCAACAGCCGTTTCAAGTGCATAAAAGTCTTTTGCACCGGCACGTATTAATACTTTGTCAAATAAGTTCCCATCGTTTATCTTTTCAATTACTTCAGTAAATGATTCCTCTGAAAAATCATTTAATAGATAACCGGCATTGTATTTTGTAACAATTTCAGCTACATCGCCAACACCACTGTTGGTAATTACGGGTATCCCCATAGCCATTATTTCTCCATGTTTTGTAGGCGAAGAAGATAGTTTTGAATGGCATGGTTTAATAAAAAACAAGGAGTAATTACTAAAAGATAATAATACTGGTACTTCGTGTCTTTTACCCTGCTTTGCAATTATTTTATCTGGTGCAAGGTGCCATTTTTTGGCAGCCCTATTTATTACCGCATAACTATGTGGAGAAATAAATAGGAATTTTGCAGTAGGTATTTTATCGCTAACCATTTTACAAAACCGCATCATTTCAGCTGTTAAATACCAACCACCGATTGAACCGAGATAACTTATTATAAAATCAGTTTCCTTGATTTTTAACTCCGCCTTAAATTTTTCTTTAAGCAACAGGTCAACTTTATTAGCGTTGAACAACTCCAAATCTACACTACATGGAATTACCTCAATTGGAATGGGTTGGTTAGCAATATTTTTATTTGAATGTAATACATCCCGGCCTTTGTAGGTAAGGCAGATTGAATAATCTGCCTTAATCAGACAATCATATTCATGCCGCTTAAAAAATTTATATACAATTTTAAATATTGGATTTCGCAAATTCCAAATACCGCCATCTACTCTTTCATCTGCCCAAAAACCTCTTATATCATTTAAAAATTTTATTCCGAATTTGTTTTTCATATAAATAGCAACCAAGCTTGGTAAGCCCGGACGAGTATGCACCATATCAAAATGATTGCTATACTGTAATTTTTTTGCAGTCTTTTTTAATGCATAAAAATCATACACAGAAGAAAGTACGGGAGGGTTTTTGTGATATGGTATTGATACCCATTTAATAGGAAAAAGTGCAATCAATTTTTCTACATATTCTTTATTGGCAGCATACTTATCAGGTTTATCGCAACTGAGTATGGTAAAAGTGTACCCATATTTGGTGAGATTGGATAAATAAGGAATTACCTGACTTTGGCCTAGCGGATCCGTCATGCCATCGTAGGATATAAAGAGTACTTTTTTATCAGCCATTTTAACTATTATTTTCTTCAAGCCACCAATGTAAAACTATGATAAGCCAAAGTCTGTTAAATAAATAATCTGTACCTTTTAAATATTTTTGCCTGATGTCATCTACAATATCAAAATGTACAATATCGTATTTAGTGATAACTTCTTCGGAGGTGTACTTATTTAATAAATATTTTAAATCAGTTTTTAGCCACCTTGCCAACGGTATACTAAACCCCCATTTAGGCCGCTCAAATATTTCTTTGGGTACATAATCAAAAAGTAGCTGCTTTAACAAGTACTTCATCGTACCGTTTTTAATTTTAAGTTTTTCATCCAGGTTAAATGCAAATTCAACTACGCGGTAATCCAATAACGGAACCCTCGTTTCCAAAGAATATTGCATACTTGCCCTATCTACTTTTACCAATAAATCATCTTTTAAATAATGATTGAAATCCCAGAAAGATTGTCTTTCCGCATCCGTTAAATCGTTTGCTAAATTTGGCAATGTATTTATTTCATCAAAATTATAATTTTCATTAACCAACAATTCCAATAATTCGTGTTCTCTAAAATAATACTGCTCTTGAGAAAATATGTGGGTTATTATATGCTTCTTATCCGGATACGCAAACATATTTCCAATTCGCTGGTATTTACTATTCAGCAAGCGGGAAGCAGCAAATAATGGATCTTTTAAAAATTGCCATTGCGGTGCAGACAATCGTTTTGCCCATTGGTACATCCCGTAACCATGAAATAATTCGTCGCCCCCATCTCCGCTGAGTGCTACCGTAACATGCTGTTTTGCCAGGCAACTTACCATCATTGTTGGAAATGCAGACGAATCTGCAAAAGGTTCATCATAGGCGGGTAATAATTTATCTACCAGCTCAATTACTTCTTTTTCTTTTACATTAAATACATGATGATCTGTTTTTAAATGAGCTGCTACCTGCGCAGCATATTTTGATTCATTAAATTTACCCTCATCAATGGCAATGCTAAATGTTTTTATTTTTTGAGTACCAGAAATTTTTGCTGAAAGTGCTGTAACCAAACTGCTATCCACTCCGCCACTTAAAAAAGTGCCTATCGGTACATCACTAATTAATTGCTTTTGCACTGCATCAATTAATAATTTTTTTAGCTGATTTTTTGCTGCCAACTCATCCTTTATTTTTTCAGTTTCAAAAATATTTTCCAGTTTCCAGAATGGAGTAAACACTATGGTATGCTCATTCAGTAAAGCCCCTCTGGCAGAAATTTGAATATAATGTGCGGAAGGAAATTTAGTAGTTTTATTATAAATAGTTAAGGGCTGTGGAATAAAACCAAGGTGCAAAAAATAGGGGATAGCTTTTTTATTAATAGATAATTCTTTACCAATTAAAGATTTAATAACTTTTAATTCAGAAGCAAAAATGAGTACCCCATCATCCTGGTATAAAAATAATGGCTTAATGCCTACATGATCTCTGCAAATGGTTAATAGTTTTTCTTGTGTATCAAAAATAGCAAAAGCAAACATACCATTCATACCTCCAAAACAGGTTGGTCCTTTTTCAACAAACAATTGCAAAATAACCTCCGTATCTGAAGTAGTTTTAAGTGATGCGCCTTTATCTGCCAACTGTTCTTTTAATTCGATAAAGTTGTACACCTCGCCATTAAATACAATACAATATCTACCATTACCCGAAAACATTGGCTGATTAGCGCCAGAAGATACATCTAAAATCGACAACCGCCGATGCCCTAAACCAACCTTGCCATCAGGCGAAAAATAAAAACCTTCCGCATCTGGTCCCCGATATTTGATACAGGATACAGCTTCCTTCAATTGTTCTTTTGAAAAAACGTTATTAGTTGAAATGTAACCGGCAATACCACACATATTTTAATTTTTAGACTGAAATATATTCTTTAGATACTTTTTTGTAACAATAACTGTAATCAATAACACAATAAAGTAGCTTACCATAACTGCAATTCCTGCTCCATAAGCCGACCATTTATTTATAAAATAATAATTGGAAGTAATTGTTACTATCATGCACAATACTGAATGAATGATAATGGTTGTTTTTTCTTTGTAATACAACAAAAATGAATACAATATAGATGCAAGCGTCCAAAAGAAATAACCTGCTGCAATAAAATAAATATATTTTAAGGCTTCGTAGTATTTGATATTTATAAACAGGTGATAAAATAAAGAAGCAAAACTTATAAATAAAATTAAACTGCCAACCATTGCGGCAAAATAGTAAAATAAAAGTGTGCGAATTTTGGGATACAAAACAACTTCAGCAGACAATAGTAAAAATATTTTTGGGAAAAAATACTGAATCAATGCACTTGAAAAAATAACAATTGCTGAAGCAAACGTGCAGGCAATAGTATAAACTCCCAGTAAAGCATGGTCGTTTGCCAAAAAAAATTTATCTGATGAACTCATGATAAACATATTAGCCTGCATCACAATGATAGGAAAAGCATATTGTAGCTCCGCTTTAATATAATTAACTTTTATTTTTCCAAACAAGTATCCATTTTTGATAAAGTAGTATAAAGCATATCCCGAAATTAATACCAGCGCTGCAACCATACCAGTAACACGCCCCATCCAGCCGTACTTATATAATACTATCAGTAGCAATGCAATGCCTAACTCTACTGCAGTTTTTGTAATTCCGATGCCCAAATACTTCAATGGCTGCTCATTATTTCTGATAAGGCCTGTTATTTGTTCTGAACAGAAATTTAAAAAAGTTACAACAGGAATTATCCAAACAAAATTTATTGGAAAGCCATATTTAAAATGCAGGTAATCCTTTAATAAATAAAGTACTATAAAAGCAAGAACTGTTGTTATAATGGTTAAAGCAAAGCCAGAAGTAAAGAAATTTTTAAATTCCTTTTTTTCAAGTTTAAAAAAATCTGTGCTGGTAGATTGTGTAAGGCCGAGTGCTATAAAAGGCATCAAAAAAAGTACTGAGCTACTAAACAAACTTAATAATCCATTATCGGTAGGCGTTAAAAATCGAGGGTTGGTAAAAATAGGAATAAGTAAAAAAGAGATACCCTTTGTAAAAAAATTTGTGAATGTATAAACTCCCGCAGACCTTAGCCCTTGTTTGCTTTTTATGTTATTTATTAATGTTAATAAAGCCATTATATTGTTGCGTAAACATTTCAACTAAAGATACAGTTAACATCACAAAACACTTTTTAAAAATAAGTTTAAAATATTTTAGCGAAGTATTTAATGAACGTTTATATACTTTAAAACGTATTGCCTTAGTTTGATAAATGATTGCTATTTTCACTAAGTAATCTTTTATTCAATACCTTTTTAGTTAAGGTGGTTGGTGAGGACACTAACAACGGAAGGTGGCCGTGGCGAGTGTCATCACCCGCCACTCCATTTTCTTAGCTAAACGGCATTGATCTTTTATTTAAAACTCAACCAAATGAGTAATGAAAAAAATAGTACAACGTATCATGCGTTCTTCCATTTTTCAACCGTTATGGAAAAAGTTATTTCATACTGCCAAGGTAGGAATGAACTATTGGGGTGGAGGCAGCTTTTTATACAGTGGTGAATTAAATACTTTTAAAAAGATATTTATTAATAGAAAAAAAGAAAATACTTTTTTAATATTTGATGTGGGTGCCAATGAAGGAAATTACGCTTTGGCAGTAGAAAAAATAATTAATGAAAGTAACCAAGCTACAAAAATAAACTACCGGATGCATTGTTTTGAGCCTGCAACAAATACCTTTCTTCAACTTAAAAAGAACACTGAAAGTAAAGATACGATTACCATAAATAATGTTGGATTATCTGAAACTGTATCTGATTGTACGCTGTACGTTCCAACAGACAGCAGTGTTTTATCTTCTGTATACGCTAAACATATCATTAGCAGAGAAATAGAAAATTTTACAAAAGAAGTAATCAAGATGGATACCATTGATAATTATTGTTTACAAAATAAAATTGCACACATTGATTTTTTAAAAATTGATGTGGAAGGTTTTGAGCTGAATGTATTGAAAGGAGCAAAGCAACTATTACAAAATAATTCAATTGATTTTATCCAGTTTGAATTTGGAGAATGTATGATTGATGCAAGAATATTTTTTAGAGACTTTTGGAATTTATTGCACGAAAAATTTGAACTATACATAATACTCCCAAATGGAATTAGTGCGATAAAGCAATACCACGATGGATTGGAGGTTTTTCATTGTGCCAATATTTTGGCGAAAAATAAACAACGCTAATGAAAATTTCCACCATAGTTACTGTATATAATCTTGAAAAATATATTGAAGAATGCCTGCACAGCATTTTTGCACAAACACAACAACCTGATGAAATAATTGTAGTGGACGATTGTTCCACAGATAATTCTGCCGCTATCATTAAAAAATATGCAGATAAAATAAAGTACATAAAAATGCCAAAAAATAGTGGCGTTTTATTGGCTTTTATCACAGGTATTGAAGCCGCTGCAGGCGACATACTTAGCTTTTTAGATGGCGATGATAGCTGGCATACAAATAAACTGGAAGAAATTTTAAAGGCTTTTTTGGCAGATGAAAACAGAATTTTAATTACACATAATTACGAATGTATTGATGGTAATGGTAACAACAGGGCTTACAATAATGACGATACTCAACACAATACTGCGGAAATAGTAAAAAAAAGTTTGGGTGATACTAATAAAATGGACAGGCTTTTACGCAATTCTATATTATGTTATAAAGGTGTTTGGCTGGGTAGTGCATTTTGTTTGAATAAAAAATATCTCGATATTCAAAAATTTAAACAGCTCATGGTATTCCTGCCAGATGTAGAACTTGCTTATCAGGATCATCCGATTGCGGCTTTTATTCTTTTAGAATATTTAGATAAGAAGGTTTTTTATATTGACAAAATTCTATTTAAATACAGAATTTTTGGCAATAACCATAGTGGTAAGAGCGATAATATTGATAGTGCATTGCATACTATAAAAAAATCTCAGGCAAACCATATAAGAACTAAATACTTTGTTGCACAACACCCAAATTTAATTGAAGAAAATAAAAGGCAAAAAAGGGCCTTTATATACAATACTTTTTTACAACAGCTTTACACAAAAAAATATGTTTCTGCAATAAATAAATATTTTTACCTAGTATTTTCTACATGGAATTTTAAAAAAATAATTCATGAAACCAAGCGTTTATTGGTTGTAATTATTTTGGGACCTGCCAAGTTTTTAGGTATGAAATGAGAAAGCTTTTGAAAAGTTTACGACTCAACTATTAAACAATTTTAACCAACTATTATTCTTTTTAAGTATTCTCCGTAACCGCTTTTACTTAATCCTGCAGCAAGTTTTAATAACTGCTCCTTATTAATAAAACCCATTCGCCAGGCTATTTCTTCCGGACAGCCTATTTTTAAACCCTGTCTTTTTTCAATAACACGTACATATTCACTGGCATCATTCAAAGATTCAAAAGTACCGGTATCCAACCATGCAAAGCCCCTGTCTAAAACACCTACTTTTAATTTTTTATTTTCAAGATATATCCTGTTAACATCAGTAATTTCATATTCACCCCGTGGACTTGCAGGTATATTTTTAGCAATATTTACTACTTCATTATCATAAAAATATAAACCGGGAACAGCATAATTACTTTTTGGCTTATCGGGTTTTTCTTCAATACTAATTGCATTTAACAAAGCGTCAAATTCTACAACGCCATATCTCTCCGGATCACTTACAGGGTAAGCAAATATTACCGCTCCATCAGGATTAGCTGAATTTTGTAATAATTTACTAAATCCGCTGCCATAAAAAATATTATCGCCTAATACCAATGCAACATTATCAGTACCAATAAATTTTTCGCCAATAACAAAAGCCTGTGCCAACCCATTTGGGATTTCTTGTTTAGCATACGATATTTCGCAACCCCATTGAGATCCGTCTCCGAGCAAACGAATAAACTGTGCCTGGTCATCAGGAGTTGTAATAATTAATATTTCTTTTATTCCTGCCAGCATCAAGGTGCTTAGCGGATAATATATCATTGGTTTATCATAAATAGGCATTAACTGTTTGCTAATACCCATAGTTATTGGATAAAGCCTTGTTCCGCTGCCGCCTGCTAAAATAATTCCTTTCATAAGTATTTAACCCTTAAAGGGGCGTATGTTTATCGTTTGTGATATTGTTGCTGGTAATAGTTTTGATAGTTTCCGCTTGTAACGTGGTTAAGCCATTCCGTATTGCTAAGGTACCAATCAATAGTTTTAGAAATGCCTTCTTTAAATTGTAAAGATGGTAACCATCCCAATTCGTTTTTAAGTTTAGTAGCATCAATGGCATACCTTAAATCGTGGCCAGCCCTGTCTTTTACATAGGTAATCAATTTTTCAGAGGTACCTATTTCTCTTCCTAACTTTTCATCCATTTGCCTGCACAATTCTTTAACCAAATCAATATTGGTCCATTCATTATGGCCGCCAATATTATAGGTTTCGCCTATTTTTCCGCTATGGAAAATCACATCAATTGCCCTAACATGATCTTCTACATATAACCAATCCCTAATATTTTCACCTTTGCCATAAATGGGTAAAGGTTTATTATTTATGATATTGTGAATGCAAAGTGGAATCAGTTTTTCTGGAAAATGAAAAGGTCCATAATTATTACTACAGTTCGAAATTTTTACTGGCAGGTGATAAGTATGATAAAATGCCCTTACCAAGTGATCGGAAGCAGCTTTAGAAGCTGAGTAGGGACTACGGGGATCATAAGCAGTTTCTTCGGTAAAAAAACCTTTAGCGCCGAGTGATCCATACACCTCATCAGTAGAAATATGATAGAAAATTTTGTTATCGAAGTTTTCTTTCCAAAACTCTTTTGCAGTTTGCAATAAACAACCTGTGCCCATCACATTGGTAGAAACAAATGCCAAAGGATCTGTAATTGATCTGTCTACATGACTTTCTGCAGCACAATGCAACACTGCCGTAAAATGATGTTTTTCAAATAAAGATCTCAAAAATGGCAGGTCGGTGATATCTCCTTTTACAAATTGATAATTAAGCTGTGCTTCAATATCCTTTAAATTTTCGAGGTTGCCTGCATAAGTAAGATTATCCAGATTTATGATATTGTAATTCGGATATTTTGTTACAAATAACCTGGTTAAATGTGAGCCAATGAAGCCAGCGCCTCCCGTAATTAAAATTATATGCATTTTATACATTTAGATAATAATATTTCAAAATTATACATAAATAAAATATTAATCGATGTCTAATATTAAAGCTTTGATGCCTACGGTTATCAATTTTTGTCAATATCTTTATGGTGTTTAATTAACTGGTTAACCTGAAAAGCACTTTTTTCCTTTACAGTACAATTAAATGCTTTGGATGCTTACTTATTATGATGCACTATTGACTCCTCTTTATTTTATATTAATATTGATATTATTAATAAGATGGAAGCGAAAACATTACAGTCATACGCCTTTTGGAAAATACATTATTCCTTGTTTCATATTAAAAAGTTTTTGTTGTATTTTTCTGGCATTAATATTTAATTTTTATTATGGCGGTGGAGATATGTTTACCTATTTTAAGTTTTCGCAGGAAATTTGGACTGCAACAAAAGCAAACCCTTTATTAGGGCTCGAACTTATTTTTAAACCGGTAGAAAACTGCTCGTTAGAAGCACAAAAATTTGCAGAACAATTAACAAACTCAGGGCAACCTTACTCATCAATTTTCTTAATAAAAATAGCAGGATTTTTAAGTATGTTTTGCTTTGGCACCTACCTGCCAATTGCATTATTTTTTTCACTATTAGCCTTTTTGGGAACATGGAAAATATTTTTAGTATTTTATAATGAATACCCAACATTTTATAAACCAATTGCGCTTGGTTGCTTATTTGCCCCATCTGCACTTTTGTGGGGTACCAATCTATTAAAAGATCCACTTTGTATGTTTGCGTTGGGGCTTTGTGTATCTGGCATGTATGCTATTATAAAAAAGAAGATGAAAATAATGCATATTGCAAAAATTTTGATTGGGGCTGTAATACTGGCGATTGTTAAAGATTATCTCTTTTATATTTTAATAGCAGCTACTATAATTACGTTTATTATTCTGTTTAAAAGTCGCAATTCTTTAATAAATATCGCCTTTCGTTTGTTAACCTTCGTGCTAATTATAGCCGGTACTTCCTGGATATATTTAAACATTGGAAAAGTAGGAGAATCTGTTTATACTAATTTTACAAGCTCAACCCAAACAATACAAAATGTGCAGGCATCCCTTATAGAAGAAGGCGCATCTGGTTATATTATACCTGGTATAAATGATTTTTCCGTAATAGGTATTTTTAGAAGTTACTTGCTATCGCTCAACGTAGCATTGTTCAGGCCATATCTATGGGAGGTTACGAATCCACTAATGCTTTTAAGTGCTTTGGAGTCTTTTTTAATACTATTACTATGTGCCTATTTATTAATAAAAACAAAATTTACTGGATTTTTTAAATTTGCATTACAAAATACGATCGTATTTTTTGCGCTAATCTTTAGTTTGTTACTTGCGCCCTTAGCTGGTTTTGTGTCCTTTAATTTTGGTACACTGGCTCGTTATAAATTTCCTATGGTGCCATTTTTATATACCTACTTACTAGTATTATATGCAGATTTAAAGCAAAAAAAAATCAATCTCCAGAATAGTATTAAACAGTAAAACCCTTCATTCTAAAAAATTACTTTAAAAGAAGTTGTTCAATTTTTACAATTAGTGGCTTTTCAATTTTTCGATGAACAAAATCACTTGTAATACATACAAAAAACATGGATACGATCAACTCTGCAAAAGCAACCAGGTTGGTATCAAACTTTAATAATGGATGAAGCAAGCGTAAAAAAATGTTCATTACAAAAGGATGTATCAGGTATATCACGTAACTCGCATTTCCTAACCGGTAAAACCATTGATAAATCCATGTTTCTGCTGGCCACTTATTTTCTGAAAATACAAAAAAGGAAGTAATTATAAAAGAGGGAATTCCATAAAGTAGCAGTCTATTACCTTCAACCTTATTAAGATTAAAGTAAGCCATCCCTATCAAACAAAGCAAACTGGTGATGCCTAATAATATTAAAATTAATTTTTTATTAAATCGTTCTTTATAATTTTTATAACCCCAATATAAAATTACGCCTAATATAAATTCAAATACAATTGGATTGCCTAAAAAAATAAGATAGTAATTGTTAATAATATTAGACAATTGAAGTAAATACGTTGCTGACAACAACAGAGTGGTACCAATTAAAATGAAGTTTGTTTTTTTTGTAAATAATAAAAAACTGCTTAGGGCAAGGTAAAAATACATTTCGTAGTTTAAAGTCCACCCGGATGAAAGTATGGGACCCGAAGTAAACTTAGAATAGGGAATAAATAATAAAGATTTTATTAAAGATGATCCATCTACAAATACATTGTGAAATAAGTGAGGCCAAAGAAACCACAGGATTGAAATGAGTATTGTAACAATGTAGTACATTGGTACAATTTTTATAACGCGTTTTAAAAAAAAATTACGTTTGTTTTTAAAAAGCACATACGACATAATAAAACCACTAATAATAAAAAAAATGTCAACCCCAAAAAAGCCAACCTTAATATCGTTATAACCAAAATGGTAATATGCAACAAGTAAGGCTGCCGAGGCCCTTAAAACTTGCAAATTTTTTATCATTGCCAAATATAACCACTTAAAAAGTTTCTTTAGATTTTTGCGTTTAATTTTACCCTGTAAATTGGACAGCGGGAAATTTAAACCACAACAAATAATAATTACAAAAACACTTTAGCACTTCTTTACATAATTATTTTTAAATGAATAAAAAAAAGATTTCCATACTCATAGTTTCACTTTATGGTGGAGGTACAGAAAGAGTCGTATCAATACTATTAAATAATTTGGGAGATACTTTTGATATTTACCTCGTTTTATTACAACCTATTATAGAATATGACATACCAGCTAACCAAAAAATTACAATATTAGATAAATATCCCTCCGACAATATTTTTTTAAATATTTTGAAAATACCATTTTTAGCATTTCGATATTACCGGTTTTTATTAAAAAACAATATTCCTGTCAGTTTTTCTTTCTTAAACCGTCCTAATTTTATTGCAGGTTTTTTAAAATTGTTTGGTTGGAAGGGCAAGGTAATATTGAGTGAAAGAACCTTTACTTCTGCGTATTATACCACTAAAACACCCGGCGAAAGAATTGGCCGATTTTTAGTAAAAAAATTATATCCGCAGGCAGATCTTATCGTATGTAATTCCAGAAATATTGAAGAAGATTTACGAAAGGTATTTAATGTACAAACCAATTATTCCATTATATACAATCCAATTAACCTAGCCAAAATAAATGAAAGTTTTCACTTTAAAAGAGAACCAGGCAATTACGCTTCCAAACCTTTTACCTTTATCAGCGTAGGGCGGCTTAACCAAATTAAAAATCATGCGTTACTTATAAAAGCGGCTTCTTTATTATCTGATTTTGATTTTAGGATACAAATTGTAGGCAAAGGAGAATTAAAGAAAACATTGGAAGACTATATTGTTGCTACAGGTTTGCAAGAGCGTGTTACATTAATTGATCACACTACTAACCCTATTGAACTTTTGATAAAGGCTGATTGTTTTGTATTGACATCCAATTTTGAAGGATTTCCCAATGTGCTTTTAGAAGCATTGGCATGCCGCCTGCCAATTATTAGTACTGATTGCAAAGGTGGTGTAAGGGAGCTTTTAGTACCTTCTATTTCAATTGATAACACTAGTGCAAACAGTGAGATAATTTACGCAGAATATGGTTTGCTTGTGCCTATATGTAATGCTGAAATACTTGCAGCAGCAATGACATGTATGTATGATAATACAGCATTGCAACAATCCTACAGGAAAAAAAACTACAATCGGGCAAAGAATTTTGACATTTCTGTTATAATGAATTCTTTTAAAGAGCTGCTACATCAGAAATAAATACAATAATTAATTATGAAAATTGCAAAATAAGTGAATGTAAGTTTGATGTAGATAATTTAATACAAAAAACTACAATTAAATTATACATAACTTATTTGCGTACTTTCGAGTGATTTTCTGCTTAACATTTATAGATTAAAGGTGGAAAGATAACTATTGGTTCCGTATTGTAAATTTATTACACTCCAAAATGAGGGATCTGACTTTATTTCTTCAACTAATTTTTTATTAAAATAAAATATGAGGGTAAAAAGAGGACTGGAATATCTGCTAAAACCTATTATTAAAAAAGAAACATAAAATTTAAAAATTGGCTGCTAGCACAATAAAAAATATAGCAATTGTATCTAATACATCATGGTATATATATAATTTCCGAAAAGGATTATTAAAAGAATTAATAAAATCGGGTTATACTATATATGCTATTTCACCAAGAGATTATTTTGTAAAAGAAATTGAAGCACTTGGCTGTAATTTTATTGAATTAACAAATATCAATAACCAAGGCAAAAATCCGTTACAGGATATCTTACTTACGCTTGAATTAAAGAAAATTTTAAAAAAAAATCAAATACAATGTTGCCTCTTTTACACACCTAAAATAAATATTTATGGAAACGTTGCTATAAAATTTACTAAAATAAGAGCTATATCTACCATAAATGGTTTAGGCTTTGTGTTTAATGAAGATCAACCTAAATGGCTAAAATTTACTGTTAGGCAATTATATAAATTTGCCTTTAAAAAATTATCTGCTATATTTTTTCAAAATGAGGAGGATAAAAAGTTTTTTTTAGACTCTAATATTATTCTTCCAAGCCAAAATATTTCTGTAGTTCGCGGATCAGGAGTAAATATATTTGAGTTTAATTATAAAAATTCTTTCAACCCTACTGATAAACTTGTATTTCTTTTATCTGCCAGATTAATTAAAGAGAAAGGATTATATGAATATTTTGAAGCAGCGAAAGAATTAAAAGAAAAATACCATTCTGTTACTTTTGCTTTATTGGGGCTACCTGCAAATAACCCTTCATCCGTATCCTTAAATACAATTGATGAATTTCATAAAAATGGTATTATTGATTATTGGGGTGTTTCTGACAATATTTCTCAAATTTTAAATGAAGTAGACGTAATGGTATT
Organism: Ferruginibacter sp.; assembly: GCA_025352695.1. Lineage (GTDB taxonomy): Bacteria > Bacteroidota > Bacteroidia > Chitinophagales > Chitinophagaceae > Ferruginibacter. The sequence continues at coordinate 18,456 of JANXSK010000041.1, read as the reverse complement.
GCCTTCTTATTACAGAGAGGGTGTTCCAAGAGTATTAATAGAAGGATTGGCTAAGGGGCTACCAATTATTACAACCAATAATGTAGGTTGTAGAGAAACAGTAGATGATTTTAAAAATGGCTTTCTTGTACCAATAAAAGATGTTCCATCTTTAAAATTAGCCATAGAAAAGATGATTAATATGCCAATGGAAGAAAGAATTGCCATGGGTGAGCAAAGCAGGCAGAAAGCAATTACAGAATTTGACGAGGCATTCAACCACAAAAAATATTTACAGGTAATAAAAGTAATATTTGATGGCTTACAAAACTAATCTTATTGTACACTTCTTTTATTCCATCCACTTGTTCCACCATAATTGAAACATTAATATTAACCAAAGTTTAGCGTTGTCATTTTTACTGTTAGCAAGATAATTATCCCGAAGGTTAATAATTAAATCTTCATTAAAAAGATGGTGTTTCTGTAGATTTTTTCTATTTATTGTTTCTAATACCAACGGCCGAAGTTCCCCTTTCATCCATTTGTTAAGTGGAATACCAAACCCCATTTTAGGTCTGTCGATCATCGCTTTTGGTATATAACGATGGGTTAATTCTTTTAAAAGAAATTTTTTACTGCCATTATTATATTTTAGTGATGAAGGTAATTGTGCTGCCCATTCCACAATACGATGGTCTAAAAATGGTTCCCGGCCTTCAAGGCCAACGCTCATGGTGGCTCTGTCAATTTTGGTTAAAATATCATCTGCAAGATATGTTTTGTAATCGGCAGCTAAAACGGTGTTGATGAAATCGCTTTTAGCCGGAGTATTATATTCTTCTATAAGACGTACATTAAATTTTTCCGGATTATTTAACAATGCATTTACTTGCTTGTGTGTAAAATGTCTGCTTAAACTATCACTTATATCTATGACTGCTGAAGCAGATAAAATTTCTCCCAATTTTGCATATCTTGAATCGTTTGCCACTAATTGCTGTAGTACTTTTGAGGATACATTTTCTAACAAAGAAGGGATAAATTGTTTAATTCTTTTAATCTTCATCAGTTGATCATATCGTCCATAGCCCGCAAATATCTCATCGCCGGCATCTGCAGACAAAGCCACTGTTACCTGCTGTCTTGCAAACCTACTTACAAGAATGGTTGGGATGGCAGAACTATCACCAAAAGGTTCATCATAATAATAAGGTAATGTAGGAATTATTTCCTGTGCTTCTTTGGTGGAGCAATAATATTCGTTGTGCTCAGTACCAAGATAATTAGCTACCTCTTTGGCATATATAGCTTCATTATATTTATCTTCCTTAAAACCTATTGTAAATGTTTTAATTTTATTCATGCTATTTTTTTGCAGTATAGCCGTAACCAATGAACTATCGTAACCGCCGCTTAAAAAAACTCCAACCGGCACATCGCTTACCATTCTGTATTCAAAAGCAGAGGTTAATAATTTTTCAAGATGCTCCATAGCCTCATTGCATTCAATTTTTATTGTGGGTTTATTGTAATAATCCAATACATTCCAGTATTGTTTAAGTTGCAGTTGTTGCGTTGCTACATGCAATGTTGCACAATGCCCGGGAGATAATTTGTAGGTATTTTTAAAAATACTATAAGGTTCCTTTATGTATCCATAACTTAGATAAAGTGAGACAGCTTTTGGCTCTATCTCTTTTTTAAAACACGGATATTGGTGAAAGGCTTTGAGCTCCGAGGCAAATAACAGGCAACCATCTGCAAAGTAATAATACAGCGGTTTTACACCAGCCCTATCTCTAACTAAAAAAATTTGCTGCTTATCCGCATCGTATAAAACAAAAGCAAACATGCCAATAAATTGCTCTACACATGCTATGCCGTAATGTTGATATGCTTTAATAATAACTTCAGTATCTGAATTGGATTTAAAATAATAACCCTTTTCTTGCAATACCCTCCGGATCTCTTTAAAATTATAAATTTCTCCGTTTAAAACTATTACAATTTTGCTATCATCACTGTACATGGGCTGGTGACCCATGCTAGACAAATCTAGTATCGATAACCTTCTGTGACCTAAACCAATATTAGCATCAATTGTTTTAAAAACAACTGCATCTCCATCATCAGGCCCACGGTGTTGCAATACTCGGTTCGCATTTTCCAGATCGCCTTTTTGCAAGTGCTTATTAAAATCGCAAAATCCATTTATGCCACACATATAATCTATTTAAAATGCAAATAATTATAAAACTACTATTTTAATAAACAATTCAATTGCGTAGTTATGACACTGCAATTTTTGTAAATAACTGTTCTATTTTATCTAAAATATTTACTACTGAAAATCGCTTACTTGTTTGTTGCCGGATATTATTTTTATCAAAGTTTTTTGCTAGTGCTGATTCAATAGTACCTGCAAATTCTATTATGTTATCGTGTTTTACTAGCAACCCATTTTCACCCTCTATAATAATATCTTTCAAGCCACCGGGTGCATCAAAACCAACAACAGGAATTCCTAATATACCGGCTTCAATAACTACATTGGGGAATCCCTCGTGATAGGAGCCCATTAAAAAAAGATCAGCGTTCTGCATATTTTTATAAGGCTGTGTTTTAGCACCCTCCAGTATAACCTTTCCTTGCAGTTTCTTTTCAATTATTAATTGCTCCAACGGCTTTCTTTCAATACCCTCTCCAATAATATGATAGGTAAAAGGAATTTTTAAATAGGATACCGCATTTATTAAACGAGCCAAACCCTTTTCTTTCGACAACCTTGCAACAGTAATAAATTTGTACGTTCTTTCACCAGTTTTGTTAAAATCATTAATCGGCAGATCTATAGCAATTATTTCAACCGGATTATTAATTACAATCGTTTTTTCTTTGTTTATTTGGTAATGCTCTACCAAGTCTTGTTGCATATAAGTTGACTGGCATAAAATAAAATCGAGCCGTTTGTAATACATTTTTAGTAGCCCGTTAAATAACCAGGTAAGTTTTTCCTCTCTTTTTTGAATGCTTACAATGCTTGATTCTCTGGCTATAATTTTTATAGTACCTGTTAGCATCCTTTTAAAAATGGCAAAAAACAAATTGAGGTGATTGGCTGTAGTAAAGATGATATCAGGTTTTACTGATTTAACAACTTTGCGGATATTAAAAAAAGATTGCCGTACAGTTGGTATTTTTAAATCAATAATTTTTATTGCTGAACGGTTGATTTTATAAAACGGATTTGTATTATTTAATACTACTAACGTGACATCGAATTTATCTACACTTATATTATTACATAAGATTAATACAAATCGTTCTGACCCTCCACATTCAAGGCTCGGGGTGATTATTAAAAGATTTATTTTTTTATTGTCTTTTACTCTTTCAATCATGCTTAAAATTGCTTTTTACCACTTTTTGCCTTCATAAGCAATCCGCTTTAATACTATTTAATAAAGAATAAAAACAACTTGTAAATAATTTATTTTTCTGGTATTATAACAGCTTAATTCCGGTTTTAAAACTAAACTGTGCTATATCTTTTATTGCCAATAAATTTTCGCAGTTTACAGAATTGTACCTGCTTGAAATCACAGATAATTTATCATTCGCCATACTAAAAACCTTAAAACCCTTTTGTTCAAAAAGATCAATCAGATTGCCAGCAGTATACCCATAATTTAAAAAACTTTGATCCCACGATTCAAAAAAAACCATGTCGGTTCGTTTCAATACTTCTGAAGCCCCATCAACAACATATTTTTCAAATCCTTCTACATCAATTTTAAGTAATGAAATATTTTTTTCCTGACTTAATAACACATCAAGTTTTTTTACGGGAACAGTAATACCTCCCGTTAAACCTATTATCACTTTATTCTGGTCATCCGAATTAATATCAGAAAAAGTAAGTTCGCCTTCTTTATCTCCAACGGCATAGTTTAATAAATTGATATTTAAAAATGAGTTCAATGCAACATTTTCAGTAAGGTATCCGAATGTTTTGGGATGAGCTTCAATTGCAATAACTTTTCCATTATTACCTACGAGTTGTGCTGCACATAAAGCAAGTGTACCAATATTTGCACCTACATCCACATAAACATCTCCCTGTTTTAATAAATGCCGAAAAAAAGCTTCGTCAAGATCCCTATCGACCGGATTAGAAAACAATGTTATACTTAATGATGAAGGAGTAAAGCGAAGCTTATAGCCATTCATCTTAATTACAAAAAATTTACATAGCCCAGTTTTTGCCAGTATCTGCGCAAATAAAAACCTGATAGGTTTTTTTGATTCCCCTACAACTTTTGTAAACACAGCCAACTTATTATAAATCCGTTTTATCATTTGCTATTTTTTACGGATCAACAGTTGTTTTTCTTTTGTCCGAAACATAAAATTAATTATTTCCCCAACTACTTTTAATGGAATACAGCGCTTTAAAAATTTTTTATTTATAGCAAAAAATTTTTTTTTAGAGCGTTACGCAGGGGAATGATAATACACTATGATGTTATTATTTTTTAACACACCATCAAAAATTATTAAATGATATAGACTTTAAAATATTACTTACAAAAATATACTTCAGTAAAAAATGCGTTTTTTAATATCATTTTGACATTATAACTACTAAGTTGGGTGTTAAATTAAAAATTGTTTTTTTTAAACCAAGTAATGTTGCACATTTTAGTAACATTTTTTTAATTGTATATTTAAAAATCCCAATCTGGTATTTATCGAGATCAATATTTTTACAATATTCAATAACAAACTGATGTTTTTCTAACAGCGCTTTTATACTATTAACCGTAAATGATTGGATGTGTTGCATTTGGTGAAATTCTGCTTTACAAAACGGGCAAAATGCAAGATGTTTCTCAAGCTCTTCATTAAAAGGGGTGGTAATAAATACTTTACCACCCGGCTTTAATATTCTGTATATTTCGGAAAGTGTATTTTGTAACATGTCATTTTGCAGGTGCTCTATTGTTTCAATAAAGGTGATCGTATCAAACAGGTTATCATCAAAAGCAACAGGTAATGTTTTAACTAATAGGAGCTCCTTTAGTTTTGAGTTGTTACCACATTTATTTCTTGTTGCTTCAATTGAATCCGGAGAAAAATCTAATCCAAAAAATTCACCCTCAGGTTCTTTAAGCATCCTACTTAATAAATGTCCTGCACCACATCCATAATCTAAAACTTTACCTTTTATCATCTGTTTGGAACGGAGCAAATTAACAAGCCCATTACCAATCATAGCAGTAAAATATTCCTCATTGGATCCCGAGTCTTGGCTTTTCCAGTTCCAGAAATCAGCAATAGCTTCTGAAGTCCAATCTTCTGAATTTTTATGATTAATTACCACTTTTACTGTTTAGATTTTATATTAACAATTGAATTAAAAAATTACAGCGTTCAATACTGAAGATGAACATATAATTTGTCGTGCTTTAAGCACATAAGTTATTTAAAAAAATAAAGAATACAAATTTATGTAGAAAAAATTGAATGGATACTGAGACCGAATCAGTATGAAAATACACCTGTATTACTGACTGATAGACTTCAAATTAAAATTTATTTCTTTTCTTATTTTAGGTATACTTTTTTACTTTTTTTATTGCGAAATATAATCCAAATATAAATGGAAAAATAATTGTTATAAATACAAGCATTATTTTGACCCGAAATTTAAAGGGCTTAATAAAAATTTCAGGAGGCTTTTTACGTATTTTTAGTGATGCAAATAAATAAAAAAAGCCTGTCTTAAAAAAATAAGCAATTGACAGATGCAGGTACTTACTTTCATAAGCAAGTATATCTCGATTTTCTATCCACATCTTTAAAAATCTTGTTGGTTTATCTGGTAGTTGCATCAACCCATCCTGCGAGGAATGATAAATACGAAGGCATTTATTAATATGCCTGGTTTTATATATTTCGCCAATCCTGTTCCAAATAATTCCTTCTGGAACGCACAGCCCTTTTTCATGTATAGCAGGAAATGGAAACATTTTTAATATTGCGGTTTGCTCCATATTCCATTTTTCACCACCAATTTTTTTAATATACTTGCGTTCATAATAATAGGCATCCCAGGTATTTTCCGGAAAACTATCACCTATAATATTCCCCTTTTCATCTTTACATAAACACCACACATTTGAGAAATCTGACTGCTGTTTTATAGGGATAGCATTCCATGCACTGTAAAATTCCTCCAGGGCTTCTGGCACAAAACGATCATCCGAATCAGCTATTATAAAAAATACCCCCTTTGCCTGTTGAACCCCATAATTAACTGCAATATGTTTACCACTATTTTGCTGAAAAAAATATCTTATCAAAAATGTATTTGCCTTTTTCTGCCATTGCTGAATGAGCGTCTTGGTATTGTCTGTACTGCCATCATCTACTATAATCCATTCAAAATCCGTAAAGGTTTGTTGCAGTAGACTTTCATATACCCTTGACAATATAGTTGCCCTGTTAAATGTTGGTGTAAACACGGTGATGATGGGCATAAATATTTAAGTATTTAAAGACTTTATTTTTTTTATAAATGATCGCCTATTTAAAAAAAACATTAACATTACCATTAAACATAAATTAACAGCCAACCCTTTACCTGCCCACAGATAAGTAAAAACAGAGCCTATAATAATATTAGTTATTGCGGCAATTGAAATATTAATAATAGATTCTTTTTTTTGTTCTTGTATAATCATTAGCTGAAAAAAAAAGGAAACAAAAGGTGAAAAAATTAATGCCACACTCATAATCTTCAAAATAGCAACGGAATAAGAGATATCTTCCTGCTCTTTTCCAAATAAAAACTTTACAATCAACGCGGCACCAAAAAACTGCATTAAGGCAAATACGAAAAAAATGCCAGCTATAATAACTAAAAGTTTATTAATATTTTTTTTATAGGCTTTTATAGAACTGACATACAATTGTGAAAGGTGCGGATAAAAAGTTCTGTTAATGATATTGGTTAACATACCTATTGCATTAAATATTTTTTCTGCCACTGCATAGTAACCAACCATTAATGGATTGGTAAATATGCGTAAAATAAAAATATTAACTGAGCTGTATAATGGCGCAAGAATAATGCTCATAAAAACGTAGGAGCTTTCTTTAAAAACATCTTTTATAAAGCCTCGGCTTGGTAATACAAAACCGTTGCTTAAACTTTTAAACATTAAAATCATTGCAATTATACCTGCTACCATATTACCTGCAGACATGGCTATAATAGCATATTCAATATCCGTTTTTTCTTTAACCATTACCAAAATGAGTAATAAAGAAATCGCTTTAGAGATTAACGTAACAAATGTAATATTCCTCATTTTCTGTATTCCCTGAAAATACCAGTCTGGAAACAACATATTACCGAGCAAGTAAAAAGCAGATAGGGGAAGTAAATAAATATGCCCTTGTAAAAAGGGCGTGAAGGAGCAGGCAATAAAAATAAGGAAGGATATTAAAAACAATATAGTTTTAAGAATATAAACTGCAATAATTATTTGCTTTACCATTAACTCATCTTGCATATTTGCTGATATTCTTTTTGTGGCTGTTAAGCCAAAACCGAAAGAAACAAGCAGATCAAAATACATAATAAATGTTTGTACCAGCGAAAAAACACCAAAACCCTCTATACCTAAAACCCTTATCAAATAAGGAAAAGTAATCAATGGAAATAGGATACTTAATCCTTGAACCGCGGACAACGATATCAAATTCTCAACTAATCTTTTTCGGTGTGCAGCCATTTTTATTTTTTCATTCTTACCAAAAATATCATTTTTGTAAAAGTAAGGTTGTTTTACGCAGCTTACTTTAGCAGCTCAAAAAAAGATAAGCGCTAAAATAGAAAATAAGTTTTCTTTTCTTTATAACCTCTGGATCATAATTGTCAAAAATAATGGTATATTTCATCACAAACTAAATGCAGTATCTGATTAATTTGCCTATTCAATTTTATTCTTTTTAAAACGGAAAGATTAAACTATTAAAGTAGTTAGTATTATTTGAATACCATTAATAAGTTGACATTAAATAAATTGCTAACATAGCCCAATTTTACCGATAATTATAATCCCTGATATTTTAAACCTTTAAAAATATCAGAGATACATTTACATGGAAATTTTTTTTATTTGATTTATAATTAATAAAATTTATCATATTAACTAAATATCAGTTTACAAACACACCTATCGGGTACCTGAGTTATAAAAAAAAGATATTGTTTTACCATGCAAAAAAAGAAACTGGCTATTTTAATAAATGCGCTTGAAGTGGCAGGGACTGAAAAAGTAATTTCCCAAATAATAAACTCTTTTTATAAAGAATTTGATATACACCTTGTATTATTAAATAACACCATTGAATATGAATTACCTGTGAATGATATTCATATAAAAATAATAGACAACTCTAACCTTAGGCTAAAAAAAAGGGCAAAAGATATTTTAAAAATTCCGTTACTTGCTTACCGCTTAAAAGAGTATTTGCAGCAAAATAATATTGAAGTCTGTTTTTCTGCTTTAAACAGGTCCAATTATATTAATTGTTTTTTACGTTTACTCAAATGGAAAGGTGCTATTTTAATCAGTGAGAGATCTCATACTTCTTCAGCATATAATCCTCATACTTTTAAAGGTAAAACTGGCAGATTTTTAGTAAAAAAATTATATCCATTTGCAAATGTAATCGTTCCCAATTCTACTGGTATTAAATACGATCTTACAAAAAACTTTAACCTTACCAATAAGTTTACTGTTATAAATAATCCCGTTAATATCACAAGGCAGCAAAAAGATATGGATGAACCTGTGGAAGATTTTAGCTTTGATAGCTTTACTTTTTCGCATGTTGCAAGATTTGAAAAAGGAAAAAATCATGCATTAATTTTAGCTGCGGTAAACAAAATAAAAAACAGAAATTTTAAAGTATTGGTCATTGGGCAGGGGCCGGAAGAAGAAAATATTAAAATTCAGGCGCACAAATTAGGCATCAGCGATAAAATAGTTTTCTTAGGATATCGTCAAAATGTTGTAAAATATGTTGCAAAATCCCAATGCCATATATTAACATCTGATACAGAAGGATTCCCCAATGCACTTTTAGAAGCCCTAGCCTGCAACACACCAGTAATTAGTACAGATTGTCCAACAGGACCCAGGGAATTATTATCGGGCAGTTTTTTACAACACAACCAATGTATCGGAGTTGAAAAATGTACCTACGGATTGCTTATTCCCGTAAATGATCCGGATGCATTGGCTAAAGCCATGTTAATGATGATAGATGAGGAAATTTTACGCAAACATTATGCAAGTTCAGGTATTACACGGGCAAAAGATTTTGATTTACCCATTATTATGAAACAATATGCCGACTTGCTAAACAAATTTTAGTTATCATAATTCGTCGTATTAAAACAACTTGTAAACGGTTGATTTTTTTGTAGCTGCATAATTGTATCAGTGCTTAAGGAAATCTTTTTTACCTATTGCATGCCAGTAAGGCTTATTGTCAGAAAAATGGATATTGATTAGTCCGCAGGATTCCATCATAACCTTAATCTCTGCTTTGGAAAAGCGATGTTCCAACGCAGTTCCAAACCTATCCAACGCATCATTTCTTATAATAAAAAAAGACTTGTCCTGATAATATGATAGCGGCAGCTTTTTTGCCAATTGCTTAAACCCTGCTTTATCTAATAGTTTTCCGACAATAATTACTGGCAGGTACACCAGTATCGCAAGCAAATCGCACATAAATTTTTTGATACCCGATGGTAGCGAAGAAATAAATTTTCTTATAAGACTTACAAATTTAAAAATAAGCCGGAATGTAAGGCCACTGTTATCGAGATTATAATAAAGATAAACGAAAAAATGACCACCTGGCTTTACTTTTTCTACACAATTTTTCATAGCCATCTGCGTATTGGGAATGTGGTGCAGTACACCAATAGACATCACAAAATCGAAAGTATCATCTACGAATGGAATAGAATCTGCAGAAGCGTTGATCAATCTTACGTTGTCAATTCCACACAATAATTGTTCTGCTGCCCAGACGGCTTCACTGGGATCTAGGGCTTCTATAAAACCAACCCTTGAAGACAGATATCTAGAAAACCTTCCACTACCGCAACCCATATCAAGCACATAAGTATTTTTATTTAAAATAGTGGCATCAACTATATCAAAATATTCATCACCAAACTGGTTAATATCTGCTTCCTTGAAGTTACTGAACTTCAACCATTCTTCACCAAAAGCTGCTACCACGGCTTCATTTAAATTGACACCTTTTCCCTGATCGAATATATATACCAGCTTTTCTTTTCCTTGTATTTCTTTTAAAGGCTTTTTACTAAAATCTGCAACCATACTGTATACCTAAATAATTATTTTATATTTAATTGCAAATGTAACAGTAAAAATATACACTATTTGTTTATGAGGTAAACCGGTAACTATCTTCTCTACAACTGCTTTTTCCTCAAAAAAAATTAAATTGCATAAAAAATACAAGGTATACAAGACAATACTTATATGAATAGCTGATTTCACTATTCCTCCGTTACCTTTGCCGCCATGCATTACGCTTCAATAGAAAATATCAGCAAATCTTTCGGGATAAGAACCCTTTTTAAGAATATTACTTTAAATATAGAGGAAGGAGATAAAATAGCCCTGGTGGCCCGCAACGGTAGTGGAAAAAGTACCCTGCTAAAAATTATTACTGGTTTAGATACACCAGATTCCGGCACCGTGTGGGTGCATAAAGATATAAAAGTGGTCATGTTACAGCAGGACAATGATTTTGACGGCAACAAAACCATTTGGGATAATGTGCTGCGCTTAGATAACCCTGTGGTAAAAGTGGTTAAAGAATACGAACAATTTTTAGAAGACGGTCTGGAGGATATTGATAAATTAGGTGAGTTGATGGCTAAGCTGGATGACCTGAACGCCTGGAGTTTTGAAAGTGATCTTAAACAAATTTTAGGTAAATTAAACCTTCATCATCTAAATGAAAAAGTAAGCAACCTCAGTGGCGGCCAAAAGAAAAGAGTGGCACTGGCACAGGCACTAATTGAGGCTGATCTCCATGCAGGACGCTGTTTGCTGATATTAGATGAACCTACCAACCATCTGGATGTTGAAATGATTGAGTGGCTGGAAGATTACTTGGCTGCTGCAAAAGTTACCCTGTTATTAGTTACGCATGATCGTTATTTTTTAGATGCCGTTAGCAATGAAATTGTCGAAATTGATGAGGAAACTGTATATGTGTACAAAGGCGATTATGATAATTTTTTAGAGCAAAAAAGTATGCGCCTTGAAGTACAGCAAAGCGAATTACAAAAAGATAAAAATATTTTTAGAAAAGAACTGGAATGGATGCGCAAGCAACCTAAAGCCCGTACCACTAAAAGTAAAAGCAGGCAAGATGCATTTACTGAAGTAGAAGACAGGGTAAAATTAAAAAAAGATGTAGAAGAAGTAAGTCTGCAAGTAAAGATGACCAGGCTTGGAGGCAAAATTTTAGAGTTAATAAAAGTGCATAAAAGTTATGGCGATCTGCAAATAATGAAAGGGTTTGATTACACTTTTAAAAGAGGAGAACGCATTGGTGTAGTTGGAAAGAATGGTGTTGGTAAATCTACTTTTTTAAAAATTGCTTTACAATTGGAAGCGCCGGATAGTGGTAAAATTAACCATGGCGATACTGTAGTGTTTGGCAATTTTAGTCAAGATGGATTAATATACAAAGAAGATAAAAGAGCCATTGAATATGTAAAAGATATGGCAGAATATTTTCCACTAAATGATGGTACAAAAATTAGTGCCAGCCAGTTTATGGAAAAATTTGGTTTCTCTGCAGAGCAACAATTTACTCCCTTAAGTAAATTAAGTGGTGGCGAAAAGCGCAGGTTACATTTAATGAGTGTATTATTTTTAAACCCCAATTTTTTAGTATTGGATGAACCTACCAATGACCTTGATTTGCAAACATTGCGTACGCTTGAAGAATTTTTAATGGACTATCCGGGTTGTATTCTTATCGTTAGCCATGATCGTTATTTTATGGATAGAATGGTAGATCATTTATTTGCCTTTGAAGGAAATGCAGTAATAAGAGATTATCCCGGCAACTACACACAATACAGGGAAGCGGTATCCAATGGCAGTTTAACTGATGAAAGACAGCTTATAAAACAAGAAACAAAAATAGTGGAAACTGCTCCTGCTGCAACTTCTACCAACAGCGGACAAAAACTATCTTTTAAAGAAAAAAGAGAACTGGAGTTATTAGATAAAGAAATGCCAGTGTTGCAAAAAGAAAAAACGACATTGGAACAAACAATGAATGCAGGCAATCCCGGGTTTGGCGAATTGCAAAAAGCTGCAGAACGTATTGGTGTTATTGCAGAATTATTAGATGAAAAAGAAATGCGCTGGCTGGAGTTGAGTGAAAAGAATTAATTACCTTTCTTTTTTTTCAATAAAATCGCCGGCAAATGAACCAACGCTTCTACGCTCTTGATGTATTTAGAGGCGCCACTGTGGCACTGATGATTTTAGTAAATAACCCCGGCAGTTGGGGCCACATTTATGCGCCATTAGAGCATGCTCCGTGGCATGGCGTTACACCAACAGATCTTGTTTTTCCATTTTTTTTATTTGCAGTAGGTAATGCAATGGCTTTTGTTTTACCAAAGTTAGAAGCCGCCGGAGAAAGTTTTTTTTGGAGAAAAGTAATCAAACGAACCTTACTTATTTTTTTGATTGGTATTTTTTTAAATTGGTTTCCTTTTATAAAATGGGATAACGGGCAATTGGTTGGCAAGCCCTGGGCCTATATCACCGCAGACGGAAAGGCTGCAGGTGTCCGCATTTTTGGCGTTTTACAACGCATAGCACTCTGCTACTTTTTTGCCTCAATAATTGCACATTATTTTAAACAGAAGGGTGCATTTGTAGTAAGTGCATTTATACTATTGGCCTATTGGTTTTTATGTGTAGCAGCTAACCCTGCCGATCCCTTTAGCCTGGCAGGTTGGTTCGGAACAAAAATAGACCTGGCATTGGTTGGAGAAGCGCATATCTATAAAGGCGAAGGCACCTCATTTGATCCCGAAGGACTAATGAGTATTTTTGGTGCCATCGTTCAGGTGATATTTGGCTACCTGGCCGGTAGTTATATTTTACAAAAGGGTAAAACTACAGAAATGGTAAATGGCCTTTTTGTTGCCGGTTGTGTGTTGATATTTACAGGTTACTGCTGGGATATGGTTTTTCCGATCAACAAAAAAATATGGACTAGCAGTTATACAATATATACCACAGGATTAGCCATACTCATCCTGGCTGTGATGATCAACCTCATTGAGTTTAAAGGCTGGAAAGGAAAGTGGAGTAGCTTCTTCGATGTATTTGGTAAAAATGCACTCTTCATTTTTGTAATGAGTGGCGTGTTGCCAAGACTGCTTGCCCTGATACAAATACCGGGTGGTGTTGCACCTAATGGAAAAACAATTTACCTTACTCCCTTCAATTGGTTTTATGAAAATGTATGTAAATCAATATTACCCGCAGAACCAAAGATTGGCTCGCTTATTTATGCGTTTTGTTTCATTACAATAATGTGGGGCTTTGCGTGGCTGCTCGACAAAAAGAAAATTTATATTAAGGTGTAATAGATACCTCATTGGTTCCATCAGCGGTTTCAACAATATAGGCTTCAGGAATAATATCAAAACGCTGTTGATATGCCTTACTGGTTTCTTCAATAAAATGTTCAATACCATCATTAGCAATAATATTAATGGTGCAACCACCAAAACCGCCACCCATCAGCCTTGAGCCAATTACATTACTATTCTGGCTAGCCAGTTCCACCAAAAAATCTAATTCTTCACAACTTACTTCATACAACTTACTTAATCCTTCATGCGTTGCATACATCAATTTTCCAAACTCAATTAAATTTTCCTGTTGCAATAACTCGGAAGCTTTTTTTGCACGGGCAATTTCTTCTATAACATATAGGCAACAATTGTATACCTTACCCGGCATATTGGTTTTGTAAACTTGTAAATCTTCCACCCTTGTTATATCTCTAAAAGACTGAATATTTAACTTACTTTTTATTATACCCAATCCCTCTTCACAGCGTTGCCTGCGTATATTGTATTCACCAGATGCCAACGTGTGGTGCACCTTCGAATTCAATAGTACAATTTTATATCCTTCCATATGCAGCGGAAAATATTGATGTTCCATACTTCTGCAATCCAATAATAACACCTTGTCTTTTTTTCCCATCATATTAGCAAACTGGTCCATAATACCACAGTTTACATTCGGAAAATTATGCTCTGCCCGTTGACAAAGCAATGCAAGTTGTACCCTATTTAAACCTACATTCAGCATTTCATTCAATGCAAATGCTAGTCCGCCTTCAACTGCAGCAGATGAACTCATTCCCGATCCACGGGGAATATCTCCCGCAAACACACAGTTAAATCCTTTTATTTTACAGCCTAACAATAAAAATTCATTAACAACACTAAGTGCATAGTTTCTCCAACCCGACATTTTTTTTACCTCGCCTGTACCAACAGAAAGCCATTCATCAAAATCCATTGAGTAAAAATGTATTTCGTTGCTCTCATTTTCACCAATAGCATAGTACACGCCTTTATTAATGGCAGCAGGCATTACAAAGCCATCATTATAATCAACATGCTCACCTATTAAGTTGATGCGGCCGGGAGAAAAATACAATGTAGGCTGAGATATAAAACTTTCTGTAAAGGATTTTAAAATTGTTGCAGCAATCGGGTTCATCAGCTAATATAACGGAGTTATTTTATAGGACGTTGTAAATAGTGCTTTTGTTTGTGGTGCTAAAGTTATTAAACCAATGCCATTATTAAATGCATCTGGAACTGCACTTAGGTTTTCTATAGCAATACTATTGCGATGCGGTGGTGTATATATCTGCAAAAATGGGTACGATTTATCAGGATAAATTTCAAGCTGCAGTTGCTGCACCGGATCTCTTAATACACACAATGGCTGGCACTCTGCAAAGTTTAATGAAAAACAATTATCTAAAAATGTATCCCCAATTTTTTGTATAGAGCCAAATTGCTGATAGGGTTCTTTTTCTCCTGTAGGCACCAATGTGTCATCAAAAATTATTTTTTCTTTACTTTGAAATTCTAATTGCAGCTCATTTATTTTTCCACCAAATGTAAAATAAGGATGCCAGCCATCCTGCATAGGGATCAACCCTTTGTCTCTATTAATAATTTCGGTACTGATGTTGAGTGTATTTTCTTTTCCCAGAGTATAGGTTACGTTACAATCATAATAAAAAGGATATCCTGCTTCAGTACCCTTGTACTCAAAAGCCATTGTCACACTGGCCTTTTCATCATTTACTTCCTGCTCTTTTATCGTAAACACCGAATTATACAACAAGCCATGTATTGCACTTTCTCCCATTAAAAATTTATCAACCCTATATTCTTTTTCACTAAAATGGTAAGTTGCATTTTTCAAGCGACAAGCAAAGGGCGATAGTTTACAACTTTTAAAACCTTTAGCTTCTACATTTTTAGCAAAATCTTCTGCAGAAGTATATTGTTCTATTACGTTAATAAAACGATCATTGTGCAAAACTGTAAATGCATGTAAAATTGCGCCGCAGGAGGGGATCACTTCCACTGAAGTTTGAGCATTGTTATCTTTCAGTATTATTTTATTGAATCCATTTTCAATTTTACTTTCAATAGTAAAGGTCATGCTATTATTTTAGGTGTATGAAAGTACTAAATACTTTGAATTTATTAAGTGTAATCATCACAAGCTTTACAAATTAGTATATTAAAATAATTGTTATGGGTATTTAATTTCTACAGAAAATTATTTACATTTTATCTATCCTTTTACTAAAGTACACTAATTAACCGCTGCTTAACCCATGGGCAGCTGGTGTAACTTAATTTCATGCAGTAAATATATTTTATGGCTGATAATAATAAAGCGCCACACATTTTAAATACTTCTGCCAATTTACTTGGTATTTGTTTCCTTGTTTTAACTTCTCTGAAAGTATTTAATTTAAGCGGAACAACATTTATAGATGAGAGTACTTCGGTAGCAACCATCTTGTTTATGAGTAGCAGCTTTTTATCCTTTCTTTCGATAAGAAGTAATTCGGATAAAAGTATCAAATATGAAAATGTTGCTGACTATATTTTTCTTTCGGGACTGATTTGTCTTTTTATTACTATTATGATGGTAACATTTAATTTTATAAAATAAACATAGTTAGCAACAGCAGCCACTTTACCTGCCAAACATTTTATCCAGTTCGTTCTTTTTAAATGCGGTATATGTTGGTTTGCCGTTGGGTGTAATATTGGATACATCGCAGGCAAATAAATCTTCTGCTACTATTTTCATTTCTTTTTGCGATAGCATTGTTCCTGCTTTAATAGCCTGCTGCCATGCCAGTGAACGAAATAATTTTTCTCTTTTACTGTATTTTAAATCGGCACTAAAATGTTTAAACTGCTCCAGCATTTTTTCTATCGCTATTTTTTCATTGCCTTGTTCTACATCTGCCGGAGTGCCTTGTATTAAAAAAGTATTGTTACCAAATGGTTCTAAATGGTAGCCTAAAAAATGTAGTTCTGGTAATAGTTCACTTAATATTACCATATCCATAGCCGTTAAATCTATTGTAATGGGAAAGAGATTTTGTTGTATAGCAATAGGTTTACCCGCTACTGCTTTTATAAAACGTTCGTATAAAATTCGCTCGTGTGCGTTTTGCTGATGAATTACTAAAAAGCCAGTGTCATTTTGCACAATGATATACGTTTTGTGCAACTGAATTAAATGATCGATTGTTAATACAGGCTGGGTTATAAAAGCCTGCAAACTTACAAAACCAGGGTCTCGGTTAACGGGTGTCAACGCTGTATCTGCATTGCTGAAAGTTGCAGGCAAAACACCTTGCTCTCCTGCTGCTGGTTCATACAAATCTTTCCAATGTTTTAACTCACTTTTATTTTCAATAAAATGTGCCTGGTTTTTTTTAGAAAACGTATTGTATAGAGAAGAGGATGCTACAGAGGATTTTCTTTCTTCAGTAAAAGGTTTACTAACTGCATCCAGGTGCTGAATAGAGGAATCCAATTCAAAATCCAATGTAGGGGTAATACTAAATTGTGCAAGCGCATGCTTTACGGCACTTTTTACAAAAGCATAAATAATTTTTTCATCTTCAAACTTTATTTCCTGTTTGGTGGGATGCACATTGATATCGATCTGTGATGGATCCAGATCAATAAACAAGGTGTACATCGGAAAGCTATCTTTTGCAATCATTTCATCAAAAGCACCCATAACCGCATGGTTTAGATAAGCACTTTTTATAAAACGATTGTTTACAAAAAAGTATTGATCGCCCCTGGTTTTTTTTGTTGTTTCGGGTTTACCCACAAAACCATAAATATTCATGTAATCACTTTGCTCCTGTACACTTACCAGTTTGGCATTGTAATTATTTCCTAATATTTGTACAAGCCGTTGTTTTAACGAACCGCTTTCTAAATGGAAAACCTGCTGACCGTTACTGGTTAAAGAAAAAAAGATATCAGGGAATGACATGGCCACCCGAATAAACTCATCTATAATATGGCGCAACTCTGATGGGTTACTTTTTAAAAAATTTCTTCTGGCAGGTACATTAAAAAATAAATTTTTCATAGCAATGCTGGTACCTTGCTGCATGGCCACCGGCTCCTGCTTTTTTACCACACTGTTATCAATTTCAATATAAGTTCCGGTTATATCTTCCGCTTTTTTTGATTTTAATTCTACCTGTGCTACTGCTGCAATACTCGCCAACGCCTCTCCTCTAAAACCCATGGTTTTAATATGAAACAGGTCGTCTATATTTTTTATTTTAGAGGTCGCATGACGTTCAAAACTCATACGGGCATCCGTTTCGCTCATGCCTTTACCATTATCAATTACTTGTATCAGGGCTTTACCTGCATCATTCACTATCAATTTTATTTCTGTTGCTCCTGCATCTACAGCATTTTCCAGTAATTCTTTTACTGCACTGGCAGGCCGTTGAATTACTTCACCTGCAGCAATTTGATTGGCAATATTATCGGGCAATAACTGAATGATGTCGGGCAAAATTTCTCCTTTGTTTTTTTGTAAAATTACGTAGATAATAGTAGATAGATTACTCCCAAATATCAAGGAGATTCACATCTACTGTACAATTGTCGTGGAGAATAAAATGATACATTTCCGGGTTTACGGAGACGGGCTCGTATTGGGTATTGATGTATTCGTATATTTCTAATTTTTTAAACTGTGGATC